>NZ_JBCPAN010000003.1:63272-409926 GCF_040916945.1 Bifidobacterium sp. RTP21102st3_E2_RTP21102_210122 | reverse complement strand
GGACGAGGAGATCGCCAGGCTACAATCGAAGGCAGCCAGCCCGAACACAAGCGTTGCGCTTACAAATTGAACCCGGGGGTGGCAAATTGCCGCCGATAAGCGAGTAATATAGCCAACAGTGTCACCGTCGAAACAGGAGTAGTGAAATGCCGAATCGTGCAGAACGCCGTGCCCAAGCCAAAGCAGGCCGCAGGGGAGTGCCGTCGCAGTATGACCAGACCCGTGGCCGTGGCCGTTCGGGAATGATTGACGAATACCAGCTGCAGCAGAAGTCCCAGCGTCTGCAGGACGGCACCGACGGCACCGAATGGAAGCCCAGCGGCGGTACGATTGCGGACACCGAAACCCTGCTGACCACTAACCCGAACTACACGAATCCGAAGATGTTCAAGGCACCGCATTCGCTGCGTCAGTGGTTCCGTGTGGGCAGCTGGACGCTGATCGCCATCGCGATTATCGCGTTCTTCGTGGTTATGTGGCTGCCAAGCCATCCGATGTGGCTGATCATCACCGTTTCCGCGGTGTTCATTGTGGGTGTGCTGAGCCTGTTCTTTACGGCTGGCGATTCCAAGCATAATCCGAATTTGGATCAGAACGGCACGGCAGTCTGATCTTTTGCCTGGTGAATCCGGCTTGAAAAGCAAAACGCACGACGGAAGTTGTGCGTTTTCTTGTATGCGGTGCCCTAAAGTAAGAAGTGCTTGAGTTTCTTTCTGACGCACGAAGGAGAGGCAGTCCGATGAAAGTTGATATTCTAACCCGCGAATACCCGCCGCATGTCTATGGTGGGGCCGGCGTACACGCCGAGGAACTGTCCAAGGTGCTTGCCGAGCGCATCGACGTAACTGTTCGTGCGTTTGATGGCAAGCGCACCGAGGCGGACATTCCTGCTATCCCGAATGCTGCCGATGCTAAGGGCAGCTTGAAGGTCGTCGGCTATGACACGCCTTCTGAGCTGGCTGATGCCAACCCCGCATTGAAGACCTTCGGCGTTGATTTGCAGATCGCCAATGATGTGGACGCCGACATCATCCACGCGCACACCTGGTATGCCTGCCTGGCGGGCTACCTGGCCAAGATGCTGCACGGCACTCCATTGGTTATTACCGCGCACTCTCTGGAGCCGTTCCGCCCGTGGAAGCGTGAGCAGCTCGGCGGCGGCTACAATCTGAGCTCCTGGGCTGAGAAGGATGCTTACGAGCACGCCGACCGTGTGATCGCCGTGTCCGGCGGTATGCGCAAGGACATTCTGACCGCCTACCCGAACCTCGACCCGGACAAGGTCGTCGTGGTGTACAACGGCATCACCATGGCCGACTTCGCCACCCCGGCCCCTGACGACCCGGGCTGGAAGGTGTTCGATCGTTACAACATCGACCGTTCGAAGCCCACCCTGCTGTTTGTGGGCCGCATCACCCGTCAGAAGGGTCTGCCATACCTGCTCAAGGCCCTACATCTGATTTCCAAGGACATTCAGGTGGTGCTGTGCGCGGGAGCGCCCGACACCCCGGAAATCGCCGAAGAGGTCAAGACCGCGTTCGCCAAGCTGGATGAGGAGCGCGGCAACATCGTCTGGATTGAAGAAATGCTGCCGAAGCCTGAGCTGAATGCTTTGGAACACGGCTGTGATGCCTTCATTTGCCCGAGCATTTATGAGCCGCTCGGCATCGTGAACCTTGAGGCCATGGCCTGCGGTCTGCCGGTCGTCGCATCCGCCACCGGCGGTATTCCGGAAGTCGTGGTCGACGGCGAAACCGGCTATCTGGTCCCGATTGACCAGCTGCACGACGGCACCGGCACCCCCACCGATCCGGACAAGTTTGTACACGATATGGCCGCCGCTATCGACAAGATCATGGCTGACCCCGAACTCGCCAAGAAGATGGGACAGGCCGGCTACGAACGCGCCCGCGACGTGTTCAGCTGGGAGACCATCGCCGACAAGACCGTGGAAGTCTACCAGTCCGTGCTCGACGAGCAGAAGAAGTAAGTAGCGCTGCAACGAGTGCCCCCCTCAGTCCGGCTGCGCCGGCCAGCTCCCCTCAGGGAGGGGAGCCAGAATATTGTCTCTTGGCTCCCCTTCTTTGAGGGGAGCTGTCACCGTAGGTGACTGAGGGGAGTCCTCAGATCGCGAATCATAGTTAGCATTTCACTCATGACAAACACCGTCCTCCAACTCGACAACGTCGAATTCCGGCGTAACCGTCGTGTCATTATCACCGACGTGAACCTCACCATCAACGCGGGGGAGCGTTGGGTGCTGTTCGGTCCGAACGGCATCGGCAAATCCACCGCGGTCGGCATGCTGGCCACCCGCACCTTCCCCTCGGAAGGCCGCGTGTTCATTCTCGGCCACCAGCTCGGCAAATACGACGTATTCAAGCTGCGCACCCGCATCGGTCTCGCCTCTGCCGACCTGGGCCGGCAGTTCCCTGAGTTCGAGGACCCGCTGGACGCCGTGGTCACCGGCCTGTCCGCCGTGACTGGGCGCTGGCGTGATACTTATACGGACGAGGAATATGCCCGCGCCCGCCAGCTGCTGCGTGATTTTCGCGTCTCCTATCTGGAAGGCAAGGAGATGTGGCGACTGTCCGAAGGCGAACGCACCCGCGTATTGATCGCCCGTGCGCTGATGGGAGATCCCGAGCTGCTCATCATGGATGAGCCGACCACCGGCCTTGACCTGGGCGGCCGCGAGCAGGTGATGCGCACACTGAGCCGTATCGGCGAGGAAAGTTCTGATCGCGCCGTGGTCTTGGTTACTCACCGCCTGGAGGAGATTCCGGCAGGCTTCGATCACATCGCCATTATGGGTCGCAAGCCGATTCCCGCCGAGGATGCCACTGAAGCGGGCCTCGATGTAATGGGCAATCCCGGTGCGGGCACCATCGTCTATACCGGTTCACTGGAAGACGGTCTGACCGACGAGCGTCTCTCCAATCTCTTCGGTATGCCCATCGAAGTCCAGCACACCCACGGTCGCTGGGCCGCCTACGCCGTGTGACGGCCGTCATTGGACTCTTTTCGGCGACCTTTTCCCTTAGCCTCTGGAGGGGGTTGTCAGCGTAAGCTGGCTGGGTCCCTTTATTAGCCCCCTCTGATGAGGGGGGGCTGTCGGCGAAGCTGACTGGGAGGGGGAGAAAATTGGGGAATATGGAAAGCAACATGACCAACAGCAAACTCGTATTCATCGATATCGACGGCACCCTAGCCGACGAAAACCACGTCGTACCCGAATCTGCCAGAATCGCTTGCAAACAAGCCCAGGCCAACGGCCACAAGCTCTTCATCTGCACCGGGCGTTCCGTGCCGAAAATCGAACGCAGCATCCTCGACCTCGGTTTCGATGGCGTGGTTTCCGTGGCGGGTGCTCAGGCGAATGTCGGAGACAGGCTGCTGTTCCAGCATCTCGCCCCTCCTGAAGCGGTCGATGCGGCGATGGCGTATTTTGCCAAGCATCATATCGAGAGCTACCAATGGCAAGGTGCGGATGGCATGTACATCTCGGAAGGCTACCGTCAACATCTGGAATCGAAAGGCAAGACCTGGAATCGTGGCGAATTCGCGCGATTCTGGCACCTGTTGGATGAGATTGACGTGCCGGCCGGCTCCACGCTGGGGCACACGATTCACGTGAGCAAAGGCTCATACTTCACCGCCCCGAATCCGGACGTGACCTTCGAGGAAACCCAGCGTGATCTCGCTCCTTGGTTCGAGCTCGTTCACGGCTCATACGACAAAATCTCGCCGAATAACGGCGAACTACTCATCAACGGCATCGACAAAGGCACTGCCGTACGCGACGTGGCTTCTTTGCTGGGCTACTCCGTTGCCGACACCATCGCCATCGGCGACTCCGACAACGACACCGCCATGCTCAAGGCCGCCGGCATATCCGTAGCCATGGGCAACGCCATCCACGGCATCCAAGCCTTCTGTGACTTCACCACCACCGACATTCACCAGGACGGCCTGGCCAACGCCTTCAAGATGTTGGGACTGGTGTGAGGCTATGTCGTTTGCTCTCAGACGAAGGATCCTTTCGTGCTGTAGTATTAATAAATAAGTTGAATATACTGAACGGGGAAGGAGGGAACGATCTTATGCCGACGATAATGAAAGAACGGATGGAAGTCAGCATTCGTGTCACTCCTCAGCAGGCTTTTGATTTCATCAAGCAGCAGATAGACACCAATGAAGGCTTTGATGAGGATACTCGACCAGTGCGGGTGCATGATTCAGCTTATTTGAAGCAACTTCTGGAGAGCTGATGAGCTCCGCCGTATGTGTCATTTTCGACTGCAATATTTATATCGATGTGGCAGAAGCCCTAGGTTTTGACGCGTCGCTAGCTAATTTGCGTAATTTCAGAACTGCAAGTAGGCCTTTACAAGCCGAAATCGATGCTTTTCAATGCGTGCTAGCAGGAAAATTTGGTCCGTATGATTTAAAGCTTGGCAGCTCGCTGCACATCAAAGACACGGTACAGCATGAGCTAAGCAGATTGCCGGAATGGTCGGAATCCTCGGCGAAATCATTCCTCGATCAATTCCATGACAATCTTGTTGATATTATGTTGACCGGATTTATCGGAGAAGAACACGTGCCACCCTTGGATCATGAAGATGGAGTGGTATTCGGCACATGCCATGAAATCAGGAATACTCCGGGCATCGTGCAAACGATCCTTGTCACACGAGATAAGCAGTTCGCGGATTCATTCAAAGATGTGCCTTCCCATACTACGGTGCTTCATCCGATTGGCTTCATGAAACTTTGCGACGCGGCACAACGTATGCTGCGCCGAGCATAGAGAATTGTGAATTCAAAATGGTTTGTTCATCATGCGAAAACAGTGGTCATCTGTCCGTCGCGGTTGCGCAATTTACGGTGGCAGAGGAACCGGAACGGAATCTGGAGATCATCGACGGATTCGCGCGTGATGCTGCGGTGGGCGATAGGGAAGCCGATCTCATTACTGCTGAGCTGAGTCGTGAGTGTCTTGATTCCGCGCATCGAACATTGCCGGTGTTGCAGAATCGCCGTTTTGCCGATCCGCAGTTGTGTGACTGACCTCTGAATAACTTTACTAGCGCTGTTGATAAGGGTTCTATGATGGGAATCATGACCACTACTGTTGATAGCTCTGATTCAATGCCGGAACGTCTGCAAGAGGGGAGCGTGGCGCCCGATTTCACTCTGCCGGCGGTTATACCTGGGTTTACAGAGAGCGGATCAATCAACCTGTCTGACGTGCTCGAGGCCGGCCGCAAGGTAGTGCTGTACTTCTACCCGGCCGCGATGACGCCCGGTTGCACCACCGAGGCTTGCGATTTCCGTGACAATCTCGCCCGATTGGCGTCGAAAAACGTTACGGTGCTTGGCGTCTCCAAGGACTCGCTTGACAAGCTGCGCAAGTTTGCACAGCGTGATCATCTCACGTTCCCGCTGCTGTCTGATCCCGACCTGACCGTGCACAAGCTGTACGGCGCATATGGCGAAAAGAAGCTCTACGGCAAGATACACGTAGGCGTGATCCGTTCGACGCTCGTCATCAATCCCGACGGCTCCGTGGTTATCGCTCGTTACAACGTACGTGCCAAAGGCCATGTCGATTCGCTATTAAAGGCACTGGAAAAGTTGGAGAAGCTGGAGAAGTAGTGCGTTCTCGTTGTTCGGACACAGTGGTTCGTGCGGTATGCGCCGTATGAACCACTGCCGTATGAACCACCGGTTGACTTCTCGGACTCACCGGCAAATAGTGAGACCGTGGGCGCGCAGTACGTCTATGGCTGGCATGTAATCGAGCGATGTTGCGGTGGGATTGAGCATCAGTTCGCGGATGGCGGCGGATGCTGAGGACTCGCTTGTCTTCGAGGATTCTGCGGCCGGGAACAGAGCGTCGGCGATTAGGGAGATGATACGGGAACGTGCATCGCCGGCATTGGCATTGTTGCTGCTGTTGCCGGCGTCGGCAGTGGCGGATTTGCCAATAATTGTGGAGCTGTTTCGTAGAATCGTATTCAACGCTGCGGCAAGCGGCTCGGGATTGTTCTTTGTCGCTTCGACAATGTCATCGAGCTGATCGAATAAGGCGAACAGCCATGCACGGCGTTGCCCCTCATCGTTGCCAGCCGCAAGCCTTTCATTGGTGACGCGCACGAGTTCATCAATCGGTACTGCTGGCGTCTTTGCCGGATCGCGATGCTCGCGGTTGTCTTCGATATCTCCCATCAGATGCTGGATTTTGCACTCGTCCTGCAATACGGTGGTCTCGGCAAATGCGGTGGCGATGGCGTCCGCATCGATGAACTTGCCACCCTCGGACTGGAAGCGCACGCGCTTAGGCTCGCTGTAATAATGCGACATGCCGAATGTGATGTACTGCGGCATCTCGTCCTGCAATTGCTTGACCGCATCCGCCACTTTGCGCATGTCCGCAAGCTGCTGATGCACCACAATAAAGGCAAGCACTGCTTTGGCGTCGGCGAGAGTGAGCGGCTGACCGATGCTGGCTCCATGATGGTGCTCATGATGCGCGAACATGTTCTTCAGCGAATCAAACAATCCCATAATATCCTCCTTCGGACTGGGCGTAACCGGCCGACGTGCCTCACGTTTTTTGAGCGCGTAGTGCATAGTGGTGCCTCATCGGGAATGAGCGCGAACGGTACCGGTCCTGTTTGGCTTGTCTTATGGGAGACGGGATCAGCATGGCGACGAAGCGGCAGATCACCCTGAGATTCAGGGATGAGTACATGAAGGCATCGAAGAAGGACAAGGGACGCATCCTCGACGAGATGTGCTCCGTGTTGGCAATCGGCAGGAGCACCGCAAGACGCAGGCTCGCGGAAGCCGGACGCGGCAGGCCGTCGCCGCCGCCCGAGGAGCGGCTGAAGCGGTATTCAGAGCAGTCGCGCGACCTGCTGGTGCGGGTGTGGCTGATGATGGATCTGCCGTGCGCGAAGTATTTGAAGGCGATGCTGCCGACGTGGCTGCCGATGCTGCGCGCGCATGGCGAGCTCGCCGACTATGACGGGTTCGCGTTCCTGGAGCTGGAGAGGATGAGCTCGGCCACGATGGACCGGTACCTCGAAAAGACGCGGGACGCCGCCAGGCCCAGGGGAACCGTGCCGACCCGGCCCGCGGGCGAGCTGCTGCGCAACTCCATCGCGATCAGGAAGGCCGGCGACGAATTGGACGGCCTGCCCGGCAACGTCGAGGCCGACACCGTCGCCCACTGCGGTCCGAGCGCCAGAGGCGAGTTCTGCCGCACCCTGACCGTCGTCGACATCGCGACCGGATGGACCGAGAACGCCTCCTGTCGCAACAACGCGTTCGTGAACTTCTCCAAGGCCGAGGAGACGATCGAGGGGCGGATGCCGTTCCGCATCCGCCCCTACGACACGGACAACGGCAGCGAATTCATCAACCGGGACCTGATCGCATGGCTACAGGAGCGCGACATCGAGCAGACCCGCTCCCGCCCCTACAGGAAGAACGACCAGGCCACCGTCGAATCCAGGAACAACCACATCGTGCGCCGTCACGCGTTCCACTACCGGTACACGGTCGACGAGCTCGGCCTTCTCAACGAGCTATGGGAGTTGGTGCGCATCAAGGCCAACCTGTTCACCCCGTCCAAGAAGCCCGTCGGCCGGGCCTGCACCCGCGACGGGCGGCCGCGGCGCGTCTACGACGAGCCGCGCACCCCGTGGGAGAGGCTCAAGGAGTTCGACGAGAAGGACCGGGCCGCGGGAGGACCGGGATTCATCCTGCCCGGCAAACGCGAGGAGATCGAACGGATCATCGCCACGACGAACCCCGCGGAGCTCGTCCGGCGCATCCACGCCATACAGGACCGACTCGAAGCCCTGGCCGCGCCACGCACTGCACAGCTCGCCAGACGCGCCGGCCCGGACATGGCATACTTGAACAAGACGCTCGCCCGGATCGCGGGCGTCGAACCGGAAGACGACGAAACCCGGCAGGCCGACGAGGACTAGGATTTCGCGCTCACCCCCGGTGAGGCACCACTCCGGATTACGCGCTCACTTTCAAATGAGGCACCTCGAGGCAAGGCGACGAAGGTGAGTTTGACATCAGAACGTGCCGAGTGAGCCGCTTGCACTTATATGCGAACACACTGATGAAATCTGCGAATAGAACCTATATTTTGTCCTTAAACTCCAATACTCGGTTGGTTCTCGGTTGCAAATACTCAATACCGTATCTTCTCTAAAATTTCCGATAATGTGACCCCAAAAAACTTTGTCTCACGAATTAATTGTCTCCCTTATACTCAGAATAAGTTTCGAGCCTTTTGCGACCTTACTATTTCCCCCCATATCACGGTATAAATTATAGACCTGATCCAGTGCAGATTGAATCTGCTCATCTTCGATAGCAGAAAAATCAATATTCATGAAATCTGCAAAAGTAATATCTGTTTTCTGGCAGATTGAAGCAACAAGAAAATAAAGTACATAAAATAATATATCATTTTGATCTCCTCTTGGCAAATCAGAGCCCTTGATAAAGCGTTCTACCCTTTTGCCTAATTCGGCACTTCTCCAATAAACTTGTATACCAATATCATTTGAATATAGTGCCTCGTAGTGATTATCATCGTTTAATAATGTCGACGGCCTAGCCCTCGCCGTATTGGGAGCGGATTTAAAGATCGACATAAGGCATTGTCCTAAAAAGGCAACACTAACAATTTCAGAAGGACGTTTACCCTGATTGCGGTAGTAATTCTTGCGGCGATCATAGTATAGACCATGATACTTAAGACACATTTCTATGTTGCGATGAATTGCGTCAGTGGTTCTCAGTGCTACAGCTGGAATACTAGTCTGACTATTTGTTGCAAGTATTATTTTATCCCGCGAAGACTCACTTTCGGCGACAATCACTCTGACTAGAATATTACGATATTCCATATCCAATTTATCTGGATTATTCTTAAAAAATGAAAAAATTTCATTAGATGTTTGAAGTCCATTAACAATTTCCGGATCAGTAATCAATAGTCGCTTTGATGTTTCTTGAATCGCGTCAGAAGCAATAATGGTGACTCCATTGTTGAGCCACCAGAAATCATCTTTATCATTTGCCGACAATGTATGTTGTATTGCCTTGTTCACATTGTTGTATCCTTGATAATCACGTACATTTGATTCAAAAATTGATTTCCGAATATTTCCATTATCGTCAGAAATAAACTTATAATACGTGTTTAGCTTTACGAGAGCGACATAATCTTTTCGCTCGCCTAATGCAATTGGAATATCCGCCAGAGGAAGACTCAGCTTCATTGTTGGGGCGGAATTCACTAAGGTCATAAGTTCCTTAGCGCCTATATGCCGCACATGGACTTCCTCTTCAGGAAAAAGCTTCTGTATTTCTTCTTTTAGTTCGGCTTCCTGGGCGAGTACATTAGGATGTACTTCCTCACCTAAAGAGACATACACGAATTCAAATGAAATTGAAACGGTTTTACCCATAAGGTCCTGACGCAGTCTGCGAAACATCGCGAAAAAATCTATTAACCTCGAATCATATCGATCTCTGAAATTGAAAAGCTCTTTATCAAAATCTAAAACATTGGAAGCAAGAGTCTTCCATTTCATAATTACATTTTCATTGAATGAAAGTTCATTTTTAGCTTGAATAATCACTACTCGCAATTGCGCTTCGCGTGAACGGTCGGCCACACTCTTAATCTCATCCTCATGTACCAATTCCGAATTACAGAATAGATAGGCGCCATCACATCCGCCATCCCCACTGCGTCCCATCAGCCCTAGATTGATATCGTCAGCGCTGAGTTCATCTTCCTTAAGAGTTTTATCAGCAGCGAAGAATTCAAAATAATCGGAAACTCGAGTGTAGTCGGATCTATTAAACTCTCGTTCGATAAATCCCCTCAGCAGCGATTGATTGTTACTTAATTTTTTTGTCATGCTTAATACCTACTTTCTAGTCTGGCGTCGATTTTACTTCTTGTGCATCTATCCATCAAGCTGTTCGATGTTCATGACCGTGTTTGTTCTTCCGGAAAAAAGGGAGGTAAGACAGGAAGCGACTGGAGACCGCTTATTATGTCCAGAAGCTTCTAAATCATTTCTCGCTGCATCATCAGGACAACGAACACAGTCAAAGTGTCAAAGTCGCTGTGTTTGCTTACCAAGTGTGTTGAGCGGCTATGCTGATGTTCGTAGCATGCATGGCAATGTTTGAACACACGTACGCACAGGCGTGGTGCGGTGTTATCGTGTGCCGTGTCATGTAGAGCGTTTGCGGTTGCTGGCGATGATGTGGGTCTGTGTGACGGTAGAGTCTTTGCCATCTCTTATGCAGTCGTCCTGTGCGTTCTGCCTCAATGTCTGTTCGATGGGCTCGATAGTATTTTTTCCGCAGTGTAGGCTGGTTTTTCCTGGTTTCCGATATGATTATCGGGGGAAAGCATAGGCTCGCATGTCTGTATATTCTTCCAAGTCGCAATTCGAATTGGATTTAGGCTGGTTGCCGCTTGCCGAGGCTCAGGAGAGGAAGGAATAATGATACCCACCGTGCAGGCTATCAGGAGACTCGACCTGCCGGGGCTGTAGCGAGCGGAGATAGTGTGTCATCTGCATGTGGACCGAGGGGCGGCCAAAGTTATGCGGATATGGAGGATCGCTCGCCAAGTCCGAAAAAAGGAATTGCAAGCAGGTAATCGACCATAACGCAATAGGTTAGGGCCGCATCCGAAAGCCGTTCGTCCACGATGAGCTTCTCATAAGCGGGATTGCGCCAGCCGCTGTGACGCTGCGTGCCGCCTTTGGTGGTCATTTCCGGCTGGTACTTGATGCGGTCGATGATGTTCCGGGCACAATCTCTGGCCAGCCCATCAGCCACGTCATGCCATTCGTCTGCGCTAAGACCGCCGTAGATGCGTAACAGATTGCGTAGTTTACTCACGTAATGGGTATCGGATCTGTCGTTGCAGGAAAGAATGTAGTACCGATACACGTTGGCGAGCAGGCCAACGTCATTGAGTCCCTCGGCGCAGCATTCCATGATGGTATGCCATCCATGGGGCAGCAGGTCCGGCAGCAGACCGTTATGCCGGGCATCGATATCGACATCTTCCATATCCCGGCTCGACAGAAGGAAACCTTGTGCGAGCATGTATGCGGAACGCAAGTGCCCTTCATGAATCATGTTCGCAGCGTTCATCAGTGTGAGGGCCATTGACTCCGAGTATTCGCTCAGAAGCTGCTCGCGTCCAGCGTCATCGTCGGACAGAACATACAGATCGTAGGCGTTCATTAGCGTGAACAGTTGCAATACGTGCAACGATTCATCCGAAATGAAGTCGGTTTCGTCGTCTACTTCGCTCGTGTCCTCGTTATCCTCATCCTCGTCGTCCTCGTCGCTTTCTTCGCTCTCTTCGTTGAACGAGTATTCCAGATTACGCGTTATCGCGTTGTCGATCACGTCATAGGCCCACATGCGTTTGTCGTCATATTGGGCGAAAGCGAGCGCGCTGGAAATCAGCAACATACTGTTCAATGGTTCGTATTGCCGCATGTCTTTGTCGTTCGCGGCCTGCGCAATGGTGTTCAATGCCTTGCCGGCGGTAGAGGAGTCGGCGAATTCCGCCACATTCTCCATATAGCATCGCACGCGCATCGCCAGATCATCCATAAGCGTGAGCAAAGGTTCGGAGCCATCATCGTTCTCGGACGAGAGCAGAAGCGCGTGGACTTCGTGTATGCACAGTCGCAGGTTGCCGCATGCGCTCGCGTAATCACTGGATTGCAGGGCATTGCCCGCGATAGCCTGCACGGTTTTGATGAATTCTGTGTAGTCACATGATTTGCTGTACGCATCGCTGTGCTTACTGATATGAATAATGAAACGTTCATGGCATCGGCGGATTGTGTCGGAGAGCATGGTTTGTGCGTCGATCAGCGGGATTAGCGGTCGTTCTTCGTCTGGCTGGGCGCAGAACGTCTTTGCGGCTTCGCGCAGTTGGGTGGACCACAGGAACAGCAGATGGCCTTTGCCCTGCTCTGCGCGCGCGTCGAGGTGTTGCTGGATGGGATCCAGCACGGTGCGGGGGAGTGCGATGACACCATCGTGAGCGTTGGCGGTGTCATCATTGTGGTGATTGCCGTGCGCGCCAATGAGCTGTTTGCGCAGTTCGTAAAGCACGGCACCTATATGCTTGCAATATGGTGTTCTCTGATACGGGCAGGTGCACGCGGCGGATTGTATGCGAATCGAATTGTCGTCAGTTGTGGATTCGTGGTCGCTGTTACTGCTGGTAGTGGCTTGGCCATCAGTGTTTGCTTCATTGGCGTTCTCGCCGTGAGCGTCTTTGCTGAGGCGGATGTCAACGTCATAACAGTCATCGGCACTGCCGGACACCTGCGCGTGATACAGCTGCGGCGCAATCTCCTGCACCGAACTCACGCGGCCCGATTCCCAGTAATCGGTGGCGCGTTCGAGAATCAACGGTGTGCCTTCGAACATGACCTCGAATTGAGCCAGCGTTGGCTTTTGCGGAACAACCATACTGCTGATTGTAGCGGGTGGAGTGTTACTCGCCGCTTGGCGGTGCATACTGGTCTGATGTAGTCTTGTTCCCACTGGGTAATCGCATTCGGGGAAGAGGCGTCAATGGCTGTACTGACAGATGCTGAAGCTCGTCGTATGCTGGAACTGCTGAAGGAAGCTTTGTCTCCGAAGTCCATCACCCTGAATAAAGGCGAGAAGCAATTCCAATTGCATCAGATAAGTTTGTAGTCAAATGAATCGTAGTGTTTACGACGAGAAGAAAGTATGACGAGTTCTGATTTTGACTCATTAATTCGAAGTTACGGAAAATGGCTGTCTGATAACACGACTTATACGCAACTGGATGAGTGGTATGAAGTTAATGTTCCACTTCTGGATGAAGACAACGACTATACGCAGTTCTATGTGAAGCCCGGGAAGAACAGCGTAACGTTCTCTGATGGCTGTGCCACATTACGCCGTTTGGAGTCGCATGGGACGACTGTGACGGAATCGCGTTTGGCAGTGCTCAAAGATATTCTGAATCAGTTTGGTATTGAACGTAACGGCGACGAGCTTACTCTGACGAGCGATACTGCTGATTTTGCTGATGCCAAGAATCGGTTCCTGCAAGCTATCATCAAAGTTGGTGATATGTCTATGCTGGCCAATCCCATGTGCAGACGTATTTTGCAGATGACATTCGTATGTTCTTTAATGCGAACAACATACGGTATGTGGAAGGCGCTCAGTTCCGTGGCAAGTCTGGTTTGCTGTGCCAGTATGACTTTGTGTTGCCGTTCACGAGTAAACAGGCGGAACGATTCTGCACATCTATTACGCGGCCTTCCCAGCGACTCATTTCCGGTACCTTATTTCATGGGAGGATACGCAGGCGGCACGAAAGACACCAAGTGAACTGGTTGTTTTCCTCAATGATTCGGATCGGCGCATTGACAATCAGCTAATAACCGCTTTGGAAAAGTACAATGCGTATCCCATTAAGTGGAGTGAGCGGGAATTTAAGGAGAACTTGTACAAGCTTGCTTCGTGAGTGGTGTTTGTGGCTTTGGTCGGGAGCGAGGTTTCTGCTGTTTGCCGTGTCGACCTCCCCTCAGTCGCCTACGGCGACAGCTCCCCTCGGGGAGGGGAGCTGAGGAAGCGCTTAACGAGCATAGGGCTTCAGCCGCTCCCAATACGCCCGAATCGCGCCGAACGAATACACCGCGATCGCGACCCAAATCACCATGAACGCCGCATAGCCCTGCGCGCGCATCGGCTCGTGCAGCAGGAGCACGGCCACACAGAACTGGATCAGCGGGTTGAGATATTGGATGAAACTCACGGTCAGGTAATGGCTGTGCTGCACGCCGTAGGAGAACGTGGCCAGCGGAATCGCGGTGGCCAGGACGGAGAACGCCACTAACAGCGCGACCATGGCCGCCAACGTGGCGACCAAACGATACGCGAGCACGCTGATGGCATTCATACTGGACAGTGCGCGCCAGTACAGCGGCAGCACGCCCCAGCCGATATTGGACACGAGCGGCGCGGCTATCCCCATTCGCGTCTGCTCGACGGTACGAACCGAAGTCACGTCTCACCACCATAGCGACTGATCACATGAGTGTCCCGCACCTGGTCACATGGCATATTGGACTTGCTGATGATGAACAGTACCGGTTATTGTTAGAGTCTTTTCCACAGGACACGGAGATTGAACAGATGATTCGGCCTTTTCTGAGGGCGCGAATCAGATTCGTAACGCAGTGGTTTGCCCCAGACTCTGTTACGGTGATAATAACTTCATCGTTGATAAGGGAGTCTTCATGGCAGGCAATGGCAACACGGCATTTCGTTTCCGAGTCACTTTGCGCCTTGACGGGCGTGAATGCTGGCGGGAGATTCTGGTGCCGGCATCATTGACGTTCTTCGATTTGCATGCGGTATTGCAGGAATGCTTTATGTGGTACGGCGAGCATCTGTTCTGCTTCTGCGCCACATTTCCGAATGGGAAGCAGGTGCAAGTGGAAGAATTGTGGGGAGAAGAGCCCTCATACCATGAGGCGAGATACGAACAATATATGCCGGTGGAGCCGTTGCCGGAAGTTCGCATTGCTTCGGAAACCGAGCTGGGCGACGTGTTTCCCAAGGCGCGTGCCGCTCGCTATTACTACGATTATGGTGACGATTGGATCCATGATATTAAGCTGCTGCGTACCTACCGCAGCGTGCACGTTGCGGATCCTCAGCTTTGGGATGGGGCGGGGGATGCGCCTCCGGAGGATGTCGGCGGGGCGTATGGGTTCGAGCGGTTCCTTGATACCTTGGGCAATCCCGAAGATGAAGAACATGATGGCACGGTTGAGTGGGCCGAGGACCAGATGTGGGATCGTTTCACGCTGAACCGCCATCGTGAGCGTCTGTTCCGTTGGCACAAGCACCGTGACATGATGTTGTATGAGTGATGCTGAACAGATGATAGCCGAACTGCATTAGGCTACTACGTCCCACACCGTAATGTATGACCAATCATTAGGAGGCCCGTCATGACTGCCCATTTCGACGAGTTCGAAGAGGAGATGACCTCCCGCAGCCTGGAACGAGCATATGATTACGTGGACGAGCATAGGATCGGTGGGTTAGAGGAATTGTCGGCCGGACTATTCCACGCCGAAGTGCACGGTTCTGAACTCTACGATGTCGATATTCGACTTCGTGGCAACGATATCGTGTTCGCATCCTGCACCTGCCCCTACGACTATGACGGATACTGCAAGCATATTGGTGCGGTGCTCTTGACGTTGCGTGATTACAAACACGGCGGTAATCATCAGCAGAACGTGACATACGATGCGATGATTGCAAAGCAGGACGACTCTCGGCCAGACATACCCGTAGCAGCAAATCCTCTCGCATCGAAACCTGAAGTGTTCAATCGAGTGCTGCAACATATTCGAGAACGAGTGGGACTGCGCAAATCAGAACGGTGGACGCCCGCTCAGCATTTCTATCTGATTTGGAATCAGGACGAAATCAATGCCATCATGACTGCGAATCCGGCAATCGCGAGCGGCATGGAACCATTGATGCCCGAAAGCGCCGTGGATCGCGTCATGGAATCTCCCATGCGGCGACATCTCGGCAAGGACTACGGCTGGAAATTCGAATGGGGAGATGCCGCCATAAACGGCGTGATGGCCGTATTCGAGGAAGCAGAACAATCGAACGACTATCCGCTGGCCATGAGACGCATGTGCGCGGCTTTGCGAAAAACAGTGTGGTTCGCGAGACAAGTCGATGATGAAGAGGGTGCGCTACAGACATATATCGAACACCTCAATGAGCGGATCCTCGCTTATACGTATGCCGCGGCACCAATCGTTACAGGCGAGCAAGCGCAGCAGATGCTGATTGCAGCGTTGGGATTCATACGTGATACCCCTATGATCGAGATGCTGTTTTGGCCGCACACGCCGCTGGAATGCGTCATCCCATTCGCGGATATTCACGCACGAGGTACGGCGGACATAGAACAGATGGAGCATCAGCCCCGCGAGATCGGCACGACCTCGTTCATGTGCCGCACCTATGCGCAGTCCACATTGAATGTTGCCCAACAATTCCTTCATGACAAGAAGGGGGATTCCATTGACGGCCATCGAACGAGCCTGACCGATTACGATTGGCGAGCTGCACAGGACTATCTGCTAAAACTCCATCATGACTTTCTGCTGTACGGCGGCGACGCAATTAGTGCCGATGAGCTACTGTCCAAAAACACGGACGTGGCCGAATGCAGATTTGCCGTCATCGCACGTAAATTCCTGGACGGGGATTATGCCTGGGCCGCCGCTTTCTTGGAACAGACTTACGATTGGGATGCCGCGCAAAAGCATGCGGGGTATTGGGAGCTCACCGCTCAACTGCCGCATGGCGAGCTTACCATGCTGGAGGCCTGCTATGAACGACTGAACGATGAGAACGGCATCAAACAATTATATGAGTACTACGTCGCTCACAGTGATTCAGTGGCGGACGAACGTTGCATTCCCATCCTCAAATCGATGGTCGGCAAATCGGGCTGGCCTCAAAGCGTTCAGAACATCCTGCGCAACTATCATGAGCATGATTTCGGTGGGAAAGTCCTTGCACGACTCATGACTGAAGAGCGCCTATCCGATGAGGCCTTGACCTTAGCCGGGCAGCGGCCGGAACTCCTGCGTGATTTGCTCAAGCCCATCAGCCTCAATCACAGCGCGGAAGCAGAACGACTGATCAGAAAGCAGCTGCCGCTGGATCGCGATCTGCAACAGGGAAATCGCGACGAATACCGATTCGTTGCCATGTGGATCGAGCAATATCGCAACGTTTTCGGACTCGACCAAGCCAAGGCTCTCGCCAAGGAGATCATGGCAAAGTACCCGAGACGGTATGCACTCAAAGAGGAAATCGGCCGCGTGCTAAAGTAACTTACTGATGCCAAAACATTCTAGCACTACTCCGACGATGCCCGCCACCGCGGCCACAAGAATGCACGCAATACCGAATATGCGCAGCGCGCCGCCTTTGACCTGCGCATTCGGGCGGAAGAAAATACACCACCAAATCAGATACAGCGAATGACCCCACATCAGCTGCCGCGAACGGCTAAATCTGCCGAGTTCACTGATTTCGCCGGCCCTATTAAGTCCCTCAACTCCCTCAATCGCCTTCTGACCCATCACATCACGCTTTCATACACATTGCCGATTGACAGTCTTAGAACACAGTCTAGAACTGTCATGGCATGTTCACGCAGATAGGGGCTCCAACAAAATTGGCTAAAAGAGAACTCGGCAACCTATAACAAGGACGCGCCCGTGTGCCCTTACGTTCAGCTCCGCTCACGAATGAAATCGAAGATCACGTCGAAGACCTGCTGGCTCCAGAAATCGTACTCATGTTCGGCGCCGTCGACTAGCACCAGCTGCGCGTCCACGCCGTGCTCGACCAGCCGGTCGCGCATCTTGACGGATTGATGGTAGGGGACCACGGTGTCGGCGGTACCGTGCAACAGGAGCATCGGCGGATACTGTTGGTCATCCCGCACCTGCAGGTAGGGGCTCATGTCAGCCGCGCGCTGACGGACCTCGGCGTTGATGCCGGTCTCATGGGTCGCGCCCACCACGGCCGCGAACGGGCCGAAATAATACAGCCGGAATGGATTGGTCTCATCGTCGAATGCGTCGACTGCTTCAAGCATGTCGGTGGGCGGGAAGCAGCTGACCACGTACTTCACCGCATCGCTCTCATCGGCATTGGTGCCGTCCTCATACCGCGGATCGTCGGCGGTCAACCCCACCAGCAGCGACGTGTTGCCGCCGGACGACGTGCCCCAGATACCGAGACGGTCGGGGTCCACGTGCCATTGGCGCGCGTTTGCCCTGAGATAGCGGATGGCTGCTTTGACGTCCTCGAGATATGCGGGGAACATGTCATGGGGATCGCTCGAGGCATCGCGATGATTCACCGTGGCCACCACAAAGCCTTCGCGGGCCAAAGCCGAGAGCTGCGGGATCTCGTAGTCGCGATGCGGCGTGGTCCAGGCGCTGCCTTGCACGAATACCACGGTGGGGTAGCGGCGGTCATCGTCATCGCCGGTGGATTGTGGTGAGATGATATCCATCACCAGGTTATCGGCCCCGGTCTTGTACGCCACGTTGCGGGTCAGCGTGGCCAATCCGGCAAGCGTGGGATTGTGCGGGATATGGATGGCATTGTTTGCGCCGGCATTGGCATCGGTGACTTTGGCTGAATCGGCAGTGTTCATGGAATCCCCCTAGCTCTGTTGCTATAGAGGTCATCATACAAGAAATAGGCATGATTACGGCACAACGATGTCTCGGTCACAGCGAAGACATGAAGGCGCGAAGACGCGCCCGGCAGCGCGCGCTGCCTGCCTGCGAGTTGCCTTCAAGTGCACTTCAAGCGATAAGGTGACATAAGCCGCGGCAATGGAGATTGCTGCCCGGCAACGAGGCGGACAGTGCCCGTTCGCCGATTCGCGATAACAGAAATGAGACACTATGAAGACTCAGGAAATCGGACAATCCGGCATGATTGCGTCACGAGTGGCGCTGGGCGTGATGCGCATGGACGCGTTGGATGCCGCCGATGCGGCACGTACCGTGGCCGTGGCCCATGATTCTGGCATCGACTATTTCGACACGGCGGACATCTATGGATTCCATGATCATGCCGCGCACGCCAGTTCGAAGCGTTTCGGCCAAGCGTGGAAGGACGCAGGACTCGACCGCAGCACCATCTTCATCCAAACCAAGTTCGGCATCGACTACAGTTTCGGCGAAAACGATGGCGGCGCCAACGGATACGACTTCAGCGCCAAGCATCTGATTGACGCACTCGATCACGAGCTTGAGGCTTTGCAGACGGATTACGTCGACGCCGTGCTGCTGCACCGTATTGACACGCTGTTTGAGTTGAACGAGGTCGCCGAAGCATTCGACGCGTTGGAATCAAGCGGCAAAGTGCGTCATTTCGGAGTCAGCAATATGGGCCCGTGGCAGATCGAACTATTGCAAAGCGGCCTTCGTCAGAAATTGGAAATCAACCAACTGCAGTTCGGCCTGATGCATACACAGATGCTCGACGCTGAAATCCAATTCAATATGGCGAGCGATCCCGCAGCCGATCGCACCGGTGGCATCCTGCCTTATTCACGGCTGACGCATATGACCATTCAGGCATGGTGCCCATTCCAATCCGGCACGGAATACGGTCCGTTCGTCGGCAACGAGCATTTCCCCGAGCTGAACGCCGAATTGACCCGTCTTGCCGGCAAATACGGTTCCACGCCCAACGGCATTGCCGTCGCTTGGATTCTGCGTCATCCCGCCGGTATCCAGCCGTTGCTCGGCTCAATGACACCGGAGCGCATCCGCCAGATGGCGGCCGGTGCCGATATCGAACTCGAACGCCGTGACTGGTGGTCGCTGTATCAGGCAGCCGGCAATCCGTTGGTGTGATTGCGGAACCACTCGACAACCCGTGTTTCACTCACCGGCATCATATGGCACGTAGGAAATCCCGGATATCGGCGATTTCCTCATCACAGATGGCATGGGCCATGCCGGAATACTCGCGATAGGTCAGATGTCCGGCCCGTTCAAGGACCTGATGGGCCGTTTGCTGGTCGGGCAGCGGAATCGTGCGGTCCTGCGCGCCATACGCCAGGAAGAATCGGGTAGGGGAGTCAAGCGCCGCCTGTTCCTCGCCCATGAACGAAGGACTGAGCAGGATCGCGGCATCGAACAACGTCGGATGCGCCTTGACCAGACGATACGACAGATAACCGCCTTGGGAGAAACCGATCAATATCTTCCTGCGATGGGCGAATGCCGAGGCGTCCAGCAGTGAAGCCACCGCATCCCCGACCGCCGCGCATTCGCGTTGGCGCTCGTCCACGCCGCAGCCGTCGGGATACCAGTAATTGCCGCCCATATAGGGCCTCGCGTAGGTGGCGCGGAACGAGATATAGCTGGGTACGGCGGCAATTGCGGCCGGGGCCGCATCGGCTCGCGTCGGCGCATATACGGCGTCGAGAATCCGCACCATCTCGCTTTCGTCGTTGCCGTAACCGTGGAACATCAGGAAAATGGGGTCATTGCCGCCGGCATCGATCTGGCTTGTCATCTGCATTCGCATCGTCATCACCTCACCAGCGAGCTTACATGCATTAGACTTGTAGCGATTGACCCACCGAGCACGCAAGGAGCAAGTTATGGAGCCGAGGCGCGGGCCTCTCACCGCAGGCGAGAAAGTGCAGTTCACCGACCGCAAGGGCAAGAAGATCACCGGTCAGCTTGTGGCCGGCGGCTCCACGCAGACCGAGCATGGCCTGATTCTGCATGACGATGTGATCGGCAAGACCGAAGGCACCGTGATCCTCACCGTGCATGCCAAGCGTGAGGCACAGGTCAATCAGGTCTACCCCGAGAAAGACAAGAACAAGCCGTGGAAATCGTCGCGCGCCATCGGCGGCTGGGAGTATGCGGTGATGCGCCCGCGACTGGCCGATTATGTGCTGTCGATGCCGCGCGGCGCGCAGATCATGTATCCGAAGGACATCGCCCAAGTTATTCAGCTCGGCGACATCCGCTCCGGCATGCGCGTGCTTGAGTCCGGTGCCGGCTCGGGCGCGATGAGTGTGAACCTGCTGGACGCCGTGGGCGAGCGCGGCCACCTGACCACGATCGAGCTGCGCCCCGAATTCGCCAAAGTGGCTCAGGCCAATGCCACGCTGTACTACGGCGAGGCCCCCAGCTGGTGGGACCTCAAAACCGGCGACTTCGATTCCGTTGCCGCCGAACTGCCTGAGCATTGGTTCGACCGCATCATGCTCGACATGCTCGACCCGTGGAACAGGCTCGAGCAGGCATACCGCGTGATTGCCCCCGGCGGCGTGTTGGTCAGTTACGTAACTACCACCACGCAGATGAGTCGACTGGCCGAAGCCCTGCGCGCGGCCGGTTGCTGGACCGAGCCGCAGATCCAGGAATCGTTCGAACGCACATGGAAGGCCCAGGGCCTCGCCGTACGCCCCGACCACCAGATGATCGGTCATACCGGTTTCCTTGTTATCTCGCGCGCCATGGCCTCCGGGTTCGAGGCGCTCAGAAAGCGTGATCGCGTGACCAAGGACACACAGACCGACATCGACTCGCTCACCGACGAACAGCGTGAGGCGCAGATCGAGGAACTGGAACTGCGCGACATCTCCGACCACAAACTACGTAAGGTGTTGCGCGACCTCGACCGTCAGGTGGGGGAACTTGGCAACACGCACGAATAACCGCCAAACGATGAGTTTGTGAACGCTCACACACCTCTATACTGGAAGCAACACCACACCGCCACACCGCCACACCGGGCAGACGGTTCGTGAAGGGAGCCACGGATGGGCATCAAGCTGAGTAAAGTCGCCAAAACAGCGAAGAAATACGACCATATTCTCATCATCATGAGGCATGCCAAGGCCGAGCCGTTCGGCGACAAGGGCGACTCGGAGCGCGAGCTCACCGACAAAGGTCTGAAACAGGCGAAGGCAGTGGGCAAGGGCATCGAGTCGTTGGGACTGGTGCCCGACCAAATCTCCTGCTCGTCCGCCACCCGCACGCGCCAGACATTGGACCGCATGCTCAAGACCTTTGGCGACAAGCCAATCGTCGACTACCGCATCAGCCTGTATGACGGGGGAGTGCAGGCGGTGTTCGACGAGCTCGCCCACGTCAAGGCCAAGAATCGCGTGTTCATGATCGTGGGCCACGAGCCGACTGTGTCGATCAGCGCCCAATGGCTCGCCTCCGCCGACTCCGACGGCGAACGACTCGACCTGCTGAATTTGGGACTTTCGCCCGCATCCATCGTGATCATGGGATCGAACAAACCGTTCGACGAATGGCAGGTGCACAGCGGCGAACTGCTCGCGGTCATCAATGTGAAAGACTTCGACTAAAGCGGATATAAATTCCATCTATAACGACACTCTGCGGCCATTTATAAGGGCCGGAATCCGGATGTTTTGCTACCCTAAGTCGGGTTACGAACGCATACATTGGAGGATTCATGTCCACTCTGACTTCCGTCTCCGGCTTCCCCCGCATCGGGCAGAACCGCGAACTGAAGAAGATCATCGAAGGCTACTGGAAGGGTGCCAACGACCTCGCCGCCGTCAAGGCCACCGCCGCCGAACTGCGCGCCAAGCACTGGAAGCTGCAGCAGGCCGCCGGCATCGACCTCATTCCCAGCAACGACTTCAGCTACTACGATCAGATGCTGGACACCGCCATCCTTCTCAACGTGATTCCGCAGCGTTACGCACGTCTCTCCTTCGACAACCAGGAGGACACGCTCTTCGCCATGGCCCGCGGCTACCAGGGCGACAAGGGCGACGTGACCGCCCTGCCGATGAAGAAGTGGTTCACCACCAACTACCACTATCTGGTGCCCGAAGTCGAGTCGGCCGCGGAGATCAAGCTCAACTCCACCAAGCCGTTCGACGAGTTCAACGAGGCCAAGGCGCTGGGCATCGACACCAAGCCCGTGTTCATCGGCCCGTACACGTTCCTGAAGCTCGCCCGTACCCCGGAAGCCACCGAACTCGAGCTCGACAAGGGCCTGGTCAACGCCGTGGCCGCCGTCTACGTCGAAGTGCTCGCCAAGTTCAACGAGCTCGGCGCCGCATGGGTCCAGCTCGACGAGCCGTACCTCGTGCTCGACAAGGAGCCGGGCGACGTTGAACTCTTCAAGACCCTGTACACCAAGATCCTGTCCGCCAAGGGCAATGTCAAGGTGCTGCTCAACACCTACTTCGGCCACATCGCCGACGTGTACGAGACCGTCAACCTGCTCGGCTTCGACGGCATCGGCCTGGACCTCAACGAAGGTCGCGAGGAGAACCTCGAAGCCGTCGCCAAGTACGGCGTGGCCTCCAACACCACCATCTTCGCCGGCGTGATCAACGGCCGCAACATCTGGCGCAACAACTACGCCACCTCCCTCGGCCTGGTCGACGCCCTGAAGCAGGTCACCGCCAACGTGGCCGTCTCCACCGCATCCTCCCTGCTGCACGTGCCGTTCAGCACCGAAGGCGAGACCGGCATCCCGGCCGAAGACCTCAAGCACTTCGCGTTCGCCGTCCAGAAGCTCGACGAGCTCAAGGAAGTCGCCGCCCTGGCCGACGCCACCGAGGACGAGAAGAAGGCATCCGCCGCCCTCGCCGCCAACCAGGCTCTGTTCGACGGCACCCGCGTGGCCGCCGACCCGGCCGTCGCCGAGCGCATCGGCAAGCTGTCCGACGCCGACTACGTGCGTCAGCCTGCCCGCGAGGAGCGTCAGGCCCTGCAGCGCAAGGCCCTCGGCCTGCCGCTGCTGCCGACCACCACCATCGGCTCCTTCCCCCAGACCAAGGAGATTCGCGCCGAGCGTGCCAAGCTGCGCAAGGGCGAGGTCACCAAGGAAGCCTACGACGAGTTCATCAAGGCCCAGATCGACGCCGTCATCAAGAAGCAGGAGGAGATCGGCCTCGACGTGCTGGTCCACGGCGAGTTCGAGCGTAACGACATGGTCGAATATTTCGGCCAGAACCTCAACGGCTTCCTGTTCACCAAGAACGCTTGGGTCCAGTCCTACGGCACCCGTTGCGTCAAGCCCCCGATCGTCTGGGGCGACGTTTCCCGCGCCAACCCGATTACCGTGGAATGGTCCGCGTACGCCCAGTCCAAGACCGACCATGTGATGAAGGGCATGCTCACCGGCCCGGTGACCATCCTCAACTGGTCCTGGCCGCGCGAGGACATCACCCACGAGGAGCAGACCAAGCAGCTCGCCCTCGCCATCCGCGACGAAGTGCTCGATCTCGAGGCCGCCGGTATCAAGGTCATCCAGATCGATGAGGCCGCCCTGCGTGAGAAGCTGCCGCTGCGCAAGTCCGACTGGCACGTCAAGTACCTCGACTGGGCCGTTCCGGCCTTCCGTCTGGTGCACTCCGCCGTCAAGCCGACCACCCAGATCCACACCCACATGTGCTACTCCGAGTTCAACGACATCATCCGCGACATCGACGCGATGGATGCCGACGTGATCTCCTTCGAAGCCTCCCGTGGCGATCTGGTGGTGCTCGACGCCATTCATGACGCGCACTTCGAGACCGAGGCCGGCCCGGGCGTCTACGACATTCACTCCCCGCGTATTCCTTCCGAGAAGGAGATCGAGGATCGTATCTACGAGATTCTTGACAAGATGGACGTCAAGAAGGTGTGGATCAACCCCGACTGCGGTCTGAAGACCCGTGGTAACGCCGAGACCTGGCCGAGCCTGGAGAACCTGGTCGCCGCCGCCAAGGCCGTGCGCGCCAAGCTCGACAAGTAGCGGAAATCACCGAGCTCCCTCTGGATGAGGGAGCTCGGGTTTATGTAAGGAAATCAGCATGCATTCCCCGATGTTCACCCTTGAGGTCTTTCCCCCGAAGCGCAACGCGCCTGTCGGCACCATCTACGACACCCTCGACGGACTCGAAGGGCTGAACCCCGACTTCATCTCCGTGACCTACGGTCACGGCACCCATTCCGACCGCACCGCCACCGCGCGCATCGCCCACACGATCAGCAAGGAATACGGCATCCCTGCAGTCGCCCACCTGACCGCGCTCTACTCCGACAAGGCCAAGATCGATGAGGCTCTCGACATGTTCGAGGAAGCCGGCGTGAGCGCCGTGCTCGCGCTGCGCGGCGACTACATCGACGGCGAGCAGCTGGTCGGCGAGTTCAACCACGCCAGCGACCTCGTGTCATACATCCGCTCCGTGAAGCCGGACTTCAAGGTGTTTGGTGCTTGCTACCCGGAAGGCCACTATCAGGCTGACTCGCTGGACCAGGACATCGAAAACCTCAAAATCAAGGTCGATGCCGGCGTCACTCACCTGATTTCCCAGCTCTTCTACGACAATGAGGACTTCTACCGCTTCCTCGACAAGGCGCGCGCCGCCGGCATCACCGTGCCGATCGAGGCGGGCATCATGCCGGTGCGTGGCGCCAAGTCCGTGCGTCGCATGGCCGAGCGCAACGCCTCGCGCATCCCGGACAAGCTCAACACCCTGCTGAACAAGTGGGGGGACGACATCCAGTCCCTGCGTGCCGCCGGCATCCTCTACGCTTCCGAGCAGATCGCCGACCTCGTGGCCCACGACGTGGACGGCGTCCACCTGTATTCGATGAACCACCCCGCCACCACGCGCCGTATCTGGCGCAATGCGGAACCGTTGTTCCGCGGTACGCAAGGTTGACGCATATCGCGGCGCGGCGCATCTCAATGCGTCGCGCCGCACGTTAATCTGCTGGCGAAACCCAGAGTTCCCCCAGCGGCCGATGGGTATCATGAACGTGCAATCCAACCAAAGCGATGGAAGGGAGTCCGTTATGTGCACTGGTGTCCGTTTCTCCGATGATGAGGGCAACACCTATTTCGGCCGTAATCTCGACTGGAGTTTCTCATATGGGGAGACCATCCTGGTCACTCCGCGCGGCTACCACTATGACACGGTGTTCGGTGCGGGCGGCAAGGCGAAGCCGAACGCGGTGATCGGCGTGGGCGTGGTCATGGCCGATAGGCCGATGTATTTCGACTGCGCCAATGAACATGGTCTGGCCATCGCCGGCTTGAATTTCCCCGGCTACGCCTCGTTCGTCCACGAACCGGTCGAAGGCACGGAAAACGTCGCCACGTTCGAATTTCCGCTGTGGGTGGCGCGTAATTTCGACTCCGTCGACGAGGTCGAGGAGGCGCTCAGGAACGTGACGCTCGTCTCCCAGATCGTGCCGGGACAGCAGGAGTCTCTGCTGCACTGGTTCATCGGCGACGGCAAGCGCAGCATCGTCGTCGAGCAGATGGCCGATGGCATGCACGTGCATCATGATGACGTCGATGTGCTGACCAATCAGCCGACGTTCGACTTCCATATGGAAAACCTGCGCAACTACATGTGCGTCAGCAACGAGATGGCCGAACCGACTTCATGGGGCAAGGCCTCCTTGACCGCCTGGGGTGCGGGTGTGGGCATGCATGGCATCCCGGGCGACGTGAGTTCCCCATCGCGCTTCGTTCGTGTGGCCTACACCAACGCGCATTACCCGCAGCAGAACGATGAAGCCGCCAATGTGTCGCGCCTGTTCCACACCCTCGGCTCCGTGCAGATGGTGGACGGCATGGCGAAGATGGGCGACGGCCAGTTCGAACGCACGCTGTTCACCAGCGGATATTCGTCCAAGACCAACACCTATTACATGAACACCTATGATGACCCCGCCATCCGTTCCTACGCCATGGCCGATTACGATATGGATTCCTCGGAGCTCATCAGCGTCGCCCGATGACTCCTTCCCGGCTCATGCCCCATTCGGAGGGCATGAGCGTATATAGTGGAATCTTATGGAATCGTCGATGTTCAAACCCAGCTCCATGGACCTCATCAGGGCAGGTCTGCAAGACCTCGACAAGGCCCGCACCTTGTTCGACCAGCTCAAGACGGACGACATTCCCGATGAGCGATGCGCCGAACTGCTGAGCGCGCTGGCCCACGCCTGCGACCCCGATATGGCATTGAGCAATTTCGTGGATATCGTCAACGCGATGCAATCCAGCCAGCGCGATCTGGAACACGTCATCCCCGACAACGACGCCCTGAAGCGTCTGGTCACGGTGCTCGGCGTCTCCGACGCGATGGGCAAGTTCATGCGCTTCAAGCCGCAGCTTGTGGAGGCGGCAGCAGTCGACAACTGCAACAGCCATCTGTTCAATCACGCGCAACGCCGTGCACGTCTGCTCAAGGCGGTCGGCGCGGACCCGGACGAACCGGCCATGCCCGTCGCCTCCAAGGATCTGGCCGAAGCGGCCACGGCCCTGCGTTCCAGCTACCGGAACCAACTGGCCGCCATCATCGCCCAGGATGCCGTGGCGGACGACCCGACCTCCATCCAACCGACCATCAGCCGCGAACTGTCCGACCTCGCGGACGCGGCGCTCGAAGGCGCGCTGGCCATCGCCCGCCACGAAACCGAGGGCAGCGAGCACGTGCGCTTCACCATCATCGGCATGGGCAAACTCGGCGCACAGGAACTGAACTACGTCTCCGACGTGGACCTCATCTACGTGGTCGAACCGGCCGACAAGGATGTGGACCATCAGACGCTGATTCGCGTGGGCACCAAGATGGGCACCATGTTACAGCGCGTCTGCCAGTCCGCCATCATGGGCGTGGCCGAGCAGCCGCTGTGGCAGATCGACGGCGGCCTGCGCCCGGAAGGCAAGGACGGCGCGCTGGTGCGCGTGCTCTCCTCGCACAAGAACTATTACGAGCAGTGGGCCGAGAACTGGGAGTTCCAGGCGTTGCTCAAGGCCCGCCCGGTGGCTGGCGACCCCGACCTCGGTCAGGCCTACATGGACATGACCCGGCCGTTCGTGTGGAGCGCATCCAAGCGCAAGAACTTCGTCTACGACTGCCAGAAAATGCGCAAGCGCGTGGAGGATTTGATTCCCGCGCCCCTGAAGGACCGCGAGATTAAGCTCGGCCGCGGCGGTCTGCGCGATGTGGAATTCACCGTGCAGATGCTCCAGCTCGTACACGGCCGCACCGACGAATCGCTGCGCACCAGCAACACGCTCGACTCGCTGCAGCGCCTGTCCGAAGGCGGCTATGTCTCGCGCAAGCAGGCCGTGCGCATGTCCCAGGACTACCGCTTCGAGCGCGTGATGGAACATCGCCAGCAGATCTGGTCCCTGAAGCGCACGCACCTGTTCCCGGACCTCGGCCGGGCCTCGGTCGGAGGCCTCGAAAAGAAGCGCGACATCGACGTGGACGAGCTCAACCAGAACCAGGAGCTGCGCCGACTCGCCCGCGCATTCGGCCTGCACCCGGAAGAACTCGTCGACAAGTACGACGACACCCGCCGCGAAGTACGCCACCTGCACCTCGACATCTACTATCGCCCGATGCTGCCGGTCAACGCCCAGATGGAGAACGACCAGATCGTCCTGAGCGTCGAGGCAGCACAGGAACGATTCGAATCCATCGGTTTCGGCGACCCGGACGCCGCCATCCGCCACGTGCAGGCGCTCACCGCCGGCGTGGGGCGCGCGGCCAAAATCAACCGCATCATTCTGCCCGCCGTCTTGCAGTGGCTGGGCGAGGGCCAGAACCCGGACATGGGCCTGCTCAACTGGCGCAAACTGGAGGAGAACTTCGGCACCGAATCCGGCTACCTCGGCTTCCTGCGCGACTCCACCTCCGCCGCCCAGCGCCTGTGCCACATCCTGTCCAACTCACGATTCCTGGGCGACGCGCTCAACAAGTCGGTCGAATCGATCAGCTGGCTTGGCGACGACGACAATCTGCAGGCCCGCACGCGCGAGGCCTTGGACGTGCAGACCGGCTCGGCGCTGGAACGTTTCGGCTCGAACATCAACGAGTTCGCCACCTCCATGCGCGCCATGCGCCGCCACGAAATCGAACGCATCGGCCTGTCTTGGATGAGCGGTGTGATCAGCGACTCCGACAGTCTCAAGGCCATGACCGACGTGTATGACGCGATCATCGATGCCTCCCTGACCTGGGCCGTGCGCCACCAGATCGCCGAGTTCGGCGTCGAAACCGCGCCGGCCGGCATCACCGTCATCGCCATGGGCCGTTACGGCGGGCGCGAAGTGAACTTCAGCTCCGATGCGGATGCCATTCTCATCTACCGTCCGGCCGACGATGCCGACGACGGCCAAGCCAACGCCTTCGCCAAGAAGGTCGTGGAAGACCTGCGCAACATCCTGCAAGGACCGACGACGCTGGAACCCAAGATCGAACTCGACCTGGACCTGCGCCCGGAAGGCAAGAACGGCCCGCTCGTGCGCTCCTATGCCTCCTGCGAGGAATACTACGAATCCTGGGCTTCGACCTGGGAGCGCCAGGCGCTGCTGCGCGCCCGGTACGCGGCCGGCGACGCTGAACTGGCGCGGGACTTCCTAATCAACATCGCCGACCCGTTGCGCTACCCGACCACGGAGCTGACCGAGGCCGAATTGCAGAACATCCGCAAGCTCAAGGCCCGCATGGAAGCCGAGCGTCTGCCGCGCGGCGTGCGTCGAGAACGTCATCTGAAGCTCGGCAAGGGCGGTCTGTCTGACGTGGAATGGACCGTGCAACTCATGCAGCTCCAGCACGCCGGCGATATCAAAGATCTGCGCGTCAACGGCACATTGGAGGCATTGGACGTGCTGGAGGCCAAGAAGCTCATCAGCGCTATCGATGCGATTCAGCTGCGCAAGGCATGGACGTTGTGCACCGCGGCCCGCAACGGCAGCTATCTGTGGAGCGGGCGCGCCAACCAGGCCGATATTCTGCCTGATGACATCTATTCGCTGGGCGGCATCGCCGTCTACCTCGGCTACGGCGCCCACCGCGGCCAGCATTTCGAGAACGACCTGCTGGCCGTGATGCGCAAATGCCGTGACGTATGCCAGCGCTTGTTCTATGGGCAGACCGAAGGCGAGGCGGCTGCGGCAACCACCGCCACGGCCTCCGCCGCAACGCAGCAGCCGCAAACCGCCCCTCGCCCGCGTATGCACGTGATCGCACCGCGACTGGAACGAAATCGACGCCGCGCGCAGCGATAAGGCAGCATATTCGTTGGATTTTCAGGTGGACACTCGGTGAATGCGGCTGTCCGAAAAATGGCGTAAGTTAGATTAGGTCACGCAAGGGTGGCCACCTGAAAACCACGAGCGAAAAGGTGAGCCTTGTCTGAAGAAACGCCAATGGTCGGCAAAAGCGTCGTAACGCTGGACGGCCTGTCTACAAACCAGATTCTCGACCTGCTGCATAAGGCCGAATACATCGATTCCCACCGCAAAGAGATTGCCCATACCTGCGATGGGCGAGTGCTGGCCACGCTGTTCTACGAGCCCTCCACCCGTACGCGCCTGAGCTTTGAGACCGCAATGTTACGTCTCGGCGGCAAGGTCATCGGATTCGCCGGCGCGCAGCTGGCCTCCGTGACCAAGGGCGAATCCATCGCCGACACGTTGAAGACCGTGTCCAACTACGTGGACGTGGTCGCCATCCGTCACCCGAAGGAGGGTGCCGCGCTGGTGGCCTCCCGCGCCGCATCCGTGCCGGTAATCAACGCCGGCGACGGCGGCCACATGCACCCCACGCAGACGCTGGCCGACCTGGCCACGCTGCAGTCGCGCTTCGGCCGCATCACCGACCTGACCGTGGGACTGTGCGGCGATTTGACCTTCGGCCGCACCGTGCACTCCCTGATCGAGACCCTGTGCCGCTTCGGCAACGTGCGCTTCGTGCTCATCAGCCCGGACGAGCTCAAGACCCCGCAGTACGTGATCGACCGCATCAACGCCACCGACAGCTGCTCCTACGTGGAAGTGCGCGACCTGGCCTCCGTGATCGGCGACCTCGACGTGCTGTACATGACCCGCGTACAGAAGGAACGCTTCTTCAACGAAGACGACTACCTGCGCCTGCGCGACACCTACATTCTCGACGAAGAGAAGCTGCAGCTCGCCAAGCCGTCCATGGCCGTGCTTCACCCGCTGCCGCGCGTCAACGAAATCGCCGTGGACGTGGACGACGACCCGCGTGCCGCCTACTTCGAACAGGTCAAGAACGGCATGCTCGTGCGCATGGCCCTCGAAAGCACCGTGGTGGGCGACGAACTGCCCGGATACGAACCGCTCAACCCCAAGGAGGTTCAGGCCTGATGGAAGTCACCAGCATTCAGAACGGCATCATTATCGACCATGTGCCGGCCGGAACCTCGCTGAAGGTTCTCGAATACCTGAAAATCGACCCGGCCAAAACCAAGCTTGCGCTCATCATGAACGCCGACTCCAAGCGTTACGGCTCCAAGGACATCATCAAAATCGAAGATGACAAGGACATCGACCTCGACGTGCTCGGCTTCGTGGCCCGCCAGGCCACCGTGGACGTGGTGCGCGGCGGCAAGATCGTCGAAAAGAAGCAGCCGAACCTGCCCGAGCACATCGTCGGCGTGATTTCCTGCGTGAACCCGCGCTGCGTGACCACCGCCGAGCCCGGCATCAAGCAGATGTTCCACCTCGTGCACTCCGAGCGGCTCGAATACCGCTGCGACTACTGCGACGAGGAAGCCAAACTGTGAGCATCACCCTACGCAACATCAAGGTCTGGAACACCGGCGAGGTCATCGACCTCGTGGTGCCCGGGACCGCTGCCGCCTACTTCGCCGACACCTCCGCCGTGGCTGACGGCGCCGACATCGACGCCACCGGCCTGACCGTGGCCCCCGGTTTCGAAGACCCACACGTCCACTTCCGCGATCCCGGCCAGACCTACAAGGAATCGATGGTCTCCGGCTGCCGTGCGTCCGCATCCGGCGGATACACGAACGTGCTCATCATGCCGAACACGTTGCCGGCACTGGATGGGCAGACCGTGTCTGGCCCGGAAGCGACCGGTGCAAAAGAGGTTCTGGATGCCGGCTTCGACAACGTCATCGACTTCCTGCAGCAGTACGATACTGCGCATGACGTTCAATTGCCGGTTCGTTACGATCTGTGCGTGTGCGCGTCCAAGGATCGCGCCGGTCATGAGGCAAGCGACGTTGCCGATTGGCTCAAGTACGTGCCCGGATTCGAGGACGACGCCAAGACGCCGGCCATGCTCACGCACCCCATCACCGCAATCAGCGACGACGGTTCCGCTGTGACGCCGGAGATCCTGGACCAGGTGCTGGAGAACGTCAAGGCCTCCGACCTGTACCTGATCGAGCATTGCGAGCATCACGATACAGGTGCCGTGAACGAAGGCCCCGTTTCCCGCGAGCTTGGCGTGCCCGGCATTCCGGAAGACACCGAGCTCAAGATCGTGGCCCGCGATATCGAAGCGGCCCGCCGCACCGGTGTCCACGTGCACTTCCAGCATGTGAGCACTGCCATCTCGTTCGAGGCGATTCGCAGGGCCAAGGCCGAAGGACTGCCGATTACCTGCGAGACCGCGCCGCACTATCTGGCGTTGAGCGACGAGGCGCTGCTCAAGTACGGCACGCTCGCCAAGATGAATCCGCCACTGCGCTCCGAAGCGGACCGCAAAGCCACCATCGCGGCCATCGCCGACGGCACCGTGGATCTGCTGGCTACCGACCATGCGCCGCACACGTTGGCAGAGAAGGAACTCGGCTTCCTTGAGGCGCCCAACGGCATCATCGGACTGGAATGCGCGTACGGCGTGTGCCACAAGGTGCTCGTCGACGGCGGCTTCATTTCCGATGAGCGTCTGATCGAGCTCATGTCCGTTGGACCTGCCGAACTCATGGGGCATGTGCCAACCGACGTGGCCGCGCTGGTCGAGGACTACGCCGAACCCGCGCCCACCGGGGATGATCCGGATGGCGTGATTGCGGGGGAGAGCGACGCTCAGCCGCAGCGTGAAGGCGTCAACCGACTGCTCGACTTGAGCCGCGTGGATGACGCCGACAATGTCGACCTCGTGGTGCTCAACGCCGCCGAGGAATGGACCGTGGACCCCGAACAGTTCCACTCCAAGGCTCGTAACACCCCGTTCGGCGGCTGGCAGGTCACCGGACGCCCCCTCGCCACAATCATCGGCTCCCAGCTGATGTTCAGCCGTCTGTAGATAACACAAGGAGCAGCATGGATCGCCTGATCGAAGCGATTGACAACACTCAGAACCCCAGCGTCGTGGGCCTTGACCCCACTGAGGCGCTGGTGCCGCCGCAGGTCGTGGCGAGCTTTGCCGACGAGGTGCGTGACTCGGTCGAATCCCCGGAGGAAGTCGAATCCGCGCAGCTGGCCGTCGCCTACTTCGAATACAACCGCACGATCATTGACGCCATCGCCGACATCGTGCCCGCCGTCAAACCGCAGATCGCCATGTACGAGGCGCTCGGCCCCGCCGGCGTGGACATCTACACGATGACCTGCGAATACGCGGCCCAGCAGGGCCTCTACGTGCTCGGCGACATCAAGCGTGGCGACATCGGCTCCACCGCAGCCGCCTACGCCCACCACCTGAACGGCGTGGGCGACTTCGACCCGTGGCATGAGGATGCGGTGACCGTCAACCCGTATCTCGGCACCGACGGCATCACCCCGTTCGTCGAGGCCGCCGCCGAAGCCGACAAGGACATCTTCGTGCTCGTGCGCACCTCCAACCCGTCCTCCAGCGAACTGCAGATGCTCGATCTGGCCGACGGCACGAAGGTCTACGAGCACGTGGCCGATCTTGTGGAAGGATGGGGCGCCGAGACCATCGGCAGCCACGGCTACTCCCGCGTGGGCGCGGTGGTCGGCGCCACCCACCCCGAGGAAGGCAAGGCGTTGCGCGCGCGCATGCCGCACACGTTCTTCCTCGTGCCGGGCTACGGTGCGCAGGGCGGCACGGCCGCGGACGTGGCAGGCATGTTCGACAAGCAGGGCAGCGGCGCCATCGTCAACTCGTCGCGCGGCATTATCGGCGCATGGAAGAAGAGCGGCAAGTACTCCGAATCCATGACCGCCGACGAGGCGCTGGACCTTGTGGCGAGCAGCGCGCGCCAGGCGGCGCTCGACATGCGCGATAATCTGCGGGTTGCCGTATATAGGTAGGTAGATTGTCCGGCTGTGGGCTATACGTGAGTGTGGGCTGGAAACCGGAGCCGAGTGTGTTTAACTACCTCTCAGTCAACCTGCGGTTGACCGCTCCCCTGATAGGGGGAGCTTGATGTGCTGAATAGGAATGAAATGACAACTTTCACCCCCACCCATGATGTGGTTACGGAAGCGACTGCGGCCGGATTCTTCCCGCCGCGCCACAACGTCGGAATCACGCAGGTTACGGAACTGACCGACCGCGTGATGCGACTGACGTTCCGCGACCCGTTCATCGCCTCCCATGCCAAGCCCGCCCAGTTCGTCAACCTGTTCACGCACGACGACTTCATGCTCATGCCGCGTCCGTTCGGCGTCAGCGAAGTCGACGGCGACGAAGTCAGCGTGATCTTCGCCGTCGTGGGACACGGCACCGAACAGTTGGCAGGACTGCAGGCCGGCGACACCGTCGACGTGCTCGGCCCGCTCGGCCGCGGCTTCAACCTCAAGGAAGACGCCAACTACATTCTTGTCGGCGGCGGACTCGGCGTGCCCCCGCTAATCTACGCCGCGCAAAAGCTCGCCGAACACGACGCCTCCTTTGCCACCGCCGTATTCGGTTACCGCAACGACCACTTCGCCGAGGAATACGTCTCCCGGTACGCGGACTGGTCGTGGAGCATCGACGACGCCGAAGGCAACGTGGTCGACCTGCTCAACAAACTGGAACAAGGCGACGACCTGAAGGCCTACGATCGCAAGCCGATCATTCTGTCCTGCGGACCGCTGCCTATGATGAAGGCCGTGGCCGACTGGGCCGCCGAACGCGGCATCCCCGCGCAGCTGAGCATGGAACAGCGCATGGGCTGCGGCTATGGCACCTGCGTGCTGTGCACCATCGACACCGTGGACGGCCGCCTCAAGGTCTGCTCCGACGGACCCGTGTTCACCCGCGAACAGCTCGGATGGGGGAAGTGACGATGAGCGCAAACAACCAGTCCGCGCAGGGCGGCGACAACCACATCAACCTGTACGAGCCCCACGTGTGGAAGCACCACACCAAGGTGGCCGGTCTGGAATGGAAGAATCCGGTCGGCACCGCCTCCGGCACCTTCCAGTACGCCGCCGTCCGCTGGTTCTACGACGTCAGCCAGCTCGGCGCCGTATGCACCAAGGGCGCCTCGCCCGTACCGTGGGAAGGTAATCCCTCGCCGCGCACCGCCGAATCGCCGGCCGCGAACATCAACGCCGTGGGCCTGCAGAATCCCGGCATCGACCATTACTTGGCCGAGGACCTGCCCAAGCTCAAGGCCGCGGGCGCGTTCGTCATCTCCAATGTCGCCGGACATTGCGATGACGATTACGCGGCGGTCGTGGAAAAGCTCGCCGACTCCGACGCGGACATGCTGGAAATCAACGTCAGCTGCCCGAACGTTTCCGCCGGCGGCATGAGCGTGGGCACCGACCCGGTGGCCCTCGCCAATCTTATGGACCGGCTGCGCCCGATGACCGACAAGCCGATGATCGTCAAACTCACGCCGAACGTCACCGACATCACCGTGCCGGCGCGCGCGGCCGTGGAACATGGCGCCGACGCGTTGAGCATGATCAACACGCTCAAAGGCATGCGCATTAACATTCGCACCGGCAAGCCGATCATCGCCAACGTCACCGGCGGCGTATCCGGCCCGGCCGTGCTGCCGGTCGGCCTGGCAGCCGTCTATCGGGTGCGCACCGCACTGCCGGAGATTCCGATCATCGGCCTCGGCGGCATCGACAGCGGCGAGAAGGCGCTCGAATACCTGTACGCCGGCGCGAACGCCGTCGAAGTGGGTGCGGCCGCGCTCTTCGACCCGGTGGCCCCGCTGCGCGTCGCCCGCGAACTCGACGACCTGTTGGACAGCCGTCCCGAACTCGCTGCTAAACTGGCCGCAGGACAGACTTGGAGGTAAGGAACATCATGGCAGAAACACTCGCACATCGCTTCACTGAATTCCTGTTGGAATCCAACGCGCTGAAGTTCGGCGACTTCACGCTGAAGTCCGGCCGCAAGAGCCCGTACTTCATCAACGCCGGCGCCTTCGACGACGGCAAGAAGATCGCCGCGCTCGGCGCGTTCTACGCCGAAAAGATTAGCCAGGCCATCGTGCACAACACGATTCCCCGCAACATCGACACCGTGTTCGGCCCCGCCTACAAGGGCATTCCGCTGGCCGTGTCCACCGCGATCGCGCTGACCGCCGGCCACAACATGACCGTCGGATACACCTTCGACCGCAAGGAGAAGAAGGACCACGGCGACGGCGGCTGGATGGTTGGCACCCCGCTGACCGACGGCATGAAGGTGCTGCTCGTGGACGACGTGATGACCGCCGGCACCGCCGTGCGCGAAGTCATCCCCAAACTCAAGGCCGAGGCGAACGTCGAGGTCGTGGGTCTCGTGCTCTCCGTGGACCGCATGGAGAAGACCAAGGACTCCGACATGTCCGCCGTGAAGGCCGTGGAAGCCGAATTCGGCTTCCCGGTGCTCTCCATCGCCAACGTGCGCGAGATCTTCGACGCCGCCGCCAAGATGAAGAACCCCGACGGCACCCCGCTGCTCAGCCACGACATCCAGCAGCGCGCCGCCGCCTACCTTGAGGAATACGGCGCCTGATCGTCTTCAATCTAAAAACCAAAAGCGGGCTTGCGAGCCCGCTTTTTTTATTACGTTCCATGAACAGCAGCACCATATTAAGGCAAAAGCTTTGGCAAGGAGCGTGCTATGAACTGGTTAGTTGATATAGGGCTGTTTGCGCTCGTGGGGATATGCAGTTACTTCGGCATCGAGCATCATCTGGACAGCAAAGCGAACAAGTTGTCGCAAGGTAATGAAGAAGACCGCCGAGATGCTGATGCCCAAGTAGAAGCAGCATGAAAATGGCGGAATGACGTTGGGGTGACGCCGCTCATACTCGGGATATGACGGATGAACAGCCTCTTGAAACGGAGATAAATGTCTCCAGAAGGCCAAATCAGCTCCCTTGAAAGCGAGATAGGGTTCTAAACTCTGGGACCGACTCGCCTGTGATGAAAACCCGCTCGGCGTAGAATTACCGTAGGTTCGTTGCATTCGAACAAGGAAGGCCGCTATGGGGAACATCACCGACGATATTCGGCAACATTTCGACACTTTCGCCGAACTGCCGTTCACCGAGGCGGATAGCCTCGCTTTGTCCCAGTTGGCCTATGCTCGCATGCCGGATAACGTGCCGCGCTATCACGAGAATGCAGAGACCGCCGACGGCATGATCGCCACGGTTCCGATTCACGATTTGCTGCGTGCCGAATGCTATGACGACATGTTCGGCAAGGTGTGGTCGCCTTCGATGAATGTCGATCTGTTACGTGCGATGAGCGAGAGCCCACGTTGGAGGAACCTACGCGTGGGCGCATACGTGGACGAATTCGATGCTGCAACCACCAAGCAGTTCTCGGCCTGCGTGTTCGAACTGGGTAACGGCACGCTCTATGTGGCTTTTCGCGGTACCGACAGCTCAATCGTCGGGTGGAAAGAGGACTTCATGATGGCGTTCCGCCGCCCGGTCGCCTCGCAGGAGGCCGCCGCGCGTTATCTGACCGAGCTGGCTGGCCATTGGGCCGGGCCGATTATGGTCGGCGGCCATTCCAAAGGCGGCAATCTGGCGGTGTATGCGGCGGCCAATGTGCCTAGCGAGATTCAGGAACGTATCACGGTCGTATATTCGCACGATGGGCCTGGATTCGATGAGGTGTTCTTCGATGAGGACGGGTACGTACGCATTGCGTCGAAGATCCATAAATCGGTACCGGGCTCGTCGATCATCGGCATGCTGTTTGAGACTCGTGAGCATGTGGAAGACGGCTATACGGTGGTCAGCAGCGACGGTGCCAGCATCATGCAGCATTTCGCATTGCACTGGCAAGTCGATCATGGCCAATTCGTACAGGCTGATGGACTGACAAGTAGCGCGCAATACCTGGCACGCACGATCAACGGATGGATGGCAAAATACGACGACGAGCATCGCCGCAAGTTCATCGAAAACCTGTTTGCCATCTTCGAGGCTGGCGGATACGACACATTCGGCGACCTCACTTCGCATTTGACACAGTCACTGCCGATTATGCTCGCCGCGGCCCGCAACATTGATGTCGAAGATCGCGACGTGATGATTGAAGTGCTCAAAGGCTTCGCCGCGACAGCCGCCGCGTCGGTAATCTTGGCCAAGTAGTCGGAGGCCATCAAACTGGTTTTGCCAGTCAGTCTCAATAGCGCAAAAGCCGGCCCCTGAGATACTCAGGAGCCGGCCCTTACTTCCATTTCCCCAGCGGGGTTGGCTTAATCGCAGTATATCTCACTGCTGACCATGCCTGTTTTACTTACTCCTAATCAATGAGCTTGTAGCCGTGGTCGGAGACTACGGACTTGAGCTTGTCGAGATAGGTTTCGGCGGCCTTGGAGAGCTTGGAACGCTCGTTCGTGATCCAGCCGACCAACATCGTTTCGTCGGTGTCGAGCGGCACGGTGACGATCTTCTCGTTGTTGAGGTCGCCGTTGTCGATGCCGGTGCACACCGTGTAGCCGTTGAGGCCGATGATGAAGTTCAGGATCGTGGCGCGGTCGGTCACGTTGATCTGCTTGGGGGAGTACTCCGGCCAGACCGCTTCCTCATAGAAGTAGAACGAGCCTTCCTCGCCCTGCTCGTACTGGATGAACGGATAAGGTTTCAGGTCCTCCATGGTGATGACCTTCTTGGCGGCCAGCGGGTTGTTGCGCGAGATGAACACGTGCAGCGGCGCGCGGAAGAGCGGGTGGAATTCGAGGTGCTTCTCGCGCAGGAGCTTGCCGATCACGTCCTTGTTAAAATCGGACAGGTAGATGATGCCGATTTCGGACTGCATGTTGGCGACCTGGTTGATGATGTCGCGCGTGCGGGTCTCGCGGATGGTGAACTCGTATTCGTCGGACTTGATGGAGTTGATCATCTCCACGAACGCCTCGACGGCGAACATGTAGTGCTGGGTGGAGACCTGGCACAGCTGCTTGCGCGGTTTGGCATGCTTATAGCGCTCTTCGAGCAGGTCGGCCTGGTCGAGCACTTGGCGGGCGTAGGTCAGGAATTCCGCGCCGTCCACGGTCAGGGCGATGCCCTGCGAGGAGCGGGTGAAGATCTCGATGCCCAGCTCGTTCTCCAATTCCTTGACCGACGAGCTCAGGGCCGGCTGGGAGACGTACAGGGCATGGGAGGCCTCGTTCATCGAGCCGCACTCGACGATTTTGACGATGTATTTCAGCTGCAGCAGTGTCATAAAGTCTATTTATATCGCTAGGGATAGTCGCCACACGGCCGGTCACCGTCGTCAAGGACGGGTCCATAGACTTCAACTGCCGCGATGCAACGTTTGGCGACTTACAGACGTACGCCGAGTTCTGCGAGCGATTCGCGTGCCTGCAACGCGTTCTCGAAGAGGATGCCGTGGATGCCGACCTCGTTGGCGCCGACGATGTTCTTGGCGGTGTCGTCGAAGAACACGCAGCGCTCGGCCGTGAGGCCGAAACGGGTCAGGGCCAGCTCGTAGATGTCGGCGTTCGGCTTATGCATCTTCTCCACGCCGGAGACCACGGTGCCCTGCAACAGCTGTTCAAGGCGCGGGTACTTCTCGAAGGCCAGGTGGAAGGTCTCATGCGACCAGTTGGTCAGACCCCATACGCCGTAGCCGTGGGCCTTCAAATCCGCCAGCAGCTCGACCATGCCCGGAAGCGTGCGGGGCAGCGCGTCCGCGTAGTGGCCGATGTAGAACTTGAAGATGTCGGCGAGTTCCTGGCCTTGTTCGCGTACCACATCCGGGTAGATGTCCGCGAAATCCTCGCCGGTGTCCATGCGGTCCTCGTAGCGGAAGAAGCCGCAGGGGTCGTCGTCGGCGCAGATGCGTTCCACGATCTCATCGGGGAATCGGCCTTCCAGGCATGCGCGGGTGTTCCAGTCCAGCAGCACGCCGCAGAAGTCGAAAATCACGTCGGTGATGGGGGAGTTGGCCATGATGCTCCTTGTGTTGTTGGGGCCGTTGAGTGGGGTCTGCGATTTAGTATAGGGGGTTTCATACGTTGGCTCCCCTCTCTGAGGGGAGCCAACGTACGGAATCATGCGATGACGTCGGCGATGGCTTCGGGGATGGCGTGGGCCACGTCGCCGGCCACAATCGGGTGGCCGAGCGTCATGAAGCGCTGGCGATGCTCGCGGCCGATCAGTTCCGGCTCCTGCCAGCCTTGTTGCTCGGATTCGGAGGCGATCGCCGCCGCCAGGCCATGCAGGTAGGCGGCCGAGGCCACGGTCTCGCCCGTGGCGGCCACGTCATCCTGCTGGGCGAGCAGGGCGCCGGTTAGACCGGCCAGCACGTCGCCCGCGCCGGCGGTGCCCAGCCAGGCCGGTGCGCTACCCGACGCATAGACGTGGTCCTCATCCACCACGATGGTCACCGCGCCCTTCAACAATACGGTGGCGCCGGTGAGCTCGTGGGCACGCTTCGCGCTGGCCAACGGGTTCAACCGCACGTCGTCGGCGGTGTACGGCTCGTGCGAATCGGCATGCTCCGCGGTGCTGGCGGCGGTTTCGAACCGGTTGAGCAGTTTCGCCATCTCGCCGGCATGTGGCGTGATCACCACCTGGCCGGGCACACGCTCCGGCAGCAGGTCGAGTGCGCCGGCATCCACCACGATTGGCGGCATGTCGTAGGCGTCCTTGTTCTCATCCTCGCTGCCGAGCGCGTAATGCTTGAGCAATGCGGCGATGGTGTCCCGCTGCATATCGCCGTCGGTGCCCTCGACGCTAGCCTCGGGCACGCCGGACCCCACGACCCAGGACTGCACATGTCCCTTGCCGATCACGGCTTCCGGCAGTGCGGCGAGCACCATGTTCTGCGCGCGCTCCGGGCCCAGATACCGGACCATGCCGGTGTTCGCGCGGGCGGCGGCGCTGGCGGTGAGCACGGCGGCACCGGGGTAGCGCTGCGAGCCGGTCACCAGACCAACCACGCCCCGGGAGTATTTGGAATCCTCGAACCTGGGGAGACGGACCGCGTCGGACGCGAACGAATTATCCACCACCTCGACGTCCGGATCCTTGTCGTCGATATCGAATCCGAAATCGAGCAACTCGATACGGCCGCAGGCGAACGTGGCGGGCGGCAGCACCGCGCACGGCTTCATCGCGCCGAACGTGACCGTGACCGTGGCCGGAATGTACGGGCCGGGCAGAGAACCATCGTTCACACCGACGCCGGATGGCGTATCCACGGCAAGTACCAGCGGAAAATCGCCTGACGACTCACGGTTTGGCAGGGCGGGCTCATCGGGAGCCTCGCCGTCGAGACCAAGGGCGGAGGCGAGTGCGGCGGGGATGCCGCGTAGCGAGCCTTGGATGCCGATGCCGGTCATCGCGTCGATGATCAGATGCGATTTCCTGGCCACGGCGATGGCGGTCTGCAATCGCTCGCCGGCCTCACCGGCGGAAAACCCGGACGCGCAACCGGGAATATCAGCCGCGGGATCAAGCACCAGCACCTTGCCTCCGGCGCGCACGAATGAGGCGAATCCGGCCTCATGCAACGACCGGCCCACGGCGATGGCGGTGACGTTCGCGCCCTCCTGGGCCAGCGCGGCGGCCGCGAACAGACCATCGCCACCATTGTCTCCGGCCCCGGCCAGCAGCACGATCGACGTGTCCTCCAGCGCCAGATCCTCGTCGTCCAGCATACCGGCCGCCATGTGGGCCGCGGCCTGGGCGGCCATGCGCATCAGCGGCACGCCTTTGTCCAGCAGGGGTCGCTCCATGGCCCGGACCGTATCGGAGTCATAGGCGCTGTGCAGCAGCAGTTCGCGACGATCGGCGTCTTCGGTGTATTCCATGGCAACCCCTTTCTTGTGTTTGTTACTTGCGGTCCGTGTTTACAGGCCGTACACCTCGTGGGCGAACTTTTCGAACACGGGGATCGAGCGCTTGACCTTCTCCGTGTCGATGCAGTAGGCCATGCGGAAGTATCCGGGCACGCCGAAGCTGTCGGACGGCACAAGAATCAGGTCGTATTCCTTGGCCTTCATGCAGAACGCCACGGCGTCGTCCTCCAGCGCCTTGGGGAAGATGTAGAACGTGCCGCCGGGGCGTACCACGTCGAAGCCGATGCCGGTCAGCGCATCGTAGAGCAGGTTCATGTTCGTCTCGTAGACGTTGAGATCGGCGGTCTGGTCGATGACCTTGGCCACGCCCAGCTGAATCGAGCTCGGCGGGCAGTTGTGGCCGGTGCCGCGCGAGATCTGGCCCATCATGGGCACGAGCAGGTCGGCGTCGGTGGCTGTGGGATTCACCGCGACATAGCCGATGCGTTCGCCAGGCAGGCTCAGCGACTTCGACCACGAGTAGCAGGTCAGCGAGTTCGCGTAGAAGCTGGCCGGGTAGGGCTGGGTGGCGCCGTCGAACACGATTTCGCGGTACGGTTCGTCGCTGATCAGGAAGATATCGTGGCCGTATTCGACCTGCTTGGCGGTCAGGATCGCGGCCAGACGCTTGAGCGTGTCCGCTGAATACACCGCGCCGGACGGGTTGTTCGGGGTGTTGATAAGCACGACCTGCACGTTCGGGTTAAGTGCAGCCTCGAATGCGTCGAAGTTGATTTGGAAGTTCTCGGTGTCGGCCGGCACGATGGTCAGCTTGGCGCCGGCGCCCTTGACGTACGGCTGGTATTCGGGGAAGTAGGGGGCGAAGGTGATGATCTCATCGCCCGGCTTGGTCACCGCACGCATCGCGTGGGACAGCGCGCCCGCCGCGCCCGTGGTCGGGAAGATGTGGTTGCCGGTGTATGCCATGCCGAAACGTTCGTTGAGGTTTTCGGCGATCGCGTCCTTGACGGATGGGATACCGAGCGAGGGGGAGTAGCCGTGGATGGCCACCGGATCGCCGTTTTCGTAGAGGTCGACCATGGCGTCGGTGAAGGATTTCGGAGCCGGCACCGAGGGATTGCCAAGGCTGTAATCGAACACGTTTTGGTAGCCGATTTCGGCACCGCGGCTCGTGGCGTACTCGCTCAGCTCGCGAATCACGGACTTGCCGCCAAGCATGGCCTTGTATTCCTCATTGATCATGGCTGTTCTCCTCGCATGGTTGTACTGGTATGCACCACGCTACTACTATCGCGGCCGGTTTGCGCCATTTGCCGCGCCGTGCCTAAGCTGGCTGTTCTATTTGTTCTATTTGTTCTATTAACTGTCGAAACCGCGGAATAACGCCGATTTCCGCTACAGCTCCATGATTATCCACAACCGTTCATAGCGAGCGCTGTGGGACGGCGGGCGGAAAACGGCCGAATCCGCGTGCCGTCCCACACCTCGTGCAATCCACGTTTCGGGAAAGCACCACCGTAAGACCGGCGCGCATCCGCATCCACGACAGGAGCCTTACCGGCCGTAATCCCGCACTCGATTATTTTTTCTGACAGGGAATCGAACCCGAAACACTAACCCATGCACGCCCCACCGCAAACAGCGAATAACCAAATGTATGCATTTTCGGCACCATGAGCGAAGGAGTTCGCAAACACAACAGTGATTGGCATATACGGCATCGACCGGATGAACAGCATCGCGTCCTCATAGGTCAAGACCCACTGGGACTCGTCGCCCTTGGGTATAGGGACATTGCCTGTGTCATAGTCGTTAAGCAGCACAAGACTCGGCAAATATCGTTCCAAGATCTCGGCGGTGCCAGCAATTTCCGGTTCGGTGGACCTCGATAGCACCTTGACGACGGCGTGAAGTGCGTCAAGCCGCTTGCGATTGATGGTATAACCATCAACGAGATGCTGCTTCAGAACTGAGTTGGCCCATCGCCGGAAATAGATGCCTTCCTTGGATTTGACGCGGTATCCGACCGACAGGATCATATCCAGGTTGTAATGCTCGACTTGGTATGTCTTACCGTCAGATGCAGTTGTCGCAAATTTTGCGACAACTGAAAATCCATTGAGCTCTTCCCTTAATGCATTGCCGACATGCTTGCCGATTGTTTTGATATCGCGGCCAAACAGCAAGGCCAATTGCTGTCTGTTAAGCCACACCGTGTCCTCGTCTACCTTCACATCGAGGTGCACGGTGTGGTCCGCGCTCTCATACAAAGCAATCTGCTGCTTCAGTTCCTCGCCAGTCATGAGATCGCCTTTCTTTTTTCGGGCGTCTGTAAATCATGTCGTTGTCGTCGCTAAATTATGCATCCAGTTTATCAGGGCAGTCGAACGTTTGTTCGATTACTGTATCTCTCATATTTGTATGACTTTCCCGGCTCCCGCCATCAATCACCAGTCGCAGGTAATCGCGGTCGGCGGACTTGCGGCGTGGCACGAAACGACTGATGATGGAGTCCTTCTTGCCGCGGTTCTTCACGTACAGGAAACCGAACACGGAGAACACGACCGCGCCGATGAAGTTGACGACCAGATCCTCCATCGTGTCGATCAGACCGATGTCGAGGTAGCCGCCGAGGCCCAGGTCTTGGCCATTGACCGTGACCTGGGTAATGTCGTTGATGCGAATCGCATGGTTGGTGTGCGTGGGGTCGAGCATCACCGAGCTGATGGAATGCACGATGGCGTCCTTCTGCATGTCGAACCCGAACAACTGGTCCATGCCGAATTCGAAGAACTCCCAGATCACGCCGATGGTCATGGAGAAGCAGAAGGACACGATCGCCAGATACAGGGGCGAAAGCTCGAACTTCACCCGGTCGGACCGGTTGAGCAGGTCGACCAGCGAGAAGCCGATCGCCGCAGCGAGGAAGCCGTTCATCGTATGCAACACCGTGTCCCAGAACGGGAAGATCTCATAGAACGAACTGATCTCGCCAAGAATCTCAGCCGAGAACACGAACACCAGCACGATGACTTCCAGCACCGAAGGCAGCTCGATGCGGAACTGCACCTGGATGAACGCCGGCGCCAACAGCAGCAGCAACGTCAGGATGCACAGGAACACATTTTCGTAGTCGCCGTTAAAGAACTGGAGTATTGCCATGGCGAGCACCAGCATGCGCAGCACCACATAGACCGCGAATGAGCTTTTGTGTTCGCGGATTTCCATGCCCACGGCTCGGCTCATGGTTTTCCAGCGTACGCGCCAGGACGGTTTGCGTTGTGCGTCGTGCTGTTGCGACTGTTTCCGGGTCATCCTTGCCTCTTTCTCGCATTGTTCTCGCGCCAGTCTATCCGAACCTGCTCACAGGCAATCGGCAAGAACGGGCGATAGTCTGGCCGCACGAACCGAACGGAAACCGATACTGTCTCGATTGTGGGCCACGCGAATCATCCGACAATGCTCGATGAGGCCATTACGCCGGCTCCTCATGGCTACTGGTCGTAGGGCTGGCAATCATGGCCATGCCGGTAGTTTGGGCTATCGTGAGGTGTGCGAGATGGGCTTTGTGCCGGCTGGCAGCAAATCCAAGCAGCGAAACAACGGAATGAACGAAGCGAAAGGAACGGTATCTGATGACTCCGATTGAATTGTCAACCCGACGCCGGGTTACGGGACTGACTTCGGATGAGTTCGCCAGGCTGTTCGTCTCTTTGCAGCGTGAAGTGGACGGCGAAGCCGCGCATTGGAGCGCCACGGATGTCGAATCCTGGGAGCTGGTCGGCCCGCCGGTGACCGCCGAACAGCATCTCATCGACACGTTCGCCGCGGCCAACGAATTCGTGGCCACGCTTGCGGACCGCCTGTACCACACGATTATGCCAGTCACGGAAGAATCGGTCATCACCGCATACGCTGATGACCTCACATTCTGGGCATCGCATCCGGACCTTGGCGGAGTGCCGTGCGCATTATGGAACATCGCCGCACTGCAGGCGGCCGAATGGGCCCGCAAGGAAACCGGCATCGCCTGTGAACTGGACGTGCGCGAACCGCTGGTGTGACAGCTGAGCTCAAACATGCGTAGGTAACGGCATGGTTTGAGGACTATGGTGTTGCGTTATCGGTCGGAAAGGATGTGATGGTGGGGCGTCATAGCAAAAAAGCGCGTGGCCAGTCGAGGAGATATGCGCGAAAGCCCTCCGTTTGGAGCGAAATTCGCGGCTATCTGCTGACAGTGATCGCGGTGATGCTGGTCGTGTTGCTGGGACGTACCTTCGTGTTCAACGTATATGTGATTCCATCCCGCAGCATGGAAGACACGTTGCAAATCGGCGACCGCGTATTTGCCTCGCGATTGACTCCGAGACTCTTTACACTGCACCGTGGCGACATCATCGTGTTCAAAGATCCCGCAGACTGGATGGAGGGGGAGCAGCTTCCCACCAATCTGATGTCGATAATCGACAGCAATCGTTACCTAATCAAACGTGTCATCGGTCTGCCCGGCGATACCGTCGCCTGCAAGGGATCCGGGGAGCCCATCACGGTCAACGGCAAACCCATTGATGAAAGCGCTTATCTTAAGTCCGGCGTGAATCCAAGCGACAGCCCTTTTTCCGTAACCGTTACTGACGGCAACGTGTTCGTGCTTGGTGATAATCGCTCCAATTCCAGAGATTCTCGATACCATCTTGACGACGGCAACAATGGGCTAGTGCCATACGACGATATCCAAGGTGTGGCGTTGTTCCGCTTCTGGCCATTTACGAGAATCGGCATACTGAACTGAGTTTGGCGTGAATCCACGAGTTGATACGTGCCGCACGGTCCGGTGCATCCTGCAGCCGGACCGTTACCGGAACCCTCCCCCCGAAATCTGACGACCCCCCTGTCTCACAGCTATCGTACAGCTCCGATACGGGAAACGTGCGGGTGATTCCATAACGACTACGTACTTCAGGAAGTGACGTGTATCACACTATGGTCATGTGTTCAGTCGCGCGCGACCCAAAGCGTATCGAGGTCGTCGGCCTCGGTCGCCTTTTTGCGCTTGCGTACCCACTGTTGCAGGAAATACGCCCCATAGCAGGCCACGATGAACACGAGCTCGGCCACGAGCGCGAACCGTTGCTCCACGTCGAAAATCACCAATACGAACGATGCGGTGCACAGGATGAACGCCGCCCAAGACACGTACGGATAGCCGGGCGTGCGGTATTTGAGTTCGCTGGTGGAATGGCCGGACTCCAGCCAACGGCGACGGAACACGATCTGGCAGTAGGCGATGGCGATCCACACCACCACGGCGGACAGGCCGGAAAGCGCCACCAGCACCAGGTACACAGTCGAGGCGGCGATCACGGAAGACAGGAGCGCCAGCAGGCCACCGGCCATCGCGGCGCACAAGGCGAGCATCGGCACGCCGCGACGGTTCGTTTTGGCGAACCAGCGCGGAATCATGCCTTCGTTGCCCATCGACCACACCATGCGCGTGGAGGCGTACAGGCCGGAATTCGAGGCGGAAAGCACGGCCGTCAGCACCACGAAATTCATGATGTCGCCCGCATAGGGGATGCCGATGCTGTTGAAGACGAGCACGAACGGGCTTTCGCCCACGCCGGCCTGGCGCCACGGGATCAGCGCGCACATCACGGTGATCGAGCCGATGAAGAACAGCACCAGGCGCCACAGCGTGGTGTGGATGGCCTTCGGCACGGCGGTTTCCGGGTCGCGCGTCTCGCCGGCGGTCACGCCGATGAGCTCGGTGCCGGAGAACGCGAAGTTGACGGTCAGGATCGTGGCGAACACCGGCATGAAGCCGTTGGGGAAGATGCCGTCCTTGACGAGGTTGCCGAACATCGGAGCATGCTGGTAGCCGGCGATTGGAATAACGCCGAAGATGGCGAGCAGGCCGATGATGATGAACGCGCAGATGGCGAACACCTTGATTGAGGCGAACCAGAATTCCGCTTCGGCGAAGAACCGCACCGACAAGGCGTTCAAAGTGAAGATGAGAATGATGCACGCCGCGCTCCACACCCATGTGGGAATGTTCGGGAACCAACGTTGCATGAGCAGACCGGCGGCGGTGAATTCGGAGCCGAGCGCCACCGTCCAGGTGAGCCAATACTGGATCGCGATCACGAAGCCGGTGCCGGGGCCGATGAACTTTTCGGCATACACGTGGAAGGAGCCGGTCACCGGCATGGCCACGGACAGTTCGCCGAGTGTGAGCATGACCAGATAGACGATGAGCGCGCCGATGCTGTATGCCAGGATCGTGCCGATGGGGCCCGCCTGCTGGATGGTGTATCCGGAGCTCAGGAACAGGCCGGTGCCGATTACGCCGCCTAATGAGATCATCTGCAGGTGGCGGGATTCCATGCCGCGCTTCAGGTTGGTATGTAGGGCGTGCTCGTCTTTGCCATCATGTGACGACTCGGACTGGCTGGTTTGCGCTGGTTGATTCATCTGTTCCGAATGGCTTCGACGGCCATCCGTCTGAATCTGCGGTTCCTGTTGCGAGGACGGCGACTGTGCCGCCGTGTCGGTGTCGGGCTGACTCATGTTTCTCTCTTTGCCATGCGTGCGTTCCATAGGCGTCGTCGTGACGGCCCGGAATAGTATACCCGCACCGAGGATATAGCTGCGCTGCATGATGCTGAGTCAAAATCAGCTTCAAGGGGCTGATTTGGCGTTTGCCGGAGGTCTACTTCCGTTTCAAGGGGCTGGTCAACTGGCGGAACGCAGATAGAAATGGCATTGTTCTATCGCTATTCCGCCGTTTTTAACCAGTGGCTACTTTGGCATCAGCCCCTTGAAACGGAAGTAGATGTTCCGCAAAGTCAAAATCAGCCCCTTGAAACGGAGATAGGCACTCGCAGCGGCTACTTCACCTTCTGGATACGCAGCACGAACACGGCAGCGCACACGGCCATGACGATGGAGATGGCGAACGCCGGCGTGTAGGTGCCGGTCGTGGTCTTGACCACGGAGGTGATGGTGGGACCGACTGCTTGGCCGAGCGTGGTGGCCAGGTTGAGGATGCCGAGGCCCTTACCGGCCTCTTCCTTGTTCGGCAGCACGTCGACGTTGAGCGCTTGGTCGATGGCTGAGTACACGCCGTAGCCGAAGCCGGCGATGCCCGCATACAGGTACATGCCCGTGACGCTCGGCATGATCCACGGCATCGCGGTGCCAATCGCGAACAGCAGCGAGGCGATGATGACTGGTACCTTGTGCGTGTGCATCTTGTCGGAGATCGGGCCGGAGATCAGCGAAGCGGTCAGGGAAACGACCATGGTGATGATGGACATGGTGGCGATGGTGCCGGCAGCCTCGGTCTTGGTCTGGTGCACGTAATCCTCGACGATGTAGAGTTGGTACACGGAGATCATCTGGTAGCTGAGCAACATGCACACTCGGCAGCCGAACGCCTTGTAGAAGTCACGCGAGGTGGAGAACTTCGGGAAGTGGAAGGAGACAGCGAGATCCTTGAGCGTCATCTTGGTGCGTTCCATGTCCTTTGAGGATTCCTCGCGAGGTCAGATGTCAAGCGCCACGAATCCGGAAGCCCATGATCACGGCGCCGATGATGAAGCCGGCTTGCGCATTGTTGATCATGCGAGAGCCGATCATGGTGCCGATGGGCTGGCCGGTGACCATGCCGCCGCCGTAGAAGGAGTCGGTGCCGCACAGCTTAGGCATCGCGATTATGTGCCTCGTGCTCATCATCCGTATCTGTCTATTGCCTCTCTTCTTCTCCCAAATGCGCGCGACGCAGCGTATGCAGGTGCTCCAACCGCAAATCCAACGTATCCAACGCAAGTACGCCGCGCGTAAGGATCCGCGTTCCAAAGAAGCCATGCAACGTGAAATTATGGCTTTGCAGCAGCGGCATAACGCCAATCCGCTCGGTTCATACCTGCTTCGCTGATTCAGGCGCCGATTCTGTGCTCGCTGTTCTACACGCTGCAATCCCTGCCCGCAAGCGCCGCCGGGAATGCGGAACCGTTGAGCGGCATCGACCGCGTCATGGCGGGCGACATCGAATCATCGTCCATATTCGGCGTGCGCATCGCCGACTCGTTCGGCACGGTCGTCTCGCCGCAGTCGCACGTCGTCATCGGCGTGGCCGTGGCGTTGATGTGTCTGATGTTGTTCGCGATGCAGTGGCTGCTCATCCATCGCAATACGCCGAAGGACGCCATGGATTCACCGCAGTTCCGCACGCAGAAGCTGACCGCGTTTGTGTTCCCGGCCATCTACGTGGTGTCGGGCGGCACCTTGCCGTTCGGCGTGCTGCTGTACTGGCTGACCAATAACCTGTGGAACTTCGGCCAGACGCTCTGCCAACTGCGATGGTTTCCGGCGCCCGGATCCGAGGCGGGGAGCGCAAGGCCGAACGCGACCATGAGCGGGAGAACCGGCACCGCGCCGCCTCCGGATTGCCGTCTTTGGAAGAAGAGCGCGCGGCGGCCGCGCGTGAGGAGGCCCACGTGCGCCGCGAGCGTGAAAAGTCGGTCGCCAGCCGCAATCGCAGACAGCGCAAGAACGTGCAGCTCGCCAAGCGTTGATGGCACATGGGAGAGGTTACGGGGGATGCACTGAGACCCTCGTCCCCGGAACGGTTCGAAGTGCTATACTGCTTGCACTACGCTGCGATGCCTGAGCGCAAACGGATCCAAGACCTTACGATGACAGGATGAACGATGATGGCCACGAACCGCACATTACTGGAACAGGCCCGAGAATTGCAGGCGCTGGCCCAGACCGGACTGATGTACTGCAAGGACCCCTTCGACCGGGAGCGCTACGAGCGTATCCGCGCGATGGCGGTCGACATGCTCTCCACGCAGGTTGATGCGCCGGCCGGACAGGTGAGTCGACTGCTCAGCGCCGGATATCCGACGCCGAAACTCGACACTCGTGCGGCCATCTTCGATGAAGAAGGCAGGATCCTCATGACGCATGAGAACAGCGGGGAATGGTCACTGCCCGGAGGCTGGGTCGACGAGAACCAGTCCATTCGGTCCAACGCCGTCAAGGAGGTCAAGGAGGAGACTGGGCTCGATGTGAGGGGCGAGCGACTCATCGCGGTGCAGGACTGCGCCAATCACAACGCGCTGACCTATCCGTACGGGGTGCTCAAGTTCTTCGTATTGTGCAGCCGCGCCGGCGGTTGGTTCTCGGCCAACATCGAAACGACGGAAATCCGCTACTTCGAGGAAGACCGGTTGCCGCGGCTTTCGGAAACAAGAAACACCGCGGAACAAATCGCCATGTGTTTTGCGGCCCACCGCGATCCCGACTGGATGACGCTATTTGAGTGAACCCCGTGAAGGCATCCGCACATGCGCGTTGCGCGGCGCCGCCTGGTCATCGTGCCGACGGCGAGCATCGGTTCCGAACACTGACGCCGAACCGTCGAAGCCGTTCCTGTGGAAAATCCGTGTCCAGGCCATGCAGAACCAGGTGGCCATCGTCATGTGCAACCGGGTCGGCAAGGAAGGCGATGTGACGTTCGCCGGCCAATCGGTGGTGGTGGACCCGTACGGCAACGTCGTCAGCAAGGCCGACGACCAAGAACAGTTGATTATCGCCGACATCGATCTCACACAGACCGCAGCAGCGCGCAAACAGCGGCCATTCCTGGAACTGCGACGACCCGAATGGTACGACTGAAGGGGCGAATGGGTAATAAGCAATGTCACGATTCGCCGCACCCATCAGCCGCATTCGTGCCGGCCTACAGATACATGACCATACGCAGATTGCAGCCAGCTGGTGCAAGGCGGGAATGTGAAGTCATTGTGCGTTTGCTTCGCGAAGCCGCGCAATGCCGGATTCAAAGCAGCTGCTCATCATTGCTATGGATGCGGGACTGAATGGTCACTTCTCTTGGACCGCCGGTCTCACTGGGAGCTAGCGCGTCACCGTCGTTGTTCCAGAAGCGCAATGCGCCTTGTCGGGTCTCATCGTTGACGGATAGCAAGAGATCTCCCTCAAATAGTGTGCGTGCTGTGCGATGCTCCGAACGAGCATCTTGATGTTCTGCACGAAGCATGAGGTTCCTGCCCCAACGATCCGGCATGCAGTCTTGAAAGATGCGATGCATCGCATTATGCTCGGCCGGGAACGTTCCGGGGGGAGAGGGGCATCTCTGGACAGAGGGATACTGCGTTTGAAGAGCGCATATAGGCCGTATCGTATGTGAAATGTGCCGATTCGATGCCGCGCCTGATACTGGTGAATAATTTCCCGACGGTGACGTCTGTGCCGTTGAACTGCAGGGTGACGATTGCTTCCATGATGTGTTGCGCCTCCTGCTGTACTATCGAATACGTTTTGGAGTGTCTTCGTCGGCGCGTAATTTGCCGATATCTGTGTTAAGAGGGTCCGTCGCTTGCTGTACGCCGTCCAGCAGTCCAAGCAGACGAGCAATGCGGAGGAAGTTCTCAAAGCTGCCATTACCCGTACGCAGCATTTTGGTGACCGTTGGCATGGATAATCCAGCCCGCTCGGCCAGCAAGGCTACGGGAATGCGCTGTTGTCTGCGCGCCAAATCGAGGTTGGCGGATATCTGACGCATCGCCCGACTGACCGGGATTGGTGTGCGTGTCGGCATATTGGCACCTCCTATCCCAAATTTAAACATAAATTTGTATGGACTAGCCTTATGCGGAGGTTACGCCAATATACGACAAGAACGAACCAACGTCAGCCCGGAATCTTTTCGACGATGGTGTTCAAGGTGTCGAAAGTCTCATCGATTTGGTCCACTACCTGCTTGCCCTGGTTGACCATTTCGGTGATCTGTTCCGTGCGGGGTTGCGGCAGCGCATGAATCGACGTCTTGACGCGCTTCAAGACCGCACCGGCGTCGGACAGGTCCTGCTTGATGGAAGCGATTTTGGGAATGGAAAGCGTGCCGTCGGAGAAGTTCATGCCGGACAGCAGCTCTTCGATATTGAAGTCCACCAACGTGCCCTGCGCGGCACTGTCGATTTTGGGCAGGGCGTTGGTCGCGGCGTCGGCGGCCGCGCCCAGCATGCCGCGCACCGCCTTCACGTCCGAACCGTAATATGGCACGTATTCGGCGGCCTGCCATGGCATGCCTTGGGTTTCATCACGCGCCGTGACGATGTGACTGCCAGCGCTGCCCATCTGCTCAAGCGCTTGCTTGAAGTCGCCCTGCCCGACGGATTGCTGTGCTTCAGCCGCATATTCGCCCGCCTGCTGCGCCTCGCCGATCACCCGTTGTACCGACTGCCAGAACAGCCAGCCGGAAACGCCCGACGCCAGCAGAGCCGCGACCAGTATCGTGAGAATTACGGTGCCGATATGTTTGCGCTTAGCCATAGGACCAATGTACCTTTTGTCCCATCTAGCGCCATTGTGTTCTGGCCTTTAGTCCATCAAAGTGTCCAACAGACTTGTCTTCTCTGAAGAAGCGCATGGAAATCAGTTATAGTCGATTCTCTCCTGTAGCTGGCGAAAAACAGATATAGTTGAATTGGACTAACGGGTTTTATGTAGGGATGCCGAGGAGGACAACCATGAATCAGGGAAGGGCTCGACTGGAACGAATTCGGTGATGGAGGGCTTTGCGAAATCCCCGGTCAATCGATTTGCTGACTGGTTGGGATGGGGATTCGTCTTCCTCGGAGCGGGTATAGGAGCGTTTCTGGGTGTCGTCGCGTACGTTCAACACTGGATTAGCTGACGGCTTCGAATAGTTCTCCGACCGCTTCTCGGATTTGCCGGGTGGCATGAGGTTTTCGACCGCTCACGTAGTGGCGGCGACCTCACGCTAATCAGTAATACACACTTTGATCTAGCAGACCCTACGGCTAAGGCTAGGAGGCCGACGATGGGAAACCGCGTATGGAAAGGTGAACCTTCCGCCGGTGGCCGGGCCGGAACGATCATCGCTTTGGGCATCGCGGCGTTGGTAGTGGCGGGAGTATGGTTCGGATGGACTCGATACTAGGGCTATAGTCCGGTTTCGAATCTGTCGCAGACGTTCTCGATCTCATTTTCCGAGGATGCGCGGGCAATCGTCAGCAAGGACGAGGAAAGCTTTCATGGGGACGGATACCGGTACGTGAAGGTCGCCGCTGACCCAGAACAAGTCGACGGCACCATTCTGGACGGCAGGGATTACTCCAGTGGCCAACTGCCCCAGGAGAACATCCGCATAATCAAGGAAGCGGATGCGACCCTGCGATTGAACCTGGGAACACAGCTCGATGCGCTCTACGACCGGCCTCATAAGGAGATAACCAACGAGGGCGGCACGCTGATCATCATCCATGATGCCGATTCCTCGGAATGGCATTTCTTCGAATGCCTCGTCTGAAAGCTGAGCACTCCCGAAACATATGCGATTGTCCTGAAGAAGAGCCCAGACCAACCAAGCCCCGATTATCCAGATAAAAAAGAAACCCCCAGTGCATCACGGCTGAGTCGAAGACCGTCCGGAGAGGCCCTTTGGGGGAATTCTTGATATATCATAATGAGCCATGAGCCGACAGTCAAATTCAACAACTGATTTCCTCTCACGGACTCCAAGGAAAGGAAGTCCGCGGGAGAAGGCGCTGCGCGCGTGCATTACCGATGAACGGCTTGCCACCTACAATTATGAGGCTCAAAGACGTTCATGCCCAGCGCTAGAGCTGTACCTGTGGGATCACGACATGGCCAGCGCCTGTATGGGCGACATCGCCATCCTCGAGGTCGCTCTGCGCAACCGCATGGACCGGCAACTCTCCCTCCTCGCTCTGGAGCAGAATGGCACTGAAGACTGGTATATGGCAGGGCTACAATTCGATGACCGAACCCAGTACCAGATTCGTGAAGCGTGGAACCATCTCACCCCGCACCAGCGAAAAAATCATACGCATGGCCATCTCATAGCGTCATTGACATTCGGATTTTGGCGCAATCTCTTGGAAGACGGCGGAACAATCCACACGAAGTGGCCAGACCAGCGCCGTGCAGATTATGAGAACGATTTATGGCGCAAAGGACTCGATAAGACATTCTCCAATGGGCGCCAGTATGCCCGTGCAGTGGAAGAACGCTGGACGAGAAAGTACGCGCTGGATATCGTAAAAACAGTGCATGCCCTGCGTAATCGGGTCGCTCACCATGAGCCGCTTGTCAACGGCATACCTCTGCCGGGTGAGAATCGACGGATTGCATTGGAGAATGCGACGCAGGCGTGCTTCGCTCTGGCGATGATCCTGGACCGAGACCTACACGCATGGTTGATGGATAACAGCAAGATGAAACTTGTGCTCGAACACGAGCTGAAGCCTAATGAATAGGTAGTGAGTATCGTTTTCGCCAATCATCTCTTCAGTGGGAATGGCAATGAGCTGCAGCGACACCAACAGATTCCTTAGGATCCGACACCGGCACGTCCGGCCTGGTATGCGGGTTATGGCAGTGCTCGATCGCCACCGCGGGCGAACCCGTGCCCCACATGACATGGAAGTCCTTGGATACGGCCGAGATCATCGCGCACATCGCATCCAGGGCGAACGGATCATTGTCCAATACGGGCGATACGGATCGACCGCGCCGCAGCCCCGGTCATGTCATCATGTCCCATGCCGCTCATCGTGGCCACGGTCGCAGCCGGACAAAACCTGCTATCATGCGATTACTTGACACGATGTTGCGCTTTTGGCCATGCGCAGGTTGAATGGGATTGCGCCACGAAAGGATATGCCATGAACGATCTGCTGATTATCGACATGCTGCCCACGTACGGGCTGCTGTTCTACCTGCTGATCTCGGTATTCGTCTTCGTGGGGATGCCGTGGTCTGCGCCGGAGGACCTCGGATCGTGGCCTGCTGCGTTTTGCCGTAGGCGCGTTCTTGGTTGTTTCCGCGCTCGGCGCCGTGTTCGCTGCGCTGGTGTATATCATGGCAGCGCCTTTGGCGCAGCCGGATATGGTCGACTTCTACCGCATGTACCGGCCAGGAGCTCTGATCTTCCTGCTGGGATTGTTCATCATACAATTTGTCTTCGGCGTCGCTGCCGTGTATCGGGGAAAGTAACCTGGTATATCCTGCGATAAACGCATTGACAGACACTTGCTGCCTATCTGTAAACACACCCTAGATAAGGCTTGCGGCCGTTGGCCGAGCACAGTAGTAGTGTGGTCTGCTGTGTCAACAGGAGGAGTGTGACCAATGCGGCTGATCGAGACATGGCTGGCGGACCAGGAACGCGCGTTTGACTTGTTCGCGAAATTCCCGGCGGAGGAGACGGGATTCGAGAACCCAGCGGCCGGCATGAATCGTGAACGGTTCGCCGCATATGTGCGAGGGTTGCGTGATGAGTCGCTTGGCGTCGGCCTGCCGGACGGCTGGGTGCCAGCCACCAAATACATTCTCGTCAACGATGAGGGCGACTATGTGGGCATCTTCAACCTGCGTCACCGGCTCACCGACTTCCTGCGCAACGGTCCGGGCCACATCGGCTACGGTGTCGCCCGCGAATACCGCGGTCACGGCTACGCGACCGCCGGGCTCAAGCTCACGCTTGCCAAGGCCCGCGAGCTCGGCATCAAGGAGGCTTACCTGAGTGTCCACAAAACCAATCCGGCAAGTCTTGCGGTGCAGCAGCATTGCGGCGCACGTATCGACCATGAGGACAAGACGGAATACTACACACGCATCGCCACCTGCACGGAGAGCGATGGCCTCTATGCGCGAGGCGATTGACGGCGCCTCTTGCGTGTAAATGGCCGATTATCAATCGGTTTTAATCGATTTCGCCTCGGTCGATAAAGTCGCCGTCGAGGAACCAATAATCGTGCGGATTTCCGCGTAACGCCATGAACGGCGTGAGTTCCACGCCCTGTGTCTCAGCTCTGCTCAGCAGATAGGCTCGGATAATCCACGGATACTCCAGCACGCCCGACTTGAGGGTGATGATTTGCTCCACTCTGCTGCCGCTGACGCCAAAATCCCTGCCGCCGTTCGGCGGTCAGACCCAGCCGGCTCATGTTCTCCTGAAATTCGCGGATAGTCGCCGCGCGTTGCTCACTGTTGTCATGTGATTGCTTGGCATCAGGTTGTATTGACCGTAATGGAGGCCACTGGATCAGCGCCGGAAACTCATGGAATTCGGGCTATTATGATGGGAGTAAGAAAAGCACAGCACAATTGAACATAAAGACGATCTGGAGCATTGCATGAGCGTCAATACGGCATTTGAAACCAGTGATTTGCCCAAAGCGGAGTTTATGTTTCCTGGGCCTGAACGCGATCGCTTGGTGAAGCTCATTCTGGACGGCGTAAAAACCGCCACCGCTGCGCTGATGATTGAATATGAGGAAGAGGTCGAACCGCTGCCGTGCGTTGGCGCGCATTCGGTGTTGGTGGATTCCGATGAACGACCCGTAGCCGTACTCGTCACCACTGCGGTTGACGTGATTCCGCTCGGAAAAGTCACTGACCGGTACGCCATCGATGAGGGTGAAGGCGACGTCACGGCGGCCCAATGGCGGAGCGCACACGAATCTTTCTGGAATTCGGCGGAATACCGCGATGAATTCGCCAACCCAAACTTTCCGTTGAACGACAACTCGCTCATAGTATTCGAGCATTTCGAAGTCGAGCAACGGTTGGAGTCGAATAACGCATTAGGTTAGGCGATAGCAAAACTTTTCTTCAGGCAACTCTCCGAGCTCCGCAACATCTGAAGGAGTGCCCATGTCCACTAGAGCGACAGAAGCGGAAAGCGTATTGAAGGAGCATATGGGATATCTTCCGGTATCGGAAATGGAGCGTCGAGGAGTTTCCCGCACGGAGATTTCGCGATTCGTGCGTGAAGCCAAGCTTGAGAAAGCGGCAAAGGGCTTATATGTTTCACCGAATGCGGAGTCCGATCCGCTGTTCGAATTGCAGTATCGATATCCGAAAGCCATTTTTTTCGCATGAAACTGCGTTGTTCTTGCTTGGAGAGGGGGAGCGAGCCCCCCTGACACCGACGATTACCTTACCGCAATCATCAGGTACGGCTCGTCTCAAGAATGAAGACGTAACAGTGAGAAAGGTGGCCGACAATCGCTTTGCAATTGGCCTGGCGTCGGCTATCACCATGTTCGGGCATACGGTTCGCGTTTATGATTTGGAACGAACCATTTGCGATTTGTTCCGCTCCCGCAGCACAGTGGATCCGCAAGATTTGCAATCCGCCTTCCAGAATTACATGAGATCCGCGCACACTGACTTGGTCAAACTCATGAACTACGCTCGCGAATTTCGGCTCGTGAACGTGATGCGTCCTTACCTCGAAGCGGTGATGCCAGCATGAATGAGAGTGAAATCAGACCCGTGGGACGCTTATAGAAAGCGGTACGGCTATGCCGCGTGACTATTCTTTTAGCGATGCAATACGGGCGTTGTCGGCTTTATGCGAGGCGATGGCCACGGCATAATCGGCAGCGAAGCATACGCGTATTCATGCAACGGCAAGTCGTACATCATATGTGCATCATAAGGAAGAAGTATTTACCCACGCAGCCATTCGACGATTGTCAGGATGCATTGCTCAGCGAAACAATCCACGGCATCGACGGTGATGCCGGCATGGTTCACCGGCGAATTCATCTTGTAGGCAGATTCAGCATCTTGTAGGTAGCTGGCCTTGGCGAGAGGTCATTGCAATGGCGGTATTCCGATCATCGCCATTGGAATCATCTGCCTACAAGAGCACGAAACACCCTACAAGATGAGACGGGCCAGTTGGGTCAGTCCCATTCATCCTGCCGGTTCGCAGGCCGCAATTGTCAGTCACAACTGGTGTACCTCCCTCATCCATGCGAATGATACGAATCGCCTTTCATCCCAATGATTTCGCTCTCGTGGCCGATACCCGCGTGCCGTCATGTTCCGTACCTTGGAATCAGAAGTCGAGAGATATGGTCCGAAACCGAATGGAGCGGACCGAAGCAGGGAGCATTGAAGATGGGATTTCTCAAGAACTTTTCCGAACCGTTTGCGTTCGCGCTGGCATTGTGGCCGTTTGTGTCCATGCTGCTGACGGTGCCGGTGCTGGCGTTGCTGTATCATCGCGACAATCGCATCCGACTGTCGTCGGCCATAGTGGCGTATGGCACGGTGCTGTACCTGCTCGGCCTGCTGTGCTTCACACTGTATCCGATGCCGGCCGATGCGGCAGCCTATTGCGCCGCGCACCATCTGACGCCACAGCTCAATCCATTGCAGTTCATCGGTGACATCCGTACCGATGGTCTCACCGCCGTACTGCAAATCGCGTTTAATATCGTGTTCTTCCTGCCGTTGGGCTTCATCATGGGCCGTATCTGGCGTTGGCCGCTGCCGGTTACCGCAGTACTGTCATTCGCCACGTCGCTGTTTCTGGAGACGATGCAGCTGACCGGCCTCATGGGCGTGTTCCCGTGCGCCTACCGTCTGTTCGACGTGGACGATCTCCTGTGGAACACGACCGGCGCGCTGATCGGGTTCGCGCTGGCCATGTTCTCGCTGCGCCTGATTCCGGCGCGGGTCGCCGATACGACGCCGACCACCACACCCGGCTTCATGAGGCGGCTGATCACGTTCATCATCGACATGACGCTGATCGGGTTCGCCGTGATGCCGACGCATCTGTTCGTCATGATCGTCCAATCGAACCTGCCCTCGGGCTCCAACGGCTCATGGCAGTCGATGGAACCGTTTGACTGGACCGGTTCGATCCTCTTCCTAGCGGCGCTCATCCTCTTCGAGGGCGTGGTGCCATGGTTGCGCGGCGGCTGCACGTTCGGCGGCAGCTTCACGCACATGACGATAGAGACCCGGCCGCGCGAAGGGTGGCTTCGCGTGGCGTTCTATGTGGCGCGCATGGCGACGCTGATCGCCGTGGTGTGGTGGCATAGTGGCGGATTCAATCTGCTGGTGTTCATCGGCCTCGGCATCTTCTGGCTGGTCAAGCGTCAGATGCCGTACGACCTGATATAAACCGGCGCTCCGCTGCTTGGCGTTACAGGAAAACCTCCGACCACTGGTCGGGATTCGGAATGCTGCGCAGCGGGCCGGCCAACGATACGGCCAATCCCGCTACGGAACAGACCACGGCTACGGCCATCACCGCCGTGAAACCGAGATCTGGCTGTTGCAACAGCCAGCCGACCATCGCCGGGCATGCTGCGCCCAGTATGCCGACCGTGGTTTCAAATACGGCAGAAGCCCGCCCCTGCATGTTGTCGGGTGTCTTGCCGTAGAGAAAGCCCAGCAGACCAGCGTTCAACGCGGGGAACGGCAGGCCGGCCAGAATCTGGCAGATCAGAATGGCCGCGTAGCTGTGCAGGAATAGCAGTGGCATCTGGCTGACCGCGAATAACGCAAGTGCGCCCGCAATCAGTTTCCCTGTGGGAATGATGTCGACCAGCTTGTTGGCTAGCAGCGAGCCGACCAACGTGCTCACGCCCATTGCCGTGCCGAGCAGTCCGATCATGACCGCGCTGGTGCCACGGGAGGCCAACATGATCTGCGCGCCGGTGATACTGGCTACGCAGGCGATGTTCACAATTGCACCGAGTATGATCGCGGAGAGGAAATTCCTTTTGGTCAGGGCCCATCGCCAGCCTTCGACCAAGTGCGTGGGAAATGGCACAACAGAAGTGCCGTGGGCCCAAACGGCGACCACGGCTTAGCACGACGAGTCAACGCGCATTAGCTGTCTGCGAACGACACCAACACCTTGTACATAACAATGCCCCTTTGCAAAAAACAAACTCCAATTATTGTACCAGTTCGAGCATAGAACCAGGCGCGTCACTGGGCACAACATAATCGGCCATCAATGGTTTCTCGGCTTCGAGGGGCTGATTTCGTCCGGTGGGGACATCTACTTGGCTTTCGAGGGGCTGCTCAAACGCCGAACCGCAAGTATAAACGGCTTTGTGGCAACGACATGACGCCATTTCGGAGCCTTGCCTACTTGGGCATCAGCCCCTTGAAACGCAAGTAGACCTCCGGCGAACGCCGAATCAGCCCCTTGAAACCGAGTTAGGTATTCTTTTCGCGTTTGCGCTGCCGTTCGAGTGCGTAATAAGCCGCGTAGCAGCAGGCGACGAACGGGATCATGCAATACAGGGTCGAACGCTGCGTATCATCGAGCACCACGAGCACCAGCGCGCCGATGCACATCACGATGGCCAGCCACGGCAGCACCGGGAAACCGGGCGCACGATAGCCGAGCTCATCGGCGCTGTGCCCATCCCGCGCCCATTCGCGCCGGAAACGGATATGGCACACGCATACGGAGAACCACACCACCAGCGTCGCCAAACCTGACACGGCGACCAACACCAGATACACGGTCGAGGCGGCGATCACGGAAGACAGCAACGCCAGCAGTGAGCCCGCCATGCTGAACAGCACGGCCCACACCGGCACACCACGGAAATTCGTCCTAGCAAAACGTTCGGGAATCAGCCGCTCCTTGGCCAGCGACCACACCATGCGCGAACACACGTACAGGCCGGAGTTCGCGGCGGAAAGCACGGCCGTCAACACCACGAAGTTCATGACGTCGCCGGCGAACGGCATACCGATTGACTGGAACACCAGCACGAACGGGCTCGTATCCACGCCGGCCTGATGCCAGGGAATCAAGGCCGCCATCACCAGAATCGAGCCGATGAAGAAAATTACCAGGCGCAGCACCGTGGTGTGCACGGCCTTGGGAATCGCACGCGAGGGATCCTTGGTTTCGCCGGCCGCCACGCCCACCACTTCGGTGCCGGAGAACGCGAACACCACGGTCAGCAGAGTCGAGAAAATCGGCGCGATACCGCTTGGGAACCAGCCGTCGGCCACGAAGTTGCCCAGCAACGGCGCGGAATCATGACCGGCAATCGGTATGGCGCCGAAGATCGCCAGCAGGCCGATCACAATGAACGCGATGATGGCGAACACCTTGATTGACGCGAACCAGAATTCCGCCTCGCCGTACAGCCGCACGGACATGATGTTGAGCGCGAACACCACCACAATGAACACGGCCGACCACACCCAGGACGGCGAATGAGGAAACCATCGTTGCATCAGCAGCCCTGCCGCCGTGAACTCCGAGGCGAGCGCCACCGCCCAGTTCAGCCAATACAGGACAGCAATGGTGAACGCGGTGCCGGGGCCGATGAACCGCTTCGCATACATGTGGAAGCTGCCGGCGTACGGCATGGCCACGGACAGCTCGCCCAACGACACCATCACGCAGTAGACGAGCAGGGAGCCGGCCGCGTAAGCGAGGATCGCGCCCAACGGTCCCGCCTGATGAATCGCGTAGCCGGAGCTGACGAACAGGCCGGTGCCGATCACGCCGCCCAGGGAGATCATCGTCAGGTGACGCGACTCCATCTTCCGTTCAAGGCCGGTATCGTCCTTGGGTGTGCCGGCTGCCGCCATGCTCGGGTCTCCTTTGGTCGGGTGAACAGTTGTGTCTCGTGTCGGTTGTGCGGGCGGCGCTCGATGCCGCCTACCATATGATAGCGGTAACACGAACAGCGAGTGGAACACGAGGAGTTTGGAATGATGGAACTGTATATCGGATCGCATCTGTCGACGGCCGGCGGATGGAATGCGCTGCTGGAACGTTCCCATGAGGAGGGCGGTACCGCGTTCGCGTTCTTCCCGCGTTCCCCGTACGGCAAGCGTTCGAAGGCGCTCGACCCGGCCGGCGCGGCGGCGTTCGGTGCGCGTCTGAAGGCTGAGGGCTATGGGCCGTTGGTCGTCCATGCGCCGTACGTCTACAATCTAGCCGGCAAGGATGAGGCCAAGCGCACATTCGCGATCGAGGCGTTGGCCGAGGACATCGAGCTGCTGACCGCCATCCGCGAGGCCGGCCAGGAGGTGTATATCAATATTCATCCCGGCGCGCATGTGGGCCAAGGCACCGAGACCGGCTGCCGGCTGATCAGCGAGGGACTGAATCAGGTGTTCGAGCGTACGACCGGCGTCATGGTGCTTCTGGAGACCATGGCCGGCAAAGGCACGGAATGCGGGCGCAACTTCGAGGAGCTCGCCACGATCATGAACGGCGTGGAGAACAAGGCGAACGTCGGCGTCACGTTCGACACCTGCCATGTGTTGGATGCCGGCTACGATTTGGTGCACGACTACGACGGTGTGATGCGCCAGTTGGATGAGGCGATCGGCTTGGCCGAGGTCAAGGCGATTCACGTGAACGATTCGCAGTTTGGCCTCGGCTCGCATAAGGATCGTCACGCCAACATCGGGCAGGGTCAGCTCGGCATCCCGTTCTTCACGCGACTGGTCAACGATCCGACCATGGCCAAGCTCCCGATGATTCTCGAAACCAAGGAGCAGACGCCGACCACGCACCGCGACGAAATCGCGCTGCTGCGCGGTCTGGTGGACTGAACCACATCGGCAGTTCAGCACCACCACCGGCAGCAACGGCACCTACTGGTCCGCCTACCAACGGTGACATCGTTGTCATGCGAACTTCATGTACCACAATTCCACAATATAATTTCATAGTTATGACACTGTGATACATATATAGCAAGCATTGATTCAGTGACGATCTCTCGTCAAAGATGTTCCGTCAAAACAGGCGCATGGGCTCGGTCGAATCCAACGGCTGAATCAGGCGTTTGCCGTCGCCCTGCAGCGGGGCGACCTCGTGAAATTGCAAGCGGCGGGATAACGCAGTGCCTGAGTTCCGCACGCCGGCGAGCAAGGATGCGCCGTCGATTGTGCGGTCCAGCCACGGCGTCCCATTCCAAGTCGAGCGCGAAACGTCTGCACATGCGTGCCAGTTTATGCCAATGTTCTGCCTAAGCCGGAATCGCCTGCGAAAGCCCAAAATGTAGGACGGGTTCGGCAATCGGGACAGGACGTGACCTAGAGTGGCGCATGACCGAACACCAACAAAGGGAGGACCATGTCGGTTTTGGACGAACTGGTGGCGGGAGCGCTGGAGGATCAGCGCACCCGTGAGCTCACCGTATCGCTTGAGGATGTGAAGAAGGCCACGCTGGCGGCCCCGGCTCCGATTGACGCGACACGATGGCTTAAGCGCGCCGACGGCATCCCCGTGATCGCCGAGATCAAGCGCGCGTCTCCGTCCAAGGGCCACCTGTCCGACATCCCGGACCCGGCCGCGCTGGCCCGCGAGTACGAGAAGGGCGGCGCAAGCGCCATCTCCGTGCTCACCGAAGGCCGCAAATTCCTCGGCAGCCTTGACGATTTCGACAAGGTCCGCGCCGCCGTGCACATTCCAGTGCTGCGCAAGGACTTCATCGTCACCGACTACCAGATCTTCGAGGCCCGCGCCCACGGCGCCGACCTAGTGCTGCTCATCGTCGCCGCATTGGACGACGCCCAGCTCAAGCACCTGCTCGATCTGGCGCACGAGCTCGGCATGACTGTGCTGGTGGAGACGCACACCCGCGAAGAGATCGAACGCGCCCGCAAGGCCGGTGCCAAGGTGATCGGCATCAACGCGCGCAACCTGAAGAACCTCAAGGTGGACGTGAACAAATACAACGAACTCGCGGCCGATCTGCCCGATGACGTCATCAAGGTAGCGGAATCCGGCGTATTCGGCGCGGTCGAGGTCGAAGACTACGCCCGCGCGGGAGCGGACGCGGTACTGGTCGGCGAGGGCGTGGCCACCGCCGACAATCATGAACTTGCAGTGGAACGACTAGTAAAGGCAGGAGCACAAGTGAAAGCATCCGAAACGACCCCGCTCAGCGAACATCAGGGACCGTATTGGGGCCAGTTCGGTGGCCGCTATGTGCCCGAGGCCCTCATCACCGCCCTCGACGAGCTTGAGCGCGTGTACACGCAAGCCAAGGCCGACCCCGAATTCCACAAGGAATTCATGACGCTCCAGCAGCGTTACGTGGGCCGCCCGAGCCCGCTGACCGAAGCCCCGCGCTTCTCCGCACTTGTCAAAGAGAAGACCGGTCTCGACGCCCGTATCTTCCTCAAGCGTGAGGACTTGAACCACACCGGCGCGCACAAGATCAACAACGCGCTCGGCCAGGCCCTGCTCGTCAAGCGCATGGGCAAGACCCGCGTGATCGCCGAGACCGGCGCCGGCCAGCACGGCGTGGCCACCGCCACCGTGTGCGCCATGCTCGGCCTCAAGTGCCGCATCTACATGGGCCAGATCGACGCCCGCCGTCAGGCCCTCAACGTGGCCCGCATGCGTATGCTCGGCGCCGAAGTGGTCGAGGTGACCCTTGGCGACAAGATCCTGAAGGACGCCATCAACGAAGCCCTGCGCGACTGGGTCACCAACGTCAAGGACACGCACTACTTGCTCGGCACCGTCGCGGGCCCGCACCCGTTCCCGGCCATGGTGCGCGACTTCCAGAAGATCATCGGCGAGGAGGCCAAGCAGCAGCTCCAGGACTGGTACGGCATCGACCATCCGGACGCGATCTGCGCCTGCGTGGGCGGCGGCTCCAACGCCATCGGCGTGATGAACGCCTTCCTGGACGACGAGCGCGTGAACCTCTACGGCTACGAAGCCGGCGGCAACGGCCCCGAATCCGGCAAGCACGCCATCCGCTTCGCCCCCGGCACCGGCCAGCTCGGCATGTTCCAGGGTGCCAAGAGCTACCTGCTGGAAACCGACGAAGGCCAGACGCTCGACACCTACTCGATCTCCGCAGGCCTCGACTACGCTTCCGTGGGCCCCGAGCACGCATGGCTCAAGGACATCGGCCGCGTGAACTACAGCTGGGCCACCGACGAGGAGGCCATGAACGCCTTCCGTGACCTGAGCCAGACCGAGGGCATCATCCCCGCCATCGAAAGCTCGCACGCCGTGGCCGGCGCGTACAAAGCCGCCGCCGATCTGAAGGCCAAGGGCTATGACAAGGCCGTGATGATCGTGAACATCTCCGGCCGAGGCGACAAGGACATGGCCACCGCCGGCAAGTGGTTCGGCTACCTGACCGACGACCAGGCCGCCGCGCTCGATGTGACCGGCGCCCACGGCAATACTGTCGCCTGAACCAGAAGAGGAGATTTTTGATTATGACCAACGAAGCAACCACGCCGTCCGGCCAGCCGCTGGGCATCAGCCACAAGCCCAGCAATTCGGGTGCTATGTTCACCAAGTTCAAGGCCGAGAACAAGCCCGCCTTCATCGGCTACCTGCCCTACGGCTTCCCTAACCCGGACGTCTCGCTTGACGCCTTCAAGACGATGGTCGAGTACGGCGTCGACGCCGTGGAAATCGGCCTGCCGTACTCCGACCCGGTCATGGACGGCCCGGTCATCCAGGCTGCCGCCTCCATCGCCCTGAACAACGGCGAGACCATCAAGCGCGTGTTCGAGGCCGTCGAAACCGTGGCCAACGCCGGCGGCGTGCCGCTCATCATGAGCTACTGGAACCTCGTGTACCACTACGGCGTCGAGCGCTTCGCCCGCGACTTCGAGAACGCCGGCGGCGCCGGTCTCATCACCCCGGACCTTATCCCGGACGAGGCGGGGGAGTGGATCGAAGCCTCCGACCGTCACGGACTCGACCGCATCTTCCTGGTCTCCCCGGACTCGTCCACCGAGCGCCTCGAAACCGTGGCCCGCAACGCGCGCGGCTTCGTGTATGCGGCCGCCCGCATGGGCGTCACCGGCGAACGCGCCACCATCGACGCCTCGCCCGAACTGCTCGTGGAGCGCACCCGTCAGGCCGGTGCCGAGAACGTGTGCGTGGGCATCGGCGTGTCCACCGCCGAACAGGGCGCCAAGGTCGGCTCCTACGCGGACGGCGTCATCGTCGGCTCCGCGCTCGTGCACACCCTGCTCGCGGACGACAACAAGACCGCACGCGACCCGAAGGAAGGCTTGAAGCTGCTCGCCGCCAAGAGCGAGGAACTGGCCGAAGGCATCCACAACGCCCGGTAAACACCCGGTGCGCCTCACGCGGGTTGTGCCGTGACACGGTAGGGTAGTCACAGAGCGTCAAGCACAACCCGCGCGTGGACACACACCATGAGCACCAGCAAGTAGAGGCACGATGAATCTGGCTTATATTCCCTCGCCGACCTTCTCCAAGTTCGAGATCGGCCCGTTCACTATCCACATGTACGCGATCTGCATCCTGATCGGCATCTGCGTGGCCGTATGGATCCTCGCCACACGTTGGAAGCGGTACGGCGGCACCTTCGACCAGATTCTCGATACCACGCTCGTCACCGTGCCCTGCGCACTGGTGGGCGCGCGCCTTTACCACTGCATCACCACGCCGGCCGACTACTTCCCGCCCACCGGCAACTTGGTCAACATCCTCAAGGTGTGGGAAGGCGGCATGGCCATCTTCGGCGGCATCTCCGTCGGCACCTTGGTGGCGTTCCTGTGGTGCCGTCACAAGCACTATCCGTTCGCGATCTTCGCCGATGCCATCGCCCCCGCGCTGCCCGTGGCCCAGGCCATCGGCCGACTCGGCAACTGGTTCAACCAAGAGCTCTACGGCTGGCCCACCACGTTGCCGTGGGGCCTGAAGCTCAACGACGCGGACGCCATCGGCAAATCCGAAATCTGCTATTCTGGCGCGCAATGCCCGGACTACAGGACCACGCTGTTCCACCCGACGTTCCTGTACGAGATGATCTGGAACCTCATTGGCGCCGCGCTCATCATCTACCTCGGCCACAAGCTTGCCGACCGGCTCAAGGCCGGCCAGCAGTTCGCCATGTACCTGATGTGGTACGGCCTGGGCCGCACCTGGATCGAGAACGTGCGCATCAACTATTCCACGGTGATCCTGGGCCTGAGGACCAACGTGTGGACCGCGATCATCGTCTTCGTGCTCGGCTGCATCCTGTTCGTCGTGCTCTACCAGTACGGGCCGGACCCCAAGGCGCAGGCGCGCGGGCTTGCGGCGGTCACCGCCGACGAGCTCGAACGCCAGAGCATCGAAGAGGAACAACTTCGCCAGAAAAAGCAAACCAATCGCACTAAGTGACACCACGATAAACAGCGCCGAAACAGCGCGAAACACGGGGCTCCAAGTCCCATTGCACAGATAAGGTAGGAAACCATGAGCAATATCGCAATCGCACCCAGCATCCTGTCCGCTGACTTCTGCAACCTCGAACGTGATCTCAAGGCCATCGCCAACGCCGACTTGGTCCACGTCGATGTCATGGATCATCATTTCGTGCCGAACCTGACCTTGGGCGAGCCGATCGTCGGCCGCATCTGTCAGGTCACCGATCTGCCGGTCGACGTGCACCTCATGATCGAGGACCCGGATCGTTGGGCTCCCGAATACGCCAAGCTCGGCGCCGCCTCCGTCTCCTTCCACATGGGTGCCACCCACGCCCCTGTGCGTCTGGCCCGCCAGCTGCGCGAGATGGGCTGCAAGGCCTGCTTCGCCGTGCGTCCGGCCGAACCGGTCGAGCCGATCTTCGATATCCTCGACGAGTTCGACATGGTCCTCATCATGACCGTTGAGCCCGGCTTCGGCGGCCAGAAGTTCCTCGACAACCAGATGGCCAAAGTCCGCCGCCTGCGCGATGAGATCACCCGCCGTGGCTTGAAGACCCGCATCCAAGTCGATGGCGGTGTGAGCCCCAAGACCGCGCACATCGTGGCCGAGGCCGGTGCCGACGTGCTCGTTGCCGGTTCCGCCGTGTACGGCGCCGAGAATCCCGCCCAAGCCATTGACGACATCCGCACCAAGGCCGAGGCCGCGTTCAAGGCCTGAGCTCCAAGCCTGAACCGCAATCCACCTTTCATCCATAACCACAAGAAAAGAATCTGAATCACATGAAGACGTTTGAATCCCTGTTCGCCGAACTGTCCGAAAAGGCCCAGACCCGCCCCGAAGGCTCCCTGACCGTCGATGAGCTCGACAAGGGTACCCACTTCATCGGCAAGAAGATCATCGAAGAGGCCGGCGAGACCTGGATGGCCGCCGAATACGAGGGTGCGGACCGCACCGCCGAGGAAATGAGCCAGCTGCTCTACCACGTCCAGGTCATGATGATCAAGCACGGCCTGACGCTTGAGGACGTCTACAAGCACCTGTGAGAGGAACGCAAATGCTGAGAATCGCAGTGCCCAACAAGGGCATGCTATCCGAACCCGCATGGAACATGCTGGCCGAGGCCGGCTACCGTCTGCGCACCAACCCTCGCCAGCTGGTCGTGCAAGATCCCGACAATGGCATCGAGTTGTTCTACCTGCGTCCGCTCGATATCGCCGTATACGTGGGCCGCGGCGCCATCGACGTCGGCATCACCGGCCAGGATCTACTCAAGAACTCCGGTACCGCCGCGCTCGAGCACATGCCGCTCGGCTTTGGTGCCTCGACCTTCCGTTTCGCCGCACCGAACGAATCCCCGATCACCACCCTGGAGGATGTTCAGGGCAAGCGCGTGGCCACCACATTCGATAAGCTCGTACACGACTATCTGGTCGAGCACGGCATCCAGGCCGAGACCATCCATCTGGACGGTGCGGTCGAATCCTCCGTGCAGCTGGGCGTGGCCGACCTCATCGCCGACGTGGTCTCCACCGGTACCACCCTGCGCAACGCCGGCCTGCGCGTGTTTGCCGAACCGCTCATGCACTCCGAAGCCTGCCTGATTCGCTCGCCGCGTCTGAACGAGCAGGATCCGCGTCTGGCCGTGCTGACCCGCCGTCTGCAAGGCGTGCTCACCGCACATCAGTATGTGCTGATGGACTATGACATTCCGATCAGCAAGGTCGCCGCCGCCGTGGCTGTGACCCCCGGCTTTGAAAGCCCGACGATCTCCCCGCTGCACGATAAACAGTGGAACGCCGTGCGAGTCATGGTTCCCAAGGCCAAGGTCAACCAGCTGATGGATGATTTGTACGAAGTCGGCGCACGCGGCATCATCGTTACCGCTCTACAAGCCTCCCGCATGTAGACTGTTAGTCGATATGACCAACCAGAAAGTCAACACCAGATACAGTCCGGAAGCACGTGACATCTATTTCACCGTGCCCAATTTGATCAGCGCGCTGCGAATCATCTCGATTCCTTTCATCAGCGTGCTGATCTCCAAGCACGAGATGATTGCGGCGCTAGCCCTGATCGCCATTTCCTCGGCTTCGGACGGACTCGACGGCATCATCGCGCGCAGATTCAACCAAGTGAGCAAGATCGGTCAGATTCTTGATCCGATCGCCGACCGACTGCTCATTTTCTGCTCGATTCTGGCCCTCAGCGTCGCTGGCATCATCCCATGGTGGATGCTGATTATCGTGGGACTGAGGGATCTGTGGATGGCGATTCAGGTGCTATGGCTTGCCCAGTACGGTTATGGTCCGCTGCCCGTGCATTTCGTGGGCAAGGCCGGTACCGCGCTGCTGATGATTTCCATCGTCGGTCTGATTTTCGCCGATTTGGGCACCAATACGTTCTTCCACTTGCTCTACATCGCCGCGCTGGCCGCCGGCATCTGGGGCATCGCCATGTATTGGCTCGCCGGATATATCTATACCGAGCAGGGCATCAGATTGCTACGCAAGGAACTGGGGGAGAAGTATGGCGCTTGAGGCCACGGCCCCGGTCTCATTCCCCGTACCCAAGGAGAATGAGCCGGTACGACGCCGCGCCGTGTTCTCCCACTCAGTCCGAGGCGCGGAATCGCATCATGCGCTTTCCCCGGATGACGCCGCCGCCATCCGCACCAGACGCCGCCGTAAAACCAACGACGATTCGCTTCAGCTCATCGATGATCTTGTCAATCGTCCGATGGATCCGATGTTCTCCGACTCACGACTGGTCCATGAGCATCGTTCGACCTTCTCCATCTGGTTTAATCGCATCGTCGTATTCATCATCTGCGTCGGCGTTGGCTTTGCCTGCAGCCTATTCGTGCAACAGTTGCAATCCGATCCGCGTAAGCAGGTACGGCAGACTTTGGCCACGCAATTGGAGAATCGCAACTCGCAAATAGACGAACTCACCACGGCCGTCAATAATTTGCGCTCACAAGTTGACGAACAGTCCAAGAAAATCTCCGGCAGCGTGAAAAGCGACACGCTTATCCAAGACGAAATGGTCAATGGTGCCACGGTGGTCGAAGGCGAAGGAATCACCATGACACTGGCCGATCCAATCGCGGCAAGCCAGTCGGATCAATCCTCCTCGACGAGAGTCGGCACCTCCACCAACATCCGAGTCATCACCGATCTGGATCTGCAGCAACTGGTCTCCCTGATGTTCCAAAACGGAGCCGAAGCCATTGCCATCAACGGTAATAGGCTCGGCGCGCAAACCTCGATACGCAAGGCCGGCGGGCATATTCTCATCGGCATGACCGCGATACAAAGCCCCTATACCATTGAAGCCATAGGCGATAAGAGCGCCTTGGCCGAAGCGATGGGGGAGAAGAAACTTGCAAGTCTTTACGATTCCTTCAAGGAAGCCGGTATCTACCCGCAGGTGAGCAAATCCAATTCGATTACACTTGAGGCAGCAGTCACTGGCGAAGTGAAGTACGCGGAAAGGAATGAATAATGGCAGCCGTTCTGGGACTGATCATCGGCGTCGTCATCGGCGTGTTCGTCAAGCCGGACATTCCGATCGTCGTGCAGCCTTATCTGCCGATTATGGTGGTCGCTGCCCTTGACGCCCTGCTGGGTGCCGCGCGAGCCTATTTCGAGCGCAGCTTCTCCGACCGCGTGTTTGTGATCTCCTTCCTCGCCAACGTGGTGACGGCAACACTGCTCGTGTTCCTCGGCAACCAGCTCGGCGTCGGTTCGCAGCTGCAGACGGCCGTCATCGTCGTACTCGGCATCCGCATCTTCTCCAACGTGTCCGCGATCAGACGCTTCATCTTCCGAGGCTGACAAGGGTACTGACGTATGGCACGTAAAGCACAATCAGACAACATGCTGGAGAAAATGCGCGACCAGCATGCACAAGACAAGGTCAACGACCGGATGGAAACCGGGTCGTTTCCCACGGTGCGCAAGAAGCCCCGGAAGGATCTCAACCGTGCCAGCAACAAATCACGGTTAATATCCTCGATTCTCATCGCTCTGATGTGCGCGTTGTTGGGGTTCGCCTACATGAGCCAGATCAATAACACTAAATCCACGTACGAAACGATGGACGAGAGTGAACTGGTAAGGCTGCTGAACGAGTCGAATACGCAAATCTCCAATCTCGAGCAGCGTAAAACCCAGTTGAACAGCCAGCTTAACTCGCTGAAATCGGCGGCTAACGAGCAGGAGCAGGCGCGTAAGATCGCCAAGCAAAACGAGGAGACCAGCGGCTTGATTTCCGGCAGACTCCCGGCAAAGGGCCAAGGCGTGACCATCCGAATCGGACGAGGCTCGACGACTAAAGTGGACGCCTCAATCATGTTCAACCTTATCGAGGAACTTCGCAATGCCGGTGCCGAGGTAATCGCCATCAATAACGTGCGCGTCATCACCTCCACCTACATTCAGGACGCCGAGGAAGGTTTGATTGTGGATGGCACCACCATCAAGCCCGTATACACGGTGAAGGCCATCGGCAATCCGCAGGAACTGTCCAACGCAGTCGATATCGCCGGCGGTGTGGGCGCTCAGCTCCAGGTGAAATACGGATCCAACGTCAACGTACAGCCTTCTGACAGCATCATTATCGACGAAGTACGCGAAGCTACGCAAAACCAGTATGCAAAGACGGTAGAATAGGAGATTATGACCAACCCGATTCCTAGCGCAGGCGAAACCACCATTATCGGCCTGCCCGCGATTAATGTACTGCCCGTTACCACCACCGGCGATCGACCGCTGACTCAAGAGGATCTGGACACCATCACCAGATTGTCCGAGGGAACGGCATTGCTGATTTCCGCCAGGGGAGCGGTCTCAGGTTCTCGTTACTTGCTTGACGAGGATGAAATCACCGTCGGTCGTGATCCGCGAGCTGATATTCTGCTCGACGACTCCACCGTATCCCGTCAGCATGCCGTGTTCCGCAGGGTCAACGGTCAGTTCTTTGTGGTTGATGCAGGAAGTCTGAACGGCACCTACGTGAACCGTCAGCGTGTTGATCAGGCGGCGCTGAAGAACGGCGACGAAATCATGATCGGTAAATTCCGTCTCGTGTTCTTCACGAAATCTGCCATTATTCCCCAATAGTCCACACCCAGCACGGGGTTAGACTGATTGCAGAAATTGCAATCATGTGATTACACCAGTGTGAGTCACATGCGAGACACGCATGAGTTAGGGGAGTGCCATGGGACAGACCGGGCTGCATCTTCATGTTTCGCTTGAGGACCGTCAGAATCTGAACGCTGACGCGATTCAGGGGGAGTTGTTCTCCAACGTCGATACTGAGGAGATCAAGCGCGGCTACCGTGGCACTGTGGCCTCCAAGGTGGCCGGCATCACGTACCGACAGCTCGATTATTGGGCACGCAAGCAGATTGTTGAGCCGTCCATCACGCCGTCTCATGGCTCCGGTTCACGCCGACTGTACTCGTTTAAGGATGTGGTGATTCTCGCTGTATCCAAGAAGTTGCTTGATGCCGGTGTGAATCTGCAGAACGTGACGGCGGCTATCGGATTCTTGACTCAACGCAGCACCGATCAGCTGGCCAATGTGACCATCATGTGCGATGGTCAAAACGTGCATGAATGCACGACCAGCGAACAGATGCTCGAACTGTTGCAAAGCGGTAAGGCAGTGTTCGCCGTGTCGGTGGGTTCGTTGTGGCACCAGATTGAGACGGCCTTGGAACAGGAAGAATATGTTGATCTTGAGGCCAAGCCGCTGACGATTGCCACGGGCCGTCCGATTGATGAACTGACTGCCATGAGGATGCGCAAGAAGCTCGAGGCACAGCGCTTGCAACGCGCAACCGCCTGATACATGTATGGTTGTTGGCGACTTGCCGGCTTTGGTCGGCAGGTCGCTTTGTTGTATGTGTTGCTTTTGTTGCCTGCCATTTTATGTTTTTTATATGTTGAGGTGATTTATGACTGATTGGAGGACCGGGTGAACGGGATTGTTGTCGGATTGTTGCCGGGCGTTCTGTGGATGGTCGCCGTCATCTTTGCTGTGTCCATCATCACTATAACGGTCAGCCGAGGTCATCTGTTCACGCCGAAACGCCGGCGACCGCCGGTCGATCCGGTCGACTGGTCGATGGTGAAAACGCATTTCATGTCGTTTGCGGCGGCGCTGATCCCGTTTCCCGTGTTGACGTTTACAGCGGATTTGATGGATGTTCGCATGCTCGCGTTCTACGACCACGCACAATTGCCCGGAGCAATCATCATATTCGTGCTGGTGCTGTTGGAACTTGTCGCCATGTATCTGCAGGCGCGCAACGCTTCGGAATCCGAAATGGACAAGCGTTTGGGCGTTGCTTCTCACCGGAATAAGGATGATGTTGCGAAGTAGCCGATTCTCTGCGGCGAGGCTAATCCGCAACTAGATACTACTGGTTCGGCTAAAATCACCACGTACTATTAGCCGATAATGTACGTTATGTCAGATTAGTTATCCTTGACAAGGATTCGGTCGCCTGTATCAACTAGTCCACGCATACCAAGGCCGACAGCCAAAGGAGCACCGGAGCGACCACCGCAATTGCAAGAATCGCCGTGCCTTTCAGCCAATCCTTGTCATCTCGTTTCCAGTGGAATGCTCGCCAAATGAACCATATCAGCATGGGAATCTCATACAGCGACAGCAATGGCAAACCGATGAAAACCAGGTCGAAGCCCGCGGCGCAGGCTCCATCGCATCCCATCATGAAGAAGTCCTCGCCGTTGTGTTTCAGTGTGTTTGGAAATAACGGTTTACGGCTTCTTCGATCTGCTCGGGCTTCTCGATGATTTCGTAGGCACCGTGTTCTTCCATCTCACCGGCCGGAGCGTAGCCCCAGCGGCAGCCAATGGCGTCCAGATTGCAGGCGTGGGCGCCGTCGATGTCGGTGTAGCGGTCGCCGATCATCACGGCCTTGTCCCCCGCTGCAGCATCAAAACCGATTTTGTCGAAGCAGTACCGAATCACCTGATCCTTGTCCAAACGAGAGTTATCCCTGGATGCGCCATAGATGCCGTCCAACAGCTCGGTCAGATGGAAATGCTCACAGATCGGAACGCATTGGTACTCGGGCTTGCAGCTGGCCAACGCCAGATAATAGCCGTCGGCACGCAGCTTGAGCAGCTGTTCGCGGATACCGGGAAACACGACGTTCACCAAGCGGCCGGGAACTTTGTTGCCGGGCTCGTTCGGATCATCGAACACGGCGCGATCCGCATAGTAGCTGCGGTAGATGGTGACCGCCCGGTCAAGCTCATCCTCCGGCACATGGTTGCGTCGCAGCGATTCGATGATGGCCGGACCAATGAAACGATGCAGCTCGGCATCGTCGGGAACCGGGCGACCCAATTCCTCGAACGTCTTGACGACGGAGGCGATGATGCCGCCGTCGGACTTGGTAAGCGTGCCGTCGAGGTCCAACAGGACCACTTTCATCGGATGCTGTGCCATTGAGATTCCACTCCCCTTTGTTCATGTCGACTGCTTTGAATGGTCGTCAAACAATGCGACTTGTTCCAACAATGATTATGCCCAGTCGGGATGACTGGGCATCAAGTTCACGTGTTGTTCAGTAGGAGATCACTCGTAGTCAGGAATCCAACCGTCACGGTGCATTTGCAGGCGCTTTTCGAGTAGGGTGGCCAGTTCCTCTTCGCTACGGCGTTCCAGCAGCATGTCCCAGTGGGTGCGGGTGGGTTTGCTGATCTCGTCGCCCTCACGGTCGGCGTCGCCCTCACGGTGGGCCACGGAACCACAACGGCACTCCCACTCGTCCGGGATTTCGGCACCCTCGGCAAACGGCAGGATGGTGCGGTGGCCCTTCGGGCATACATACGCCACATCGTTTCGTGCGGCGAAATCGACGTTGTCGTCGGACTCCAGCGATTTCGCTCCGATGCTCATGCCCCTGAGGCTACGTTCTGCCATATCGGCATCCTCCTTGAAAGATCTTTAACCCTACTAATTTACGCAACAGTTCGGACTTGGCCGCTATTCCAAGCTTCCGACGTCGGCTGACAAACTCCCATCAAACGGCCCCCCGTCAGTCCACGCCGGAGTAGGCCACCACACCACGATTGACCCGGTCGGCCGCTTCGTGGGCGAGGCCTGCCAGCCGCTCTCCCCCGTCGAACGGCAGCGGCTGGGCGACAGCGATCTGCTGCAGCACGTCAGCCAGTCGTTTGGCAGTGCGCACGAAGTCGCCGCCGGTCATGTCGGTGCCGTACAGGCACGATCCCAGCGAACCGCCATCCGCCCATTCATACATGATGTCGAGAATGCCGAAGTCCGGCCGCTGCATCTCGTCCAGACCGTGATCCTCGCACAGGATATCGATGTCTTCACAGATGCCCTTGAGCTTGGACGAAGCGATTGCGATGGGCCCGGAGATGCCGCCCGGGTAGTGCCTCGGTTCGCCGTCTCCCCCGCGTCTGGCCTCGTATACCAGTGAAGAGAGCACAGCGGCCAGTCCGTTGGCGTCGAGCTTGTCGAACGTGCCGGCGAGCAGCGCCTCGCACAGTTCCAGGTCATGTTCACTGTAGATGCGGCGCAGCAGCGAGCCTTTTTCGGTCAACGTCATGTCAATGTGGCCGGCCGCATTGACATGACGTTCGAGGTAACCAAGCCCGGTGAGAATATCGCAGATGCGATCGAACTGACGGGCCACGGACCCGGTACGGGAGTCGTAGCGATCGGTGACGCGCTGCAGTTCGCGGGTCTCGCGGGCCCAGCGGTGGCCCCACTTGAGGTGTTGCTGGAGGTCCGGGCAGTTGCGGCATGGATGCTCGTGCTCCGCCTTGCGCAAATCGCGAATGCGCTGGTCAAGGTTCTGGAAGGCGCGTGAACGCTCCTGATCGGTCAGGAACACTTCGTGCTTCAGTTTGCGGCGGCCTTCCTTTTCGATGTCGCTCAGCTCCATACGCAGGGTCATGAACTGTTTGAAGTCGCCGTGTTCGCATGCGAACGCCTGTTCGTATCCGGCCAGCGCGTTCTTCAGTGTGTTGATCTGCGATTCCAGCTGCCAGGCCGATTCGTTGGCCTCCCACTGGGCAAACGACTGGTCCAGGGTAACGTGCGCGGTCTCGTAGTCGCTGGAGTTGAGCAGGTTCACGGCCATGTTGAACGTGGGTCGGAAGCTCGAGTGCAGCGGGTAGACACGCTTGGATGACAGCGCGGCGGCCGTGGCGGGCACAAAACCGTGATGGTCAACCACGATGGCGTGGCCGATGGTGTCGATGCCGCGCCGACCGGCACGACCGGTGAGCTGCGTGAATTCGCCGGGCGTCAGGCCCACATGACCGGTACCGTCGAACTTCTCGAGTTTCTCTACCACCACGCAGCGGGCCGGCATATTGATGCCCAAGGCCAGTGTTTCCGTGGCGAACACCATTTTGACCAGACCTTCTTCGAACAATCGTTCGACTATCTGGCGGAACAGGGCAATCATGCCGGCATGATGCGAAGCGAAGCCTTCTTCCAACGCAAAGCGGAACTTGGAGAACTGCAGGGCTTTCAGGTCTTCCTGAGTGAGTTGCCCCTCCACCATCTCATCCACGATGCGGCGAATCTTGGTCACTTCCTCATCGGTGGTGAGCTCCAGTCCAGCGTTGATACACTGTTCCACGGCCTGGTCACAACCGTTGCGCGAGAAGATGAAGTAGATGCCGGGCAACATTCCCAGAAAGTTAAGCTCGTCCACCACGGCCCAGCGGCGCGGGGTGTGGCGTTCCGCTTTCGGGGCATGGCCCTTGGCGCCTTTGCCGCCGCGGCCTCTGCCGAAGCCCTTGCGCTTATCGGGGCGTTCCTCGCCGCGCCGGCGTGCGGCCTTGCGGTCCAACTGGTCGAGCCGGTTGATGAGTTCGGCGTTGAGCTTGGTGGTCTGCTCGCCGTTGCCGTCGCGGCGATAGAGATCCAGCACCTCAGGCTCGGTGTGTTCGTCCGCCTGCACGATGACGTGCTGTTCCAAAGGCACGGGGCGGTGTTCGCTGATCACCAGTTTGGTGTCGCCTCGCACCGAGGCAATCCAGTTGGAGAAATCCTCCACGTTGGACACGGTAGCGGACAGGCCGACGATCTTGACCGTCTTGGGCAGGTGGATGATGACTTCCTCCCACACGGGCCCGCGGAACCGGTCGGCCAGATAGTGCACTTCGTCGAGAATCACGTAGCGCAGTGCGTTCAGCGTGGTGGAACGCTCGTAGAGCATGTTGCGCAGCACTTCGGTGGTCATGACCACGATGTCCGCCTCGGAGTTGATCGAGGTGTCGCCGGTGAGCAGGCCTACCTTGTCCGGGCCGTACACGTCGACCAGATCATGGTATTTCTGATTGCTCAGCGCTTTGATCGGTGTGGTATAGAAGGCTTTGACGTTGCGTTCCTGGGCGAGATAAATGGCAAAATCCGCCACTACGGTTTTGCCGGCACCGGTTGGGGCCGCGACCAGTACGTTGCTGCCGGCTTCGAGCGCGTCATTGGCTTCGGTCTGGAAGTCGTCCAGTTCGAAGGGCAGGGATTCGGCGAATCGCGCTGCTGCGGACGCCCGATGGCGCTGGACTTTTTGGAATGATGCGTACCGCTGCGAAGGGCTCAGCGTCTGGGAATCGGCATTGCCCTTATGGTGTTGGTGACGTGCCATTGCTGCTTTCCGTTAGTTGTTGAATCGCTTCCAGCGGGCCCATGCCTGGGTGTGGCGTTCGCGCTTGGCGGCCTTGCTGCGAATCACGTCCGCATGGGCCTCGGCATAACGATTCTGTGCCACGCTGAGCGGCTGAGTGAACAGAGGCGGCTCGCTGGTGTCGGCAGAGGTGCCAGACTCCCCCATCGCGGCCACGCGTTCACCGAGCTGGCCGCCGATGTCGGACATGTCTTTCAAGGCACGGATTCCATGAAGGGCTGCATAGATGAGTCCGGCAACAATCATGGCCAGCATGAACAGGGCCAGAATCAGCCATATCCACCAAGGCATGAAAGGCTCCTTACTTGTTCTCGCTGATGCTCAGTTCGCGTTCGGCGCGTGCCACGATCATGGTGCGCAACGTTTCCGGGGCGACCGCCGTGATATGACGCGCGTGTGCGATGCAGAAGGCCACGAACCAGGAGTCGGAGGAAACGGTCAGATGCACCTTTTCACCGGCACCGCATTGTTCGACGGTAGCGCCCGGCAATGTCTTGATGAATGCCAGATCGCGCTGATCGGTGATGAACACCGCGTCGGTACCGTTGTCGAAACTCCACTTGCGCAGTTCGCTCACCGGCATGTTCGGGATGTTGATCTGCTTGGTGGGCTTGACCAGTTCCGCCTTTTCGATACGGGCCAAGCGCAGCACCTGCCAGATGCGCGGCTTGCCGTTCGCCTTGTCGATGGTCTTGTCTTTGGAGACGTAGGCCTTCTTGTCCTTAGGGGCGGCGGAACCGACATCCGTGTAGACGGCGGCATAATACACGCCTTCGTCGATGAAAATCTTGGCGGGGGCCACCAGCTTGCGACGGGTACTACCGGTACCGTCGGAGTACTCCATGTCCAACAGCGAATCGGTGTTGATCGCGCGCTTGACGATGGAGAAGCTTCGGGGCTCCAGCTCATAGCCGGTCAGGCTCAGCCACGGGGTCTGGCCCGGGCTGACATGGCGGCGCAAACGCTCATACAGGGATTCGGCCTGCCCACGCTGCTTGTCCGGCAGTAACGGCGAATGCGCCAAGTAGCTGACCGAGGCGGTGAGCATGCTGAGGTATTGCGGCGAAATGCCGGCAAGACGTTCAAGGCCCAACGAATTGGTGGCGGAAACAATACCCTCGGCATCCAGCAGCGGCCAGTCGATATCGAAGAACTGGCTGCCAGCCATCTCACCATCGTCGGAAACGGTGGTCAGGGTGTTGATGTCCTTATGAATGATGTTGACGAATTTCTTGAGCTCGTCGTCGTTCTTCGGTTTGCCGATAAAGCGCTCGGCCAGCTCGCTCATCGAGAATTCCTCACCCAGGTGAGCGGAGAGGAACAGCATCAGACGCAGGCGACGATCCACCTCGCTGCCCGTTTGGAAAGCGGGGCCGTTCTTCTTGTTCTGGGCCTTGATCGACTCGGGATCACCCGGCTCACGAACATCGCGACTAATCGACGGGGAAACCACCGAGGCGCTTACAGGGCTGGCGGATTCGTCAGCCAGAGTGAATCGGCTGGCGGCGTGCAGGCGGCGATGATAGGCGTCCACAGCCTCCTGCGGGCTGACAATCGTGGCACCCGGATGCTCCAGCACAAACATGGCCAAATCGTCGGAATCGGTGTAGGCCACGTTCAGGTGTTCGCCGTCCACATCAACGGTGGCGGCAAAGCGACGCGAATCGATAACCTTGACCAGCGAGTCCGGAATGGGCTGCGTGCCCAAGCCAGGCGCAATCGAATCCAAACCGAGACCGGGAATAGGGGTCTGCGGCACACGCGGCGTGGTGCGCGACGCATGTTGGGCGAGCTGGGACTGATCCGGCTCGGAGGAAATCGACATCGAACGAGCCAGATAGTTGGCGGCGGCAAGCACCGGCATATCTTCCGGCTCGAACATCAGGCGGATGCGCGGTTCGTCGCCCAACTGCAGACGATAGGACGCGAAGTCCTGGCCTTCAGACTTGGACGAGTACTCAGGCTGCCGTGATTCGATGGCAATGCCCATCGCAGCGAGCTTGGCGCGATCACGCTGGAACTGCTTGGCGAACGCGGCCTTGGCGGCCTGATCTGCCAGCTCTCCATACGAGTCGGCGTAAGCCTTGACGCGCTGCGCAATTTGGCGGGATGTGAGCCATTGCGGGAACGCGGATGACAACACAGCCAGTACGTCCAGCTCGTGCTTGCCCCATTTGTCGGAAAAACGCCGACGTCCGCTTGTGCCCTCTGCCATTAGTCCTCACGTATAGTTATTGTTTCGTTATAAGTGCGTATGAGTTTCCCCACACTCACTCTATCTTAGAGGCTTTTTCCACAGTTGAGCGCCATTTCACAAAAATAATATCTTTTTTATCGTTCGGCCGTGTTGTAAATCACACCCAATCGTCCGGTTCGATGCCTTGCGGGCCAACGTATTCGCCGTTCGGCACGTAGCTCGGCTCACCCTTATCTTCAAGTTTGGCGTCGGCGAACATCATGACGTCACGTCCGAATGTCCAGTCGCCCTGAATGGAAACCGAGTTGGCTGCGGCCAAAGATGGCACGGCGTAGGGGAACCGTTCGTCGAAATCGCGGATGTTCTTGTAGTATCGCGGATCAAGTTCGACGTTCGGGAAGATGTAATTGCCGTCTTCCATCTCATACGTGTCCGTCAGGTGGAAGCGATCGGAACGCATAATGAACAAATCATTGGTGGTTTTCACCGGAAGGAAGCGCATACGATCCACTTGGACGCAGATGGAACCGTTGAACAGACCGATTGCGGCACCCATGGCGGTTTCCAGCTGAATCACCTGTTCGGAGTTCGGGTCCGTGGGATTCACGGTCTTTTTGTTACGAATCACCGGCAACGGCAACACACCATCGCATTCGGCGAGCTTGTCTTTCAAAGCGTCGATGCGAATCCAGATCGAGTTGGTGTTGAAGTAAGGATGCTTGGCGATGTCTTGGGCCGCTTCCTTATCATCCGGATGGACCTGGCTCATTTCACGCAGGATCAGGCGACCAGTGGCCTTGTCTCGCACGATATGGCCTCCCTTGCGATCGGCCTTGGTGCGGATAGCCACTTCGGCCATGAACGGGGCACCTGTGTTTTCGAAGTGCTGGGCCAACGTACGCGAGGGGCGTGCACCGAGATTGTCGGAATTGGAGATGAACAGGTACTTGAAGCCGCGCTCCTCCAATACGTCAAGCAGGCCGGACTCCCAGATGGTGGAGAACAGGTCGCCGTGGCCGGGCGGGCACCATTCCAGCTCCGGGTTCATGGGGTAGCTCACCGGTTCGCCGGTGGCGGCCACGAGTTTGGGTTCCTGATGCTGGATGATTTCCATCGGCACGTCATGCTGGCTGAACTTGCGATGATGCTTGAGCGCCTTCATCGTGTCCGCCGAAGTGCGGAAAGAATTCATGAACGTCAGCGGCAGTTCGACGTTCAGGCGGGTGCGAGCGGTAAGCACCTGACCGATGATGATGTCGATGAAGCGCATCTGCTTGGCCTTGTGCCTACGCACCGGCAACAGCGACTTGGCCTTGTCCAATCCCATGGAGGTGCCCAGACCGCCATTGAGCTTGAGGAATGCGGTCTTGGCGAAGGCGTCCACGGCCTTGTCGTGGTTGATGGTCTCATAGACGTCGTGGAAGCTGGGCACGTGGCCAAGCGGCTCGATGTCGTCCTCGCGAATCCAGCTGGAGGCTTCTTCATGGCGCCATACGTCATACAAATGGTGGAACTGGTTGATGGCGGTTTCGCTCATGCCATGCTCGCGCATCTTGGCGGCCGAAAGCTCGAAAGTCTCATCCACTTCGGGGGTGTTTACGGTTTCTTCGGGGGTGTCCGAGGTAACGGCGTCGGTGTCGTCAGCGGCGGCGATATCCAGTTGGGCCTTATCGTTTATTTCTGTCAATTCGGGTCCCTTTCGTCAAATCAATAGGAACCAGTCTAGCCCCTGTTTGGGGCAAACGCATACGACGGGGGTGCGGAGGCGGTGAATTGTCGGTGATAATTCATTACGAATGGCTTACAAAGGTAAGTCCGTCGTCATGTTGTCTCATATTGTCTGAAAACGGAAAAACCCCGGAAGACAACCACTCAAAAGTGGCAGAATTCCGGGGCTAATCGGTCGGGCCGGCGGGATTTGAACCCGCGACCCCTTGACCCCCAGTCAAGTGCGCTACCAAACTGCGCTACGGCCCGATGGTGCAAAAGCACCGAGTAGATAATTTACCAGATATTTGAAATCTGGCAAATTACGCGCGTGTCACTTCCGCTTCTTCTTCTCGCGGATGTTCACGGAGATCTGAATCGGCGTGCCTTCGAAGCCGAATTCCTCGCGCAGGGAACGCTCGATGTAGCGGCGGTAGCCGTGCTCGAGGAAGCCGGTGGCGAAGATCACGAAACGCGGCGGGCGCGTGGATGCCTGCGTGGCGAAGAGGATTCGCGGCTGCTTGCCACCACGCAACGGGTGCGGGTGGGCGGCCTGAATTTTGCCGAGGAAGGCGTTGAGCTTGCCTGTAGGAATACGCTGATCCCAGGATTCCAAGGCCTTATCCATGGCTCGCGTCAGACGGTTGGTGTGCCAGCCGGTCTTGGCGGACAGATTCACACGCTCGGCCCACATCACACGGTCGAATTCGGTGTTCCACAGGCGTTCGAGACGCTGCTTGTCGAACTCGTCCATCGCATCCCACTTATTGAACACGAGCACGATCGCACGGCCCGCATCCACGGCTGTGGACATGACCTTCAAATCCTGATCGGATACCGGCTGCGAAGCATCAAACAGGATCAGCGCCAATTCACAGCGCTCGATGGCGGCCTGCGTGCGCAGAGAGGAATAATATTCCGCGCCTGTGAGCTTGTGCTGGCGTCGCTTGATGCCGGCCGTGTCGATGAACAGCCAGTCCTCGCCATCGATGTTGACGATTTCGTCGACGGGGTCGCGCGTAGTGCCGGCCAAATCGTTGACCACGGCACGTTCTTCGCGCGCCAGCTGATTGAGCAGAGACGACTTGCCCACGTTCGGGCGGCCCACCAGAGCCACGCGGCGCAGGCCGGAAGGCGTGAGGTAGCCGGAAGTCTTCTCGGCCTGCTTGAGCTTGTCGAGCGCGACGTCCAGCAGGTCGCCCACTCCCCTGCCGTGCATGGCGGAAATCGAGTATGGTTCGCCGAGGCCGAGCTTCCAGAATTCGGCGGCAAGGTATTCGCTGGCCTGGTCGTCGATCTTGTTGACGGCCAGCACGACCGGCTTGCCGGCGGCACGCAGCATCTTGACGATGCGCTCATCGGTGGTGGTCATGCCCACTTGACCATCGACAACGAATACCACAGCATCGGCCAAGGTCACGGCAACCTGTGCCTGTGAGGCGATGGCGGATTCAATGCCTTCCACGTCGGCTTCCCAGCCGCCCGTGTCCACCAGCTTAAAGTCGGTGCCGGCCCATTCCGCGTCATAGCTCACACGGTCTCGCGTAACGCCCGGCGTGTCTTCCACAACGGCGGCACGGCGGCCGAGGATACGGTTGACCAGGGATGATTTGCCCACGTTCGGACGGCCTACAACAGCCAGCACACCCACCGGCTTGGGGCCGGCCTTGCGCGCGCCTTCCGTGAAACCGCGGCCGGAAATCAGATCCTCATCGCCTTCGTCCAGCTCATAGCCTTCGAGATTGGCGGCATACTGCTCGTATTCTTGGTTCTCGATGGCGTCCTCGACCAGACCGATGAGCAGATCGAGCGTGTGGGCGAAGTCCAAATCGGAATTGTCGATGGTAGTAACGCCATCGGCGGCGGTCAGGAAGCTGGTGACCTTGGAATCGGCCTTGTCGCGCGCAGCCACATCCTCAGCACCCACGCCCTTGACGGCTTGGCCGGTGCGACGGGCCTGACGGACCTCCTCACGGGCGGTCAGCAGCACGCGCACCTCGGCGTCCGGGGACACCACGGTGGTGATATCGCGGCCCTCGGCCACGATGCCCAAACCCCCGGAGAAGGAGTCGGCCGACGCTTCGCGGGCGATGTAGGCGCGCTGGGCGGCGATGAGCACGTTGCGCACCGGGATGACGTTCGACACCTTGGAGACATGGCTGGAGACTTCGGAGGAACGAATGGCCTCGGAGATGTCCTCGTCGTCGGCGAATACGCGGGGGTTGTCCGGGTCCACGGAGATATCGAAATGGTCGCCGGTGAAGAACTCGCCCACCGCTTCGGTGATGACACGCTCATCCACGGTTTCGGCGTCCAGATCGATGTCCTGCTTCAGACACCACCAAGCGCAGGCACGATACATCGCGCCCGTGTCAAGGTAAGCGTATCCGAAATACTTGGCCAGCGCCTTGGACGTGGACGACTTGCCCACGCCGGCGGGGCCGTCGATGGCAACGCGAATCACAGACCAACCTCCTTGGACAGCGAACGGACTTCCGTCTGGGACAGCACGCGGTAGGAACCGGGCTTCAAATCACCGAGCTTGATCGGGCCGATCTGGGTGCGCACCAAGCGCTTGACCGGGAAGCCGATTGAGCCGAAGATACGTCGCACGATGCGGTTCTTGCCGGAGTGCAGCACGACCTTGACCATCGTGTGGTCACGCGAGGAGTCGATGATCGCGCAGTGGTCGAGCTTGATCCAGCCGTCGTCGAGCTGCACGCCGGTGGTCACGAGTCGACGGCACACGGTGCCGGAGATCTTGCCTTCCAGCGTAGCGACGTAGGTCTTCTCGACCTCGTACTTGGGGTGCATGACGTGCTGCGAGAGCTCGCCGTCGTTCGTCATGAGGATCAGGCCTTCGGAATCGTAGTCGAGACGGCCCATGTGGAAGATGCGCTCGTACTTGTCGCCCACGATGTCGCGCAGCGTGTAGCGGCCCTTCGGGTCGTCCATGGCGGAGAGCACCTTGCGGGGCTTGTTCAGCGCCAGAGTGACGTGGTTCGGATTGACGCGTACGCGCGAACCGTCTACGCGCACCTGCTGCTTATGAGGGTCAACGCGAGTTCCGAGCTCGGTGACCAGTTCACCGTCGACCTCGACACGGCCTTCGGTGATCATGTCCTCGCACTTGCGGCGGGAACCGAATCCCGCTTGGGCAAGCAGCTTCTGGAGTCGAATGGAATTGGAATCGTCTTGCGCTTTCGCAGCGCGGGAATATGCGTTTGGCATCGTTCTCCCAACGTGGCCGGACAGATTCTGTCATCGCAGAGACTGTCGATTTGTATACATACTTCAGAGTTGGCGGACTGGAATCCCAGCCAATCCCAACCTATATATCATACCGCAACGTAGGACTGCTGCTAGACTGGCAACCGTTTGTGCGGGTTCGCCCGTCTTCCGACAGATGAAAAGGAATGAACAATCATGGAAGAAACCAATCAACAGCCGCTGGCTCTGCGCGTGTGCGCCGAATTGGCCGGCAGCTTCCTGCTGTGCTTTGCCATTTACGCCTTCTCCACATGGGGTTCGGCCGTGTATGGCATCAATATCGTGTTCTTCGCGTTGGCTACCGGCTTGGCATATGCCGCAGTCACCGCCATCTTCTCCCGCGTGTCCGGTGGCCAGCTGAATCCGGCCATCACCGTAGCCTCTGTGCTGGTTTCCAAGACGAAAATCCTGGATGGCATCCTCTATGTGATCGCTCAGGTCATCGGTGCCATCGCCGCCGGCTTCGCCGTGGTCAAGCTGCTGCCCACATCCGAGCAGGTAGCTGCCAAAGTGTGGCTGACTCCGGCCGTTAACGGTTTCGAAAACGGCTCCGTGTCTTACTCGCTGCTGACCCAGTATGGCATTACGTTCTCGATTACGCTGGCGATTGTCGTCGAGGTCGTTGCCTCTCTGATTGTCGTTGCCACCGCCATGTCTTCTCTGGGTGATCACGACGAGTCCTCGGACCGTCATGTCATTGCCATGGGTCTTGCCTATGGTCTGGCCACCGCCATCAGCTACCCGGTTACCGGTGCCGGTCTCAATCCCGCCCGTTCCACCGGCATCGCACTGGCCGCGATGAATGAGGGTCTTACGCAAAATCCGCTGCAGCAGCTGTGGGTATTCTGGATTAGCCCGGTCTTGGCCGCCGCTGTGGTGGCGTTGGTCATGATCATCGCGCAGATGATGACCACTCCCAAAGTGCCGGCTGCCGCCGATCTTCCGCAGACGGATGCCGATGCAAACGCGGACACGCTCGACGATGGCGAATTCTTCGATCAGGCCGCCTCGTCTGATGGCGATTCAGCGGAAAAAGATGTTGCCGAAGAGTCCAAAGAAGCTGAAGTAGGTAATCAGCAGGCCGATTCCCAAGGCGATGCCGATGAAGGAGTCGAACGCCACTGAGCGCACTTTCCATGGGCTTCTGTCCTGAAGAATCAGGCGAACAAGCCCGGTGATGATGGCCGTCACGGCAAGTATGACCGTGGCGGCCATCGTATATCCGAAAGCAACCAGCAGTGTGATGACGGCGACGACGCCGAGTACGCACCATTCAAACCATGGCTTGCCCTCATGTGCTTCGGATACATAGGGATGGTTATGCATGTTGCGATTCCTTCTGTCGAACGGTTACGTGACCACAATAGCAGGCGAATAGCAAAGGTGGGATTCCGCTTGGACCCGTTGACGGGTCAGGCGGAATCCCACCTTTGTGCGTTTTGGCTGAGCTGCTCCCCTCAGAGAGTCCCGATCAGTGGAAGAAGTGGCGGGTGCCGGTGAGGTACATGGTCACGCCGGCCTTCTTGACCGCTTCGATGACCTCCTCATCGCGGATGGAGCCGCCAGGCTGCACGATGGCCTTGACGCCCGCGTCGATAAGCACCTGGGCACCATCGGCGAACGGGAAGAACGCATCGGATGCCGCGACCGCACCGGTGGCGCGATCGGCACCATCGGCCAGCGTGTTGGCGCGCTCGACGGCCAAATGGCAGGAGTCCACGCGGTTGACTTGGCCCATGCCGATGCCAACCGTGGCCTGGTCGTGGGCCAGCAGGATGGCGTTGGACTTCACGCAGCGGATTGCACGCCATGCGAACACGAGGTCCTTCAGCGTGTCAGCGTCGGCGGCCTCGCCGGCCACGAGCTTCCAGGCGTCCGGATCGTCGCCGACGGCGTTGATCAGATCAGTGTCCTGCACAAGCAGGCCGCCATCGATCTGGCGGATGGCCTCGTGGCCCTTCGGCGGCTCGGCCACCTCGAGGATGCGCAGGTTCTTCTTCTTGGTCTGCAGCAGTTCGAGCGCGGCCGGCTCATAGTCGGGGGCGACGATGACTTCGGTGAAAATCGGGCGCACGCTTTCGGCCATCTCAAGGGTGACCTTGGAGTTGCAGGCGATCACACCGCCGTAGGCGCTCATCGGGTCGCAGGCGTGAGCCTTCTTGTGGGCCTCGGCCGCGGTCGCGCCGATGGCCAGACCGCACGGATTGTTGTGCTTGACTACGGCCACGGCAATGGCGGGAGCCATATCCCATACGGTGCGCCAGGCGGCGTCCGCGTCCACGTAGTTGTTGTAGCTCATCGGCTTGCCGCCGAGCTGCTCGGCGTGGGCGAAACCGGTCTGGTTGAGCGGGTCGATGTAGAGGGCGGCCTGCTGGTGGGAGTTCTCGCCGTAGCGCAGGGTGTGCGCACGATCCCAGGTGCGGGTGAACTGGGCCGGGAACTTGGCGGAATCGACTTCAGTGCCCTGATCGTCCTTGTCCACCTCGACGGCGTCCAGAGAGGCCGGCTTGGGCCAGTGCTTGGCGGTCCACTCGTTGATGGTGGCGTCATAGGCGGCGGTGTGCGCGAAGGCCTTGGCGGCAAGCCACTTGCGCTCGTCCAAGGAGAAGCCGGTGCCGTCGGCCACGCGGGAGGCGACCAGTGCATAATCGGCCGGGTCGGTGACGATGGCCACGGTGGCGTGGTTCTTGGCCGCGCCGCGCACCATGGAGGGACCGCCGATGTCGATCTTCTCGATGGTATCGGCCTCGTTGGCGCCGGAGCGCACGGTGTCGGCGAACGGGTACAGGTTGACGACCACCAGGTCGAACGGCTTGATGCCGAACTCCTCGAGCTGCTTGGCGTGCTCGGGGTTGGTCATATCAGCCAGAATGCCGGCGTGAATGTACGGGTGCAGCGTCTTGACGCGGCCGTCGAGGCATTCGGGGAATCCGGTGACATCGGACACCTCGGTTACCTTGACGCCCAGTTCGGCAAGCTTCTTGGCGGTCGAACCAGTGGAAACAACTTCAGTGCCGGCCTTCACGAACGCTTCCGCGAGTACTTCGATGCCTTCCTTATGAAAGACCGAGACCAGTGCTCGACGTATCGGTCGGTTCGTGTTTGTCATCCTGTTCCTCCTTGGATTCTTGTGGTTGTGACGCTAGGAACCGCGCCTGACGAACGGTGGCGGTCTTCGAGGTCGCGGCGGTGGTGCGGGAATCCTTGATTCTCTCAACCAACCAGATTATCGGAAAAACGAGCGCTGTGCCAATCAGCGCGAGCAGCCACGCCGCGGTAAGTCCCAGTGCGGTCGAATGACCGACGACTCTGGTGGAGGCCATGACGTCGACGCCTATGTGAGCAAGACGATGATCGCCAAGCGATCCATTGGACAGAGCGAACAGCAATGTGGATGCCAGTGAGATCAGCATCGCGCTCAGGCAGAATGCCCCGGCGGAGTAGATCAGCGAAACCAGTACTGGGCCGCGGGTGGACGTATTCCGTATATTCAACGGCCTGCAGGCGAATCCTTGCGGTAGGAATACAGCCAGCAGGCCCACGAGCGCAGCGATGGCGAGAGGCGCGTTCAAGGCAACGGTACGCCATAGTTCGCTGCTGACCGGTTCGGGCAGAATACCGAATACCGGAATTGCAGGAAGCTCTTTGGATTGGCCGAGCCATAACGTGAAACTGGCCAAATCACCGATGGCGAATCCGCCGCCGAAGAGCCAGGAAACAGCCCAGAGCATGACATTGGGTAGCCAGATCAGCATGGCGACGGTGGTGAGAATTCGTGAACCGGTTTCCATCCCGGACAATTCGAACAACGATACGACAGCGGCATGGTTGCGTACCGACCATACGATGACGGTAATCAATCCAATTGCCAGATATATGCTCAGTATCGCGACGGCCAAGGCGACGCCGATTTTCAGGCAGTGGCGTATGTCCGCCGGCACCTGCTTGCGAGTCCAGTCCCTGAATGCTCGCATTTTGGCTGATTCCGGTACGGCTGCGCATAGGAAACCGATCGAGAATACGATGGCTGCTTTCAGCAACACCAGCCACTGGTCATCGACAAGACCTAGGTGCACGGATTGCCGGAATGCCTCGTTCAACCCGAGCCAAACAATCAATCCGGCAACATACGCATGCGGCCCGTATGCTTTGATTCGCATGATGAGTGCATTGATCAGCCATATCAGCAGTATGGTCAACAGCAATGGCGTAATGGTGAGGGTGAACGAATCGGTTCTAAAGCCCGATCCCTCACTCAGAAGCACAACGGCCTGTGTCAGCGAGGTTGTGCCGACGGTGAGATTGTCGCCGCCCTCTTCCATAGAGACGACCAATAACATCAGCGCTGTATAGCAGCCTAATGCAACGGCATAGATGGCCATGGATGCGAGGGCGACTATGGCTCCCCGCACCCATTGGCGAATCACGGCTTTCATCACGATTGGTTGGAACCGATCAGTCGATGTTGGCCTTGGCGAGTACGTCACGCATGATTTCGGCGGCCTGGCCCGGGGTCTTGCCCACGGGGATGCCCGCCGCCTCGAGCGCGTTCTTCTTGTCCTGGGCGGTGCCCTTGCCTCCGGAGACGATGGCGCCGGCGTGGCCCATCTGCTTGCCTTCGGGGGCGGTGAAGCCGGCGATGTAGGCGACAACCGGCTTGGTCATGTGCTCCTTGGCCCATGCGGCGGCGTCCTGTTCGGCGAAGCCGCCGATTTCGCCGATCATCATGACAGCCTTGGTGTCGGGGTCGGCTTCGAATGCCTGCAGGGCTTCCAGCAGCGTCGTGCCGACGATCGGATCGCCGCCGGCGCCGAGACATGCGGTGAAGCCGATATCGGACAATTCGCCCATGAGCTGGTAGGTGAGGGTGCCGGATTTGGAGACCAGTCCGAGCGGGCCGCGGCCGACGATGCCGTCGGGGATGATGCCCAGATTGACGCCGGGGTTGCCGAGCGTGATGAGACCAGGGCAGTTCGGTCCGATGATGCGCACGCCCTTCTTGAGCGCCAGTTCGACGAAGTATGCGGAATCGGCCACCGGAATGCCTTCAGTGATGACCACGATGAGTTCGATGCCGGCTTCGACGGCTTCGACCACGGCGGACTTGGCGAACTTCGGCGGCACGAACACCACGCTGGCCTTGGCGCCGGTGGCTTCACGTGCTTCGCCGCAGGTGGCGAACACGGGGATGTCCGCGTCGGCACCGTTCTTGGCACCGGGGAAGGTGACGGATGTGCCGGCCTTGCGCGGGTTCACGCCGCCGACGATATTGGTGCCGGCCTTGAGCATGCGAGCCGTATGGGTCATGCCCTGATGGCCGGTCATGCCTTGGACGATAACGGGAGCGCCGTCTTCGATGAACAGCATCAGCGGACCTCCTTGGACTGGGTCGCCTCACCGGCGAGCTGCGCGGCCTTGGCTGCCGCGCCTTCCATGGTTTCGGACACATGGATATTCGGGTTATTGGCGGAGGCGAGGATATGCAGACCCTCGGCGGCGGCGTTGCCATCGAAGCGCACAACGATCGGCTTGGAACCGCCGAGCTTGGCGACCGCTTCGAGGATGCCGTTGGCGACTTCCACGCAGGAGGTGATGCCGCCATAGACATTGATGAACACGGATTCGACCTGAGGGTCGGACAGTACGATCTCCAGGCTTTCGGCCATGACGGCTGCGGAGGCGCCGCCGCCGATGTCCAGGAAGTTGGCGGGCTTGATGTTGGTGCCCTGTTCCTCGCCAGCGCCGGAGACGGCATCCAGGGAACTCATGACGAGTCCTGCGCCGTTGCCGATCACACCGACCTCGCCGTGCAGGTGCACGTAGTGCAGGCCGTGTTCGCGGGCACGCTGCTCGAAGGGGTCGGGAACGATGGGATCCACGAAACGCGCCCAGCCGTCATGGCGGAAGGAGGCGTTGTCATCCAAGGAGATCTTGGCGTCTAGGGCGCTCAGCTGCTTGGTGGATTCGTCATCCGGGTCGCCGATCTTGGCGAGCGGATTGATTTCCACGAGCGTGGCATCGTTGTCTTTGAAGCAGCGCCACATCTTGAGCAGAATCTGTGCGGCCTGATCGACGTCCGCGTGGTAGAAGCCGATGCTCTGCGCCATTTCGGTGGCAGCGGCCAAGTCGAAATCGCCGAGCGCATCGATGTGCAGGCGCTTGACGGCCTCCGGATGTTCCTTGGCGATTTCCTCGACTTCGGTGCCGCCGTTGGCGGTGGCCAGCACATCGAAGTCACGTGAGGTACGGTCCACGGAGATGGACACGTAGTATTCGTGCAGGATGTTCTTGGCTTCGGCTACAAGCACGCCGGAAACCTTGTGCCCGTGGATGGTCATCGGCAGGATGGACTCGGATTCAAGAATCGCCTCGTCGCGGTTATGGGCGATCTTGACGCCGCCGGCCTGACCACGATGACCGATCTTGACCTGCGCCTTGATTACGCAGGGATAGCCGATTTTGTCCGCCGCTTCAGCGACTTCATGGGAGTTCTGGGCAAAGATGGCGTCCGGGGTGGGAATGTCCTGTTCCTCGAGCAGCTGACGCGCCTGGTATTCGTAAAGATCCATCGATCCTTCCCTGACTATGTAATTGGTCCGGCATGTAACTGTACACAGTACATGCCGGACCTTGAAAACTGACTGTACGTTGGGTGAGACGAAATCTCAGGCCGGCATCGCGATCAGCGAGCTGCTGGGCTTGCCGTCGAGCTTATCCAGACCGTCGAGGCCATCGAGCCGCATCACGAAACTGAAGCCCACCACGGTGCCACCGGCCTTTTCGATAAGGTCGGTGGCGGCTTTGGCGGTGCCGCCCGTGGCGATGAGGTCATCGACGATGAGCACTCGCTTCCCTGCCTGTACGGCGTCGGTTTCGATTTCGACACTGGCCGTGCCGTATTCGAGGTCATAGGATTCACCGATGGTTTCAGGCGGCAACTTGCCGGCCTTACGCACGGCGATGAAACCCTTGCCCAAATGGGCGGCCATGGCCGGGCCGAACAGGAACCCGCGCGATTCGAGACCGGCAATGGAGTCGAATTCGCTCGGGGACACCGGCAGGGCCTCTTCAAGTGCTTTGAGCAGAATCTTCAAGCCCTTGGGGTCGGCGAGCACTGGCATGAAATCACGGAAGATGATGCCTTCCTTGGGAAACCCCGGTACGGAACGCACCAAGGACACCAGATATTCGGCGTCCTGTTGCCCTACCTTGCTCAATGCGTCGATGGTGATGTCCGACTGTGCCATAGTGCTCGCCCCTTTTATGCCTTTGCGATGCGATACGCGGATGGTGCTACCGAATCGAACAGCTTACTTCGTCTTGGTTTCGTTGTCGTCACCGGTCTCGTCAGCGGTGTCTTCCTCGGACACGACGGACGCCTCGATCGGAACCTGACCAGCCTCATCGTTAGCCGGAGCCGCGGTGTCTTCGTCGGGCAGCGGGTTGCCGTTCTCGTCGACCTCATCATCGGACACATAGGCCGGGCGGGTGTACTCACGGGCGATGGCGTTGAAGCCGAAACGCAGCTTGGAGCCTTCGGAGTCGATGACGATCTCCTCATACTGCTCGTCGACTTCGACGACCTTGCCGATCACCTGGCCGATGGTGATGACCTCGGTGCCGGGCTGCAGGTTGCGACGGAAGTCCTGCTTCTCCTGCTGTTGCTGCTTGGCCTTCTTGGACTGCCACCACATCATGCCGCCGAACACGACGACGATCACGATGAGCATAATGTACTGTTGTTCCACGAAACAACTCCTTCAAACGAGCGACATTGACGAAACGCCGCCAAGTGTGCAAACAGGAGAAAGTCTAGAAGAGCTTGCTGACATCATCTTTGGGCGTAATCCCCAAATGCTGCCATGCCTTCTCGGTAGCCACGCGGCCTTTGGGCGTGCGAATCATAAAACCTTCGCGCACGAGATACGGCTCGCACACGGTTTCCACGGTTTCCGATTCCTCGCCCACCATGGCCGCCAGATTGTTCAGGCCCACGGGTCCACCGTTGAAGTTGCGCACGATGGCATTGAGCACGGCGATGTCCAGCCGGTCGAGGCCTTCGGAGTCGATCTGGTACAGGGCCAGCGCCTCCTTGACGTCGTCCGGCCGCACCACGATCAGGTCGTGGACGATGGCCCAGTCGCGTACACGGCGTAGCAATCGGTTGGCGATACGCGGCGTGCCGCGCGAACGCAACGCAAGCTCATGAGCGGAACCCGCATCAAGGTTTACGCCCAGTACGTTGGCCGAACGTTCGATGAGCTTTTCCAACTCCTCATGCGGATAGAAGTCGAGATGTGCGGTGAAGCCAAAGCGTGCGCGCAACGGGCTTGGCAGCATACCTTCGCGCGTGGTGGCACCGATGACGGTGAATCGCGGCAGGGTCAGCGGGATGGAGCTTGCGCCCGGGCCTTTGCCGACCATCACATCGACGCGGAAGTCCTCCATCGCGATATACAGCAGCTCTTCGGCGGCGCGCGGCAGACGATGGATCTCGTCGATGAACAGCACTTCGCCGACGTCGAGGGAGCTCAGAATCGAAGCAAGATCACCGGCATGTTGAACCGCAGGACCGGAAGTCACGCGAATCGGCACTTCAAGCTCATTGGCAACGATCATGGCCAACGTGGTTTTGCCCAAGCCAGGAGGGCCGGCAAGCAGAATATGGTCCGGTGGCACATCGCGTTTGCGGGCCGCGTCCAGGAACAGTTGCAGCTGGGCCTTGAGCCGTGGCTGTCCGATAAAGCCTTCGAGAACATGGGGGCGCAGCTCCTCGTCGCTGACCGGCTCGTTGCCGATCGGCTGGGAGGAGACCATGCGCAACGACTCTTCGTTGGCACCGGTGTTGGAGGCTCCGTAATCCGTTGTCTCGCTCATCAGCGGCCCCTATCCATCAGCGCCAAAGCCAGACGTAGCACACGCGGCACATCGTCGGTGGCAAGCGGCGTGGGAATATCGTTTTCGGCGCAAGCCTCGGCAACGGCCTGTTGGGCGTCCTGCTGACGCCAGCCAAGTGAAATCAGTCCTTCGACAACCTGTTCCGTACCGGTATCCACCGGAGACTTGGATATTGCCGCCTGAGCGGAAGCACCCTCGATCTGACTCAAATCAATAGAGCCCTTAAGCTCGAGGATGATTTTCTGTGCGCCCTTCTTGCCCAGCCCCGGAGCCTTGGCCAGCGCGGTGGCGTCGTTGTCGGCGATGGCGTGGGCCAGCTGACTCGGCGTCAGTGTGGAGAGTAACGATTGGGCCACTTTAGGTCCAATGCCGGAGACCTTGATGAGTTGCAGAAAGGTTTTCTTGGCGTCCCGATCCAGGAATCCATGCAGGGTAATGGCATCCTGAGAGAGGTTCATATAGGTGAAGACGCGGGTGTCTTGCCCGGCGTGCAGACGGCTCAGGTCGGTGGCGGACATGCGCACTTCGTAGCCCACTCCCCCAACATCAATCAATGCGGTATCGGTTTCGACCGATTCAACCCGCCCGGTCAGCATGCCGATCATACAGGTACTCCTTCAGGGCTCCAGGATTCAAGACTCGAACAACTGTTCGAAAGTATACTACATGCCTCGGTCGTGGTTGATGCGGCGGCGCGTGGATTTCTGTGCGGCCTCAGCCCACTGGCGTTGCGCGGCGGTCAGATGTTGTTCGCGTTCGCCGCCCTGCAATGCGCCTGCCGGGCGCAGCGCATGGCAAATGGCCAAAGCCAAGGCATCGGCGGCATCGGCGGGAGTCGGCATTTTGGTGAGGTTCAAAATACGTGTCACCATACGCTCCACCTGAATCTTCTGCGCCTGCCCGTTACCGGTGATAGCCAGCTTGGCTTCGGTAGGCGTATGCAACGCCACGGGAATATTGCGTTGCGCGGCGGCGAGCATGGCGAGGCCGGCGGCCTGTGCGGTACCGAGTACGGTGTTGCGGTTGGATTGTGCGAACACTCGTTCGATGGATACGGCATCGGGTGCGAAGCGATCCATTTTCTCGGACAGGCCGTTGTAGATGGCCAGTAGACGCAGATCCTGGGTGATATCCGGTGAGGACCGCACCACGTCCACGTGAATAAACGAAAGCCGGCGGTGCTCGCCGGCTTCGATCACGCCGACCCCGCAACGTGTGAGCCCGGGGTCGACGCCAAGGATAATCACGAGGACTACTCCTCGTCGAGCTGGGCCATCACCTCGTCGGAAGCGGTCCAGTTGGAGTAGATGTTCTGCACATCGTCGAGGTCATCGAGGTTGTCGATGAGCTTGGACACCTTGCGGGCATCTTCAAGGCTCAACTCGACCTCGTTCTTCGGCTGCATGACCTGGTCGGCGGAATCGTAGTCGAAGCCGGCTTCCTGCAGAGCCTTGCGCACGGTGAACAGGTCGGACGGACCGGTCACAACGGTGAACACTTCACCGTCATCGGTAACGTCCTCGGCACCGGCTTCGGCGGCGGTTTCGAACAGCTTGTCGAAGTCCACGCCCTCGGACGGCACCACAATCTGGCCCTTGCGCTCGAAGTTGAAGGACACGGAGCCGGAGGTGGCCAGAGAGCCGTTGCCCTTGGTCAGGGTGGAACGGACTTCGGCGGCCGCACGGTTGCGGTTGTCGGTCAGGCATTCGATGATGAGGCCAACGCCGGCAGGAGCGTAGCCCTCGTAGACGATGTCTTCGTAGTTGGCGGCACCATCTTCAGCACCGGCACCACGCTTGACGGCGCGAGCGATGTTGTCGGCCGGCATGGAGGCCTTCTTGGCCTTGTAGATGGCATCGTACAGGGACGGGTTGCCGTCCGGGTCGCCTCCGCCGAGGCGGGCGGCGATTTCGATGTTCTTGATGAGCTTGGCGAAGAGCTTGCCGCGCTTGGCGTCGATGGCGGCCTTCTTGTGCTTGGTGGTCGCCCACTTGGAATGACCTGACATAATGCTCCTAGCAATTATTGAAACGGATGATGTCAAACGAAACGATTGTAGGCCGTTAATCAGACATACCCGTGATGTTTCCGATGATTGTCTTGTTATGCGTACCGATAAGACCGGTCACGCGGGGTGCCGCACCTGTGTTAGGCAAGCGGCAGATGATACTGCGGAGCCAGCTGTTCGAATGCCTGGGCATAGGCTTCTCGCTGGTCGGACAGCAGAATAGGCATGGTGCGTGTCTGGGCGACGATGGGCATGAAGTTCGCGTCACCATTCCAGCGAGGCACTACATGCTGATGGAGGTGAGCGGCGACTCCTGCGCCTGCTACTTCGCCCTGATTAATGCCGATATTGTAACCGTGCGGACGGGAGACGGTTTCCATCACCTTCATGGCGAGGGTGGTGGCCTTCTCGAATTCGAACAGTTCGGCATCGTCGAGTTCGGTGATGAATCCGACGTGACGGTACGGGCAGATCATGAGATGCCCGACATTGTATGGGTAGAGGTTCATGATGGCGAACACGTGCGTGCCACGCCAGGCGATGAGGCCGTCTTCGTCGGATTTCTTGGGTCCGGCGCAGAACGGGCATTCCTTCGTCTTGGGCTTGGTTGGGCGATCCTCGCTGTTGCGCAGCACATAGGTCATGCGCTGCGGAGTCCACAGTCGTTCGACCGTGTCCTCCTGAGGCGGAAAGTCCGCCGGATTATCGACACGCACGTCAGTCATTTTCGCGCCCTTTCTTGGCTCCCCTCAGAGAGGGGAGCCAGTACCATTCACATCACTCAGCCACAGCAGCGTTGAAGTCGTCGGCGGAGTTCACCTGGACGCGCTTCTTGATGACGGTGAGAATCTGCTCGCGAGCAGTGTCCACCGGCACACCGTTGAGCTGGCTACCGTCGCGGAAGCGGAAGCTGACCGCGTTGTTGTTCATGTCTTCCTCACCGACGATGAGGATGAACGGCACCTTGGACTTGGAGGCGTTGCGAATCTTCTTGCCGAAGCGATCGTCGGAGTAGTCGATCTCGCAACGGACCATCTCATCTTCAAGGGACTTGACGAAGCCGGCCAGATGCGGGGCAAACTCGTCGGCAACCGGCACGCCGAGCACCTGCACGGGGGCCAGCCACGCCGGGAAGGCACCTGCGTAGTGCTCGAGCAGCACGGCGAAGAAGCGTTCGATGGAGCCGAACAGGGCGCGGTGAATCATCACCGGGCGCTGGTGGGTGCCGTCCTTCGCGATGTACTCGAGCTGGAAGCGCTCCGGCAGGTTGAAGTCGAGCTGGATGGTCGAGACCTGCCAGGTGCGGCCGATGGCGTCGCGGGCCTGCACGGAGATTTTCGGGCCGTAGAAGGCGGCGCCGCACGGATCGTCGACGAGCTCGAGGTTGGATTCCTTGGCGACCTCGGCGAGCGTGTTGGTGGCCTCCTCCCAGATCTCGTCGGAGCCGACGTACTTGTTCGGGTCCTTGGTGGACAGCTCGAGGTAGAAGTCGGTCAGGCCAAAGTCCTTGAGCAGGTTCAGCACGAAGGTGAGCAGGCTGGTGAGCTCGTCCTTCATCTGCTCGCGGGTGCAGTAGATGTGGGAGTCGTCCTGGGTGAGGCCGCGCACGCGGGTCAGGCCGTGGACCTCGCCGGACTTCTCGTAGCGGTACACGGTGCCGAACTCGAAGAGGCGCAGCGGCAGCTCACGGTAGGAGCGCTGACGCGACTTGAAGATGAGGTTGTGCATCGGGCAGTTCATCGGCTTGAGGTAGTAGTCGGCGCCCGGCTTGGTGATGTTGCCGTCCGCGTCCTTCTCCTCGTCGAGGTGCATGGGCGGGTACATGCCGTCCTTGTACCAGTGCAGGTGGCCGGAGGTCTCGTACAGGCCGCCCTTGGTGATGTGCGGGGTCTGCACGAAGCTGTAGTGGTGCTTGCGGTGCATCTCACGGGAGTAGTCCTCCATAGCGTTGATCACGGCGGCACCCTTCGGGTGGAACACGGCCAGGCCGGGGCCAATTTCATCCGGGAAGGAGAACAGGTCCATCTCGGCGCCGAGCTTGCGGTGATCGCGTTTGGCGGCTTCTTCCAGGCGGGTCTGGTAGGCCTTGAGGTCTTCCTTGGTGGCCCACGCGGTGCCGTAGACGCGCTGCATGGTCGGGTTCTTCTCGGAACCACGCCAGTAGGCGGCGGCGGAACGCTCGATCTTGAAGGCCTTGATGTAGCGGGTGTTCGGCAGGTGCGGGCCGCGGCACAGGTCCTTCCAAACCACATTGCCATCACGGTCTACGTTGTCGTAGAAGCTGAGCTCCTTTTCGGAGATCTCGGTGGCGGCGGCCGGGTCGAGGTGTGCTTCCTTGTCTTCGATCAGTTCGATCTTAAAGGGCTGGTCGGCCTCTTCCTTCAGAGCCTCTTCCTCGGTCACGGAACGACGGCGGAAGGACTGGGAGGACTTGATGATGCGCTGCATGCGCTTCTCGATGTCCTTGAGGTCGTTCGGGGTGAAGGGCTGGTCGACCTGGAAGTCGTAGTAGAAGCCGTCCTTGATGACGGGGCCGACGCCGAGCTTGGCGTTCGGGTAGACTTCCTGCACGGCCTGGGCCATGACGTGGGTGGCCGAGTGACGCATGATTGCGAGGCCGTCTTCGGAGTCGAGGGCGATGGGGTCGACGGTGTCGCCATCGTTCAGCGGCGTGTACAGGTCACGGTTCTCGCCGTTGATCTTGACCGCGATGATGTTCTTGTCTTCCGCGAACAGTTCTACGCCGGTGGTGGTTGCTTCCACCTCCTTCGCTTCGCCGTTGACGGTTATGGAGATGGTAGCTTGCGCCATGATTTGTCCTTTGCTATCGGGGCCCACGGTACTAATGTGCAGGCCTGGACTGGTTAATCAACGTAGGACACGATAGGTTGGGCGTGCGACAAATACCACCAGCATCTGAACCAATACGAAAAAACCTCGCCGAAGCGAGGTTTCGTTGTGGAGCGGACAACGGGACTCGAACCCGCGGTCTCAACCTTGGCAAGGTTGCGCTTTACCAACTAAGCTATGTCCGCAAAGGAATCCGCCGTGAGAAGCGGAATCCAGTGGGCGATGTAGGAATCGAACCTACGACCCCTTCGGTGTGAACGAAGTGCGCTAGCCGCTGCGCCAATCGCCCGAATACTCGGTTCTTCAGTTATATCCAGTCGAATTGCTTCGACTTTCGTGGGCGATACAAGATTCGAACTTGTGACCCCTTCCGTGTCAGGGAAGTGCGCTACCACTGCGCCAACCGCCCGGGTCATATTTCATCCCATTGAATTGCTTCGCTGGTCTGAGAGGTGGGTACGAGAGTCGAACTCGTCTATACGGCTTTGCAGGCCGCTGCCTAACCGCTTGGCTAACCCACCGTAAGGTCTGTCAACTCACGGACCTAGAGCGGACAACGGGACTCGAACCCGCGGTCTCAACCTTGGCAAGGTTGCGCTTTACCAACTAAGCTATGTCCGCGTGTGTTTCCTTGGCGAGGTCTCCCTACCGAAGCACGAGTGTTTACTATACTCACATGCGTGTAGTTCGTCCAGCTGCGGCGTGTCGCCTGTAATTGCATACTCTCGCTTATGGCTAAAGCGTGCGCTTCGGGCAATGAATTCCAGTTACTCTAGAGGTATGAGTGAAGCAGCGAAGGACACCGGCGCAGTATTGATCGCCGCATTCGAGGGATGGAATGATGCCTGTCAGGCGGCGACGAACGCGGTGCGCCATCTGGTCAAGCGATATGAGTCCCGCGAGATTCGTCATATTAGATGTGATGATTTCTATGACTATCAGGTTGCCCGTCCTATGCTGTGCCATGTTTCGGGACGCACCAATCTTATCTGGCCACAGACCACGTTCTACGACATCACGTTGGACGCAGGCAAGCATATCTATGCGCAGATCGCCCCCGAACCAAACTATCGGTGGAAGGAATACTGTAGCCAGAGTCTGGCCATTGCCGATGAGCTGGATGTCAATCGGATCATTACGTTAGGTTCGATGTTCTCCGATTGCCCGCATACCCGTCCGTTGCCCATCGCCGTCAGCGACGGAGACTGTCAATGCGAAGGAGACCGGTCGTATAACGGCCCGGTAGGCATTCCTACCGTTTTGGATGTGGCCGCCGCGCAGCAAGGTTTTGCTCATTCCTCGATGTGGGTGTCCATCCCCCAATATTTGGGCAGCGACGAATGCTCTGCCGGCACTATACGATTGCTGGATGCGTTGGGCAAGCATATCGGCTTCATCTTCGATACGGCAGACCTGAAGCAGAAAGCCGAACAGTGGAAGGCGCAAGCCTCGATACTGGTTCGTTGCAATGACCAGCTTCACGATTATGTGGAGCATTTGGAGCACGACTACGACTTGCAGCAGAAAGCCGAGGCGGAGGCTTCATTGGGAGCGCCCCAGGCCGAACAACTAGTCAAAGAAGCAGAAGCGTTTCTGCGCCAGATGGGCAATTAGCCCATATATGGTGTGCTCCCGCTGGATGAACAGCCCTGTGGGCTGTTCATAGCAGTGCACCATGTGCACGTCGCACAAAATGTCGGGAGCTGGCTCGCGTAGCGAGACTGAGGGTGGTTCTGCTGGCATATTCCAGTGACCACCCTCAGTCAGCTTCGCTGACAGCTCCCGCCAGCGGGAGCACCATTAATATTGAGTCGCCTATCGACCCGTCTTATGCCGCAGCCACCACGGAGGGATCGATGGCCGGCAGCACGCCCACAATCAGCAGCAAGGCGACGACCACAGCCAAACCGATGCGGTAGATGGCGAAGGCCTTATAGGAGAAGTTCGATACGAACTTCAGGAATCCGATGATCACGATGTAGCCGAGTACGAAGCTGATGACCATGGCTACGAGGGTCGGCCCCCAGCCGGGGAACATCGCATCGGTTTTGTAGTTCTTCACGGCCTTGATGGCTTCGAGCAAACCTGAGCCGAACACCGCGGGGATGGCCATCAGGAAGCTCAGACGCACAGCGGCCTCACGCGTGTAGCCCAGTGCGCGACCGACGGTGATGGTGCCGCCGGAGCGGGACACACCAGGAATCAGCGCCATGGACTGGCCCAAACCGAAGAGGAATGCATCACGATACGTCATATCATTCATGGTTTTGTTCTGGCGAGCCTTGGCATCCACCATCCACAGCAGAATGCCGAATACCAACAGCACGGTTACCGTAATCCACAGGTTGCGCAACGAGGTTTCGATGACGTTCTGCAGAGTGAAGCCGAGGATAATAATCGGAATCGAGCCGACGATAATGTTCCAGCCGAGTGTGGCGTAATTGTCGCCGCGGCCCATGCGGGCCTTCCAATCCTTGCCGTTCTTGCCGAACAGGCAGCTGAACCAGTGAGTAAGGATATTGATGATGTCGTGACGGAAATACAGAATCACCGCAAGTTCGGTGCCGATTTGGATGATGGCGGTAAACGCCGCACCGGGATCAGAGCCCAGCATCAAATCGCCGAAAATACGGATATGCGCGCTGGAGGACACTGGGAGATATTCGGTCAGCGCCTGAACGATGCCGAGAATGATCGCTTGGAAAAAATTCATAACCCCTCGTGATTTCTAAGTATTTGATGTGTTATGACGATGAACACCCTACCCAAGGGGGTGTAGAACAACACTAAGAATCGGTAACATCCACGGCTTCTACAATGAAAGTGGATATAGTACGTAAGCGACGAAGGGAGCATTATGGCCACGTATCGCAAAAGCAGGGCATTCGCACCGGAAGGATTCTTCGAATGCGAGGGTCGAGGACTCGAATGGTTGGGAGCGGCTCATGCGCAAGGCGGCCCGCGCGTGGTGCAGGTATACGGCTGGGGCAAGGATTATCTGGATATCGAACGTGTGGGTAGCGCGTCCCCCACGCCTCAGGCGGCACGAGCTTTTGGCGCGGCTCTGGCCCGTATGCATGATGCGGGTGCCAAGTATTTCGGGTCTGCGCCTGACGGATATAACGGCACATGCTATTTCGGACCATTGCAGGACCCGGTGAAAATGGATACCGGCGAGTGGACCGACCCGATCAGCTATTTCGCTGATGGACGTCTGCGCCCGATGGTCAACCTTGGTGTGAAACGTGGCGAGCTGGATAAGCGCGATGTCGAGTTGACTGAGCGTGTGATTGAAGCGTTGCCGGATCTGATGGGCCGCGCCGCGGCCGACAAGCCGGCGCGCATCCACGGTGATCTGTGGAGCGGCAATGTGATGTGGACCGCCGATTCCGGGCAGTCCGAGGCCGTGCTCATCGACCCGGCGGCACATGGCGGTCATCGCGAGGAGGATCTGGCTATGCTGCACCTGTTCGGCATGAGCTATCTGAGCGAAATCACCGAGGGCTACCAGTCCGTACATCCGTTGAAGGCCGGATGGCAGGAGCGCATCACGCTCTGGCAGCTCTACCCCATCGCCGGCCATTGCGTCTTCTTCGGCGGCGGCTACGTCAACGAATACCGCTCCATGTGCCGCTCCCTGCTGAAGTAACAGACTTGGCTCCCCTCAGAGGGGGAGCCAAGAACGCATCCGCTCTCAGCTCAGTGCGTCCTTCAACTTGCTGAAGAACCACCATTCGCAGGAATGGCGTGATTCCAACGTTTTTAAGGGTTTCAGACGGGCTTCAAAACGTTTTTGCCCACATTTTGCCCACATTCTTCCACGCCCGTCTCCACCTGCACGGCGGCATCGAGCAGACGGGCCACGTCCATAAGGTCGCTGTCGAACAGATCCGCGTACACGTCCAACGTCATGCTCGCGTTCTTGTGGCCCAGCATCCTCTGCAGGGCCTTGACGTTCGCGCCCGCATGCACGGCCAACGAGGCGGCGGTGTGACGCAGGTCGTGAGGCACCGGCCAATCGTCCCGCTTCCAGCCCAGACGGGTGAGCGTGTGCGTCCACCATCCCGTCTCGCGGGCGAGGCTCTGCTTGCGGATAGGGCCTCCACGCACGTCACGGAACACGCGCTCCTCGTGTTCGCGTTGCTCGCATATCGGTTTGAGCGCGTCCATGACTATGCGGGGCATGGGCACGTCACGGCGTTCGTGGTTCTTCGGGGTGCCCTCGGCCCATTTGGCGTTGACGTATACGAGGTTGCGGCGCACGTGCAGTATGCCGGCGTCGAAGTCGAGATCGCGTCTTTGTAATCCGGCCGCTTCGCCCCATCTCAGCCCGCAGAAGCCCAATAGCAGTATGAGCGCCCGGCGCTCCTCTCCCAGCTTCCGGCAGTTCGACGCTTCGTTGGCGAGTGCCAGCAGTCTGGTAATGGTCAGGTAGATGCGGCGATCCTTGCGTTTGGGGAGTCTCGGCAGTTCGATGCCGTCGCACGGGTTGGAGGAGATGAGCTTGTCCCGCACAGCCATGCTGCATATGCCCTGCATGATCTGGTATGGGCGGCTGACGGATGGTGCGCCGGACTTATCGATTATGCTTCCGACCCATGCCTGGACTTCGGCGTGTGTGATGCTGCCTATCTGCCGTTCTGCCCATTTGGCCTCGCAGTGGCATTTCCATGCGCTGTCCATGTTGGAACCCGAAGTCGCCTTCCAAAACGGCTTCTTTTCGGCAATCCACTGGTCATGCAGCGTGCCTATGCGTTGTTTGCCGCCTTCCGGGTCGATGTAGCTGCCGGTGGCCTTGGCTATGGTGACGTGTTCCGCAGCCCACGTCTCCGCGTCAATCTTGCGGCGGAAGCCCCTCTTGTCGGTTTGCGTGCCGTCGGGTTTCCGATAGCGGACTCGATACCTGTTTTCGCCTTTGGCCGTCCTGTATCTGGTGATGTTCGCCATGATTTTTTCACTCGCTCATACTTGTTTTCGGTTTTAACGTGTTTTAACTGGTATTAATGTGTTTTAATGAGATTTGACGGATAACAGGGAAATTAATAAAATATTCTCTTTACGCCAAAATCGGAAAGGAGACGGCCATGACCATGACCGATACCGGCGTGAAGCCGATTCCGGCATACGTGCCGCCCGAGGACGGCAAGCCACGCAACGCCGTGGACGAGAAATGGATGAAGCTGACCCGCAGCGCCCGCCATTACATGGAACGCAGGGCAAAGGCCCGGAAGGAAACCATCGATGGGTCTGAAGCTCGTCATTGAGCGCGAATGCTCCAGAGACCATCAGACGGCCCTCAGGCAGTTCCTGTGCTGTGAACCTGGAGGCCCCGAATGGGCGATGGACCCGCAACGCTACATACGTGACCTCAGCGTGCGCAAGACCCCGAAGGGGATCATGCGCACGCTTCTTGTCGTATCCGGAGATATTCCCCTGCATGATGACGTGGTCGGCTTCTGCGAATACGGCGTAGCCGTGGAAACGACCGATGAGCATGAGGGCGTCTACCAGATCTCGTATATCGCCACCGCTTTGAAGGTGCGTGGCACACATCTCGGAGACACTCTGCTCTCCTCGGTTATCGTGCGCCTGCGTGACGATGCCTGGCGTTTCAACCGCACGCCACTCGTGCTCACCCAGGTGGATCCGCGCAACAAGCCCAGCATGGACCTGTTCACACGATTCGGATTCATGGACGAGGGGCCGGATCCCGACGACCCGGAATACCATCTGCTGTCCCTGGAGTTTACCCCGCAGGAGCGCGGAAACTACTTCGGCAGCACACTCGCGTTCTTCTGACATTTCGGGTATAGCTCCGCCAGGCCTATCGGCTATGATGGGGAGGCGAAGCATCCTCCTTTCCAATTAAGCAAGCTGGTCGATGTTTCACACGCCCTGCCGATGTTCCAGATCGACAGGGCAATTCTTTTTCTATCGATTGACCACGTAATTCGGGTCGGTGACTATATAGGAGTAGTTGTCCTCCCCGCCGGTGCCGGAATACACGTCTCCGACGTCGCGGAATGCTATGGCAACCATCTTCGCGTCCAATGGAACCTGGAACGGATAGGTGACCGTGCTGGTCAATCCCGGCTGGAGCTGGGCGTTGCACTCGGGGTTGCCTTCGACCTGATACAGATTCTTGATGGGCGTGTATTTCTGGTTCTTCGAGTTCAACGCGACTATCTCATAGGGGTAGCTGCAGGTGATGTCCATCGGACTGCTGGTGTTGTTCGTGACCTCCACCTTGGCCACCCAGTACTTGGTGTTCGCGTCCGGTGTCTTTGGCCCGTATTGGCCGTTGCTGCATCCGTCGCCGCATGTGTCGAAGCTGATGGTGGGCTGTTCGCCGGCTTCGAGGACCTTCATTTCGACGCCGCCGCTGACGGCGGTCTCCCCCGTGCCCGAAGCGTCGGTGTTGGATCCCGTGTCGTTGGGATCTTCCTGGGGGTTGAGTTTTTCGTTCGCGTCGGCTAGCTGCGCTTTGACGGAGTCCAATGATGTATTGAGGTCTTGGATGTCCGACTTCTGCTGGTTGATGATGGGCGTGGCGTACAGGTACATGCCTCCGAGTCCGCCGGCTAGTCCCACGACCAGTCCTATGGCTGCGGCGATGGCGATGACGGCCGCCGTTGGGAGCTTCTTCTTCGGTGCCGGCGTTGGCGCGGATGGTGCTGCTGCGGGCTGGCTATCCTGCGTTGCCGGCGGCTGCTGTGCCTGCATGGGGGTTGGCTCGGTCACGGTTCTCTTCTTTCTTCTAGACGACCACACTGTCGTGCAGCCAGTTCTTGTAATCTTCTATGACTTGTACGGTCACATCGAGTTCGCATGCGATGAGGTACGAGTCCGCACCGTACATGCGCTCGGCTATCGCGTACTCATGCGGGTTGATGAGACGCAGGGCGGTATATAGTCTTGCGCGGCGTTCGGCTTTCGACCCGTAGGGACTGCAGCCTTGGTCGTGGTTGTGGGCGTGCACGAGCTCATGGCAGAGGGTACAGCGTTTCTGGAAATCCAGCATGGTCTCATCGATAACGATGAGGTGCTTGGGTTCATAGTAGAAGCCGCATAACCCCTGCTGCAGCTGGCATTCCTCCACCCGAATGCCGCTGTTGGAGGCTTCCCTCAGGAGGTCGTCATAGGTGACGTTTATCGTCCTTCGCCCCCTTCCCTTTCAAGCTCCTTGTTCCGGTCATGATTGGCGGCAGCCTCAAAGGTTTCGGGGTTTGCCGCGAACTTCTCTGCCAGCTCTTCTCCGATGCTTGAATAATGCTTCGTTTTCTTATTTGATTGCTTGAAATTATCTTTGGACAATGTAGGGATGTCATCTACTTCGGAAATAGGCCGAAGATCTGAATCAGAGTCCTTCTCGCTTGATTCGTTGCGTAGACGAGCTTCGTTCATATCCTCATCGGAAATCACGATAGGCTCATTCCATCGAGGATTCCGCTTTGCTGCTCCTGCTGCCAATCTGATTGCCAGCTCATGAATGAGCTCCTCATCTGTGGCATCACGAAGAGCGTCGGAAGATTCTGATTTTCTCAAATCATCGTCATCGATAAGACCCACCGCGACAAGACCGTCGATAGCTGATCCACCGTAAGCTCGCGCAATCTTTACCACGTTTTGCGGGGATAACTTATCTGGGAGTTGTCGGTAGAGAGACGATGGGACGATGCCTGCATTGTCGGCCACGGTGTTTTGACTGTCGTTTCCGACTGTTTCCTGGTACCACTGTTCAATGTTCATGTTTTGCATTATGCAACATTTTCTATTTCTTTGCAACACGCCGTGTTTTGCATTTCGCTTGACTTATTTCGCATCGTGCATTGTAATAATTCGCAGAACGCAACACCAAGGTTGCGAGATGCAAACCACTGAAAGGAGGTTGCCTGAGATGGCTTACGCGATGACCTTTAAACCGGATTTCCTCGAGCGCTGCAAGCGCATGAGCGGGCTGAAATCCAATGCGGCTTTCGCCGGCGCTATCGGCGTCAGCGAAAGCGTGCTGTCGAAAGCAATGCACACCAACATCGTCTCCCCGACGATGATTGTCGGATTCAACCGCGCATTCGGCTTCACGCCAGGTGAAATAGCCGAAGTGACCGAAATACCGGACAAGGATCTCAAACCCGAGGCGGTGGCGTGATGGTTAGGACCTACCGGCTTGGCGGCGCGGAACGTGAGAGGGCCCGTGCGCTGATTCGCATTCTCGGCATCGACATGGATCGCGTCAGATGGTTGGATGGTCACCCGATGACGGTTCGCGTGTTCGATGACGGCAAATGCTGGGTCGAATACACGGGACTCGTCGTCTGCGACAAGGAAGACATTGGCTTCTGTCTCCGTGGGCTCGAGCCCGCGGATGTCGGACCGGGGTCTATAGGGACAGGATCCGGGAATGCCGGAACAGGATTCTTCGCGAGGATACGCGAATGTCTCTCGATTTCGAGGTCTCGACCATCGCGACGATGACGGTGCCGGACTCATGGCGCTTGAGCTTGGAGTCCCCACGGTATTCGACGATAGCGCCGCCCGTCGGCGTCACTCGAATGTCTCGTTCGGTGAGCCACCCGTTGTTGCGCAGTATCCACCCGTCCCCATCCGTCTTCTCCACTCCCCAATCGGTCGAGAGGTACAGGCGTCGTTCCGCGTCGAAGGACAGCAGCAACGCCATCAATCCCATCCAGTTGTCCGCCAGCCATTTCCACATGGCTCAGATTCTAGCCACAAAAAATGCCGCCGATTGCAGCGGCGGCGAATGTCAGATTGAAAGAAGGTCCAAAATGACTGAATCCAATGTACAGCCCTTCGAGTTCAGGGGCAACCCGGTCGCCACGGTGACCGCGGAGAACGGGACGGTGCTGTTCTGCGCGAAGCACGTCGCCACCGCACTCGGATACAGCAACACCCGTGACGCAATCGCAAAGCATTGCAAGGGTGTCGCGAATCGCTACCCCCTTGAGACGGCCGGTGGAATCCAACAGGCCGTGTTCATCACCGAAGGCGACGTGTACCGCCTCATCGCCAGCAGCAAGCTCACCAGCGCGGTCGAGTTCGAGCATTGGCTGTTCGACGAGGTCGTACCCCAAATCCGTCGCACCGGCGGTTACATTCCCCAGGGCGAGACCCCGGAGGAGACGATGGCGCGCGCGGTGCTCATCGCGCAGAGAACCATCGAAGACCAGAAGAAGCAGCTTGAGGCCCAGAGGCCGAAGGTGCTGTTCGCTGACGCTGTCGCAACGTCGAAGCGGAGCATTCTGATTGGGGAATTGGCGAAGATCCTCAAACAGAACGGCGTGAAGACCGGCCAGAACCGGTTGTTCAAGCAATTGCGTGAGGACGGTTTCCTGATGAAGCGCAACGGGAATCCGAACATGCCGACGCAGAAGAGCATGGAACTGGGGTTGTTCGAGGTCAAGGAAACATCGATTGCCCATTCGGATGGTCATGTGTCGTTGAACTTCACGACGAAGGTCACGCCCAAGGGCCAGCAGTACCTCATCCAGAAGTATCTGGGCTGCACTCCCCTTGACTTGGAAGCGGGTGCGTGATGGCCGGTAGTCAAATCGAATCGTCTCTTGACGGCTGGCCGATCGCCAAGGTGGCGAGCTTCCTTGGTGTCTCGAAGGGCAGTCTCTACGTGTGGTCGTGCCACGACAAGTGGGGAGGCCGGTATCCGCCCGCGCCGAAACGCGTAGGCCGCAGGCTCGTTTGGAATCCACAGGAGGTCATCGACTACCGGGACCGGCGGTGCGCGATAAGCCGCAGGGAGCTGGTCTACGGCGAATAAGGGTTTCCCGGATTCGAAACCGGGAGAAAAGGAAGAGGTGCCGGCGTCGCACTGCCAAGGTTCACGCCGGCACCAACATCACCAATCACATTGAAAGGAAGACAAGTGATGTCAAACAACAAGATTAGCGGTATCCACGCCATCGGCGTCGAGGTTCCGGAGGACATGTCGCTGAAGGAGCTCATGGAGCAGCTGCTTGAGGGAGGAGAGGCTGAGTTGGAGAAGGAGTTGGACGAGGAGATGCGCCAGCCGGAAACCGGCAAGTGCGATTGTCCGGCGTGCGATCCGGACAAGGACACCGTGGAGGAAAGATTGTTCCATCCGGTCGATCAGTGGCAGCACGCCGTCGATGTGGCCAGTGACGTGCATGACGCGTCCGGCTCTCTCGAACACGCGCTGTTCGAGCTGGGTGAGAACCAGTTGGCGTTCGAGGCGTCGATGATCCTCAGCCAGTCGCTGACCCTGCTGCGTGCCATCCAACGCAAGCGCAAGGAGGTTGCGGAATGAGCATCGAAGCATTGCGCAAAAAGAAGCGTATGCGCCGACCCCGGCCGAGGTTAACGGACGGGCAGAAATCGGCCGTATTACTGGCTCTCACGTTCTTCGAGGGTTGGCTGGTCGGTTTCGCCGGCACGCATAGTCGCATCCCAAGTCCGGTGGGTACGCCGCAGTGGATGATAACCGGCTCGCTCGCATTGGCGGTCATCCTGCCGCTCATGTTCGTGGGAATCCTGTTGAAGTGGGGCGGCGATGGAACAGCCAAGTGAGTTCACGCTCTGCTTGCCGGGCGACCCGGTGCCGAAGGGCAGGCCCCGCGTCTACAACGGGCATGCGATCACTCCGAAACGCACCGTCAGGGCGGAGGAACGCCTGTTCGCGGAATTCCGGTTGAAATACCCGCAGGCGGAACCGTTCCAATGCCCCGTGCGCTTGGAGGCGGAGTTCTGGATGAGCCATAGGGGTCGGCCCGACCTCGACAACCTGCTGAAGCTGGTTTTGGATTCATTGAACGGCGTCGCCTACGTGGATGACGCGCAGGTCGTCGAATCCCACGCCAGCAAGCGGATGCCCGACCTATGGGTCTACGGGTCGAAGGGCCGCTACCGGAAGCGCAAGAGCGGCGACCCCTACACGTGTTGCGGGCACGAGTACGAGCCGCACCTCTCTATCCGTATCAAGCCGCTCCCGGAATGGGAGCCGAACAAGCAAGGAGAACAATCATGAGCAAGCCGATCAACGAGCCACGCATGGTGCAACAGGCGCTCGTATCCGACGAGGACCTGAGCTTCGAACTGGCGGCCCTGGTGCCGACCGCGAACGGGATCACGAACGCCGCATCCACGTTCATCGACAAGGCCACCAAACTGTTGCTGTCCGACAAGATCATACTCACCAACGAGCAGCATACGGCCGTCACGTCGGCCATCGCCATCGCCCAACTGACCGTCAAGGAAGGCGCGGTCATATCGAAGCTGCTGCGCAACCCGGACGCTTCGGCGGAGGTCATAGCCGGACTGCGACTCACCTCCGAGGACAGGCAGGATGCCTGACCGGCGTCTTTGGATGCCGCGTTGCAGGACATGCGGGCCGCTCGGCAAGCCCACCGGACTGGACGAGGCGGTCACCTGCTGCAACCGGCACACGAACCAGACCAAGCATCAGACGGCGTGGTATCCCACCTACGCCCAAATCATCGTGAAAGGCACATCAAATGACTGCGAATGACACGTCAACCATTGAAACCACGGAGGCCGTGAACCCGGACGGGGAATTGCGCCAAGGATTGTTCGCCGCGCAGGCGGCGCGCATCGTCGAACTGCAGGCCGAGATCGCCAGCCGACAGGAGGAAATCGACAATCTCAAATCCCTGATTCTCGACTCGCATCCGGTCGGCACCTACCAGGCCGGCAACCTGAAGGTGCAGGTCAAGCCGGGCGCGCGCCGCATCAACGCCGGCACGTTCGAGAAAGCCTATCCGGCCACCAAGTATCCCGGAGCCTACCAGTTGCGGCCGCGGCCGCTCAGCCAGTTGGAGAAGCTGCTGTCGGCGGACGCGGTGGCCGATTACGCGATGAGCGGCAAGCCTATGGTGGTGGTCTCATGAGCGCGGAACTGTCCAGCCTGGGCATCGCCCAGATCGTGGAAAGCGTTATCGCCGAGTACGACCTGCGTGACGAGGACGGCAACGAGCTGACCGACGACCTGTACGTCATCCGTTCCGAACAGCTCGACGAGCTGGGCCTCACCGTCGCCAGACGCATCCACAAGGCCATACACGAACTGGAGACGCAAGGCAAGACCGGCTTCCCCGTGCATTCGATGGCCTTCGGCAGCATGCCGGTAACCATCGCGGAGGACGGCGACCGCACCTACACGCTGCGCTTCGAATCGGACGAGGCGGTGGCCATTATACGGCTCAGCCAGACCGCACTGGGCGACATCAAGAAACAGATCGACGACCTTCTCAAGGAGGTGAAGAACCATGAGCATGAATGACGCCATTCTCGCCGTAGCACAAGCCCAACAGCAGGGTGACGCGATACCCGTCGACGTGCCGCCCATGACGCAGTCGGCACCCGATATGGACAAGCCGCCGGCAACGCCGAAAACCAAGACGGACACGATGGAGGAACCACGATTGTGGCCGGAGATCCGCCAGCTCATCGAAGCGGATATCCAGAACGCTCCGCGTGAGCTGCAGCGTGAGATAGGCCCATCCGAACTGGGAACGGATTGCGTGCATTGCCTCGCGGCGAAACTGGCGGGCTGGCCGGAGCGTCGTTCGCCGGGTTGGCGGCCATTCATCGGCACGTGCGTGCACGAGCACTTCGAGCAGATGTTCCGCGAGCTGAACAGGGATCCTGCGCACCAGTTCCTCTACACGAGTGAGGACAACGTGACCGAACTCGTGGAGCGCTGGCGCAGCGAATATCGCGTCACCGTAGGCCGATTGCAGGGCCTGCACGGCGGCTATGACGTCACCGGTTCGATCGACCTCTGGGATCGCAAAACCCATAGCACCATCGATTGGAAGAACGTCGGCAACACAACCGTCACCAAGGTCAAAGCCCACGGCCCATCGCAACAATACCGGATACAGGCGTCGCTCTACGGCATGGGCCTGCAGAACGAGGGCGAACGGGTGGAACGCAACTGCATTTACTTCCTGCCCAGCAACAAGACCAGTCTGGGTGATGCTTTGCCCTGGGAGACGAGGTTTGATCCGGAGCCCGGCAAGTGGGCGTTGAGCCGCGCCCAACTGCTCGTCAACCTCATGGACTGCGTGGAGCAGGCGGAAGGCCCCGACGTGCGCGACAGCTGGATCAAACAGTTGCCGGCGGCCGGACCCGACAAGTGCTTCTCTTGCAAGGGCCGGGTCTGGCCCGACATGAGCGCGCTCCCCGAGTTCGACGCTAAGCCATGGCCGGACGTTCCCGACAAATGGCTCCAGCTCATCCCCTTGATTGAACCTGAATACCAGTTCACCGAATAACGAAAGGAAAACAATCATGTTCGGTCAGCAACCACAGCAACAGTATGGCTACCCCCAGCAGGGGTACGGCTATCAGCCGCAGCAGCGTCAGCCCGCCCAGTTGAGCTCGCTCGGCGACCTGCTCGCCGGCAACAGCGCCAAAGCCTACTTCGGCGCGAACAGCCAGCCGGGGGACACGGTGACCGGCGTCATCGAGAAAATCGAGACCACACAGGTCAACGACTTCCAGACCAAGCAGCCCGCCTTTTGGAACGACGGGCGTCCGAAGGAGCAGATCCACGTCATCATCCAGACCCAACTGCGCGACCCGAGCGTAGACGACGATGACGGCCGCCGCTCGCTATGGATTAAAGGCTGGGGCATCCAACTCAAGGCGTTTCGCGATGCCTGCCGTCAGGCGGGCGTGAAGATTCCGAAGCCGGGCGACACCATCACGGAACGGTTCGTGGGTCTCGGCCAGCGGGGCGACGCGCCCCAACCGCCGAAGGTGTTCGAATTCCACATCGAACCCGCGTCCAGCGTCAACAGTCTCGTCAACGGAAGCCAACCCCAGCAGCCTGTCCAGCAGGGCTCCCAGCAGCCTCCCGTGCAGCAGTCCCAGCAAGGTTACGCGCAGCGGCAGTACGCGCCACAGCAGCCTCAGCAGACCCCGAATCAGGGATATCAGACAGCTCCGGTGGACCCGTGGAACCCTCCCGCGCAACAGCAGCCGCAGCAACCCGCTCAGCCGGTGCAGCTCGGCCAGCCGCAGCAGCCGCAGGCTGATCCGATGAAGGTCAACCAGTTGAAGGCGGCGGGCAAGTCCCCGCAGGAGATCGCCAGACTGTTGGGCGTGCCTGTCGAGGCGGTCACGGCCGTCACCGACCAGGCGCAGCCGCAGAACCACGGAGGTTCGGAACAGCAATTGGAAACCGGTGAATTCTGATGGACGAGCTTTTTGAAGTATATGCAGAACCAGCAGAAGCAGCTGGCCACGCAGATCAGCGAGGTCGACCTGTGTCCCGAAGGTCTGTCGCCCGTCAGTATCGAGCTGCTTTCACTGAAGCTCGTGCTCGCAGGCTGGCATAACACCAAGGACTCGGATAAAGGCTGAGTCCCGTATTGCCGTCGCCGTATCCAAGCGGCCGGCCCTGTTGCGACGACGGGCACGGCACCACACACATTTTCACACTACGTCAAAGGGAGTTTCGAAGATGACCGACATCTACGGATACACGGCAGCCGCACCCCTGTACCGTGCGGCTGGATGGATGCAGGTCATCCCCCTGCCCGAGGGACGCAAGACCCCGCCACCCGCTGGTTTCACTGGACGCAGCCGCAAACCCGTCACCGACGAACAAGTACAGGTCTGGTCGCAGGCGACCCCGGACGCGAACACGGGAATCGTCATCCCCGAAGGCGTATTGGTGTTGGACATCGACGCCGCACAAGGCCATCAGGTCAAGGCGGACGGGGCGAAAGGCATCAGCGAACTCTCTCAGGAACTGGGCATGCTTCCGGCCACGTGGAGCAGCACGGCGCACGGCATCGACAGTCCGGCACGCCACCTGTTCTACAAGGTGCCCGAAGGGCTCGCCTGGAAGGGCGGCGCCATCGAGGGGGTGGACATCCTGCAGCCCGGCCACCGGTATTCCGTGGTCTGGCCGTCGATCCACCCGAGCGGCGAAATGTACTGCTGGTACACGCCAAGCGGCGCATTCGCCAGCACACTCCCCCACATCTCGGATCTGGCGACCCTGCCATGGAAGTGGGTGGACTACCTGCGCAAACCCGACAGCATGGCGAACCTGACACATTCAAACCCGTCGACCACTCCAATCGCCTCTAATCCGAGGGGATACGACGACCGCATGTGCAAGGCGGTCAACACGTTCCTCAACAAGACGCTCGCCAACCCCGCTTCCAAAGGCTCAAGGCATGACACCACGCTGCAGGCCGTCTGGGCGTTGGTTAACTTCGCGCAGGAAGGCCATCGTGGAGCGCTCGACGCCATCAGCCAATTGAAGCCACGGTTCATCGCCGAGGTGGCCCCCGACCGTCAAGGCAAGGAGCGTGAGGCGGCACGCGAATGGGCCAGCATTCTCAGTGGCGCGATGGAGAAGGTCAACGGCGTGCAATCGCATGTGGATCCGTGCGAGCAGTCGAAAATCGAACGCATGACGCCCGGCGAGTTCAACGAACTCACCCAAAACGCGGCTGCGAGTCAAATGGAGGAAAGCCACCCGGAAGCAGTTCAAAACACTGGAACAATGCCGGTTCAAGCCGGTTCAACACCCGTCGCATCGGTTCAAAACGGTTCAATGGAAAGTCACGAGGCAAGTAAAAACGCCTCCTCCAGCTGGCAGTTCGAAGACCTCACCCAGCTCGCTTCCGGCATTGAACTGCCGCCCACCCCCACCGTGTTCCAACGCGAGGACGGCCAAGGATTGTTCTACCGTGGCGCGGTCAACGATTTGCACGGCGAGCCCGGCTGCGGCAAAAGCATGATCGCCCAAATCGCCACCGCGCAGGAATTGAAGGCAGACCGTGACGTCATCTACATCGACTACGAGGATTCCGCACGCAACGTGGTCAAACGCCTCCTGCTGCTCGGCGTATCCGGCGAACAGATCATCGGTCACCTGCACTACGTGCGCCCGTCCGCGAAGCCCAGCAGCCCCACCAGCCTCGGCGGCTGGCGCGAAACCCTCGACTACGCCGATACCGCCACGCTCGCCATCATCGACGGCGTCACCAGCTGCCTCGCCTACGCCGGCCTCGACAGCAACAGCGGTGACGACATCGCCGCCTGGTACAACACCATGCCACGACTCATCAGCGCCTGTGGGCCAGCAGTCGTACTCATCGACCACGTCGTCAAAAGCAAGGACAACCGGGGCCGCTACGCGGGCGGCAGCATGCAGAAACTCGCCCTCATCGACGGCATCAGCTACAGCGTGGACATGACCAAACCTGTCGGCAAGGGCGTGAAAGGCACCATCGTCATCAAATCAGGCAAAGACCGAATCTCGGAGATCGAGGAGCATTGCGCCGTCAGTTGGAGTTCGAATGGCTCGCACCTGCGCGAAGCCGCACGCATCGAAATCAACAGCACTGACCCGAAACTCATGCGCGTCACCATCGCACGACCAAACATGATGCCCAGCGATGAAACCACACGACAGCGCGGCCTCGAACGACCCACCGGACTCATGGAGAAGATCAGCCGGATCGTCGAGAACGCGCCCGAGGAGCCGAACCAGACCGAAATCATCGAACTATTGAAGGACGACGGGTCAAGCGCACGGAAGACCACCGTGCTCACCGCCATCAACCGGCTGCTCGAAGGCGGATGGATATCCAACCGCTCCGGAAGAAACAACCGGAACATCTACGCCAGCGTCAGACCATACCGGCAGATGAACGACCCAAAATCGGACGCTTTCGTGGACCGTATGAGCAGGGAGGAGGCGAACGAATTGGAAGACGAAAACCATCTCGAAATCTAGTTGTTCCCGTTGTTCCCAGTTGTTCCGAGTTGTTCCGGGAACAACTGGAGTAGCGATGTCCAGCTGTTCCCAGCACTCCCCACCCACACTACGTGTGTGGGTGGGTGCGGGAACAACTGCGACTCGGCCCTCCGGAACAGCAAAAAAAGCACGTCAACGACACTAGTTGTTCCCAATCAAGAAAACGTCAGAAAGGAACCACGAAATGGCACTCACATTCAGGGAGCAGATCGAAGCGACCGCATGGGAGCTTGGCAATGGAGAGGGAACCACGCCCGAGCTTCGAAAGCGCTTCGATGCGGATTCTGAGACCCCGAACTTCGATCCGACCAAGGCGTTGGAGATGCTGCACATACTCCAGCTCATCAACTACAAGCAAGCCGGCAAGGGACGCGGACGCGCCCGCTGCCACTATCTGAAGAAACCCGAATACGGACTACTCAACCTCAATGAGCCGAAACCAGCTCCCAAGGACGAGCGGGAGCGGGAAAACCGCATCCAATGGGCCAAGGACTTCCGCCTCATCGCAGACTGGCTCGACGCGAACTGTTACACGACCGAAAGCGAGGAAGCATGAAAGAATCCGTCACCATCCAATACCTCTGCGAGGATGCTGACACCAATCTGGTCGAAACTATCCCAATCGCCTCCATCGGCATCGACCAGTGGAGTCAAGGCCATCCCGTCCTGTTCAACCTTGACCGGAGAGGACATCACGGCCGCCGTATGCTCAGCGTACTCATCACCGCCTGCGAAGCGGTGCTGCATGAAATCCAGGACATCAAATGGGAGGACTGACCCATGGCCGAACCGATTGACCTCACCCAACAAGCCCTCAACGCATTGGCCTCATCGGGGCTGGGCAACGACAGTCCGGCCGAGGCGTTCGTCATCGGCTATCGGAACGGATGGCAGCAAGCCGTCGACCTGTGCATACGAATCGAAACGGCACTCAACGACGAAACGGAGGAAACAAATGAGCATCATCGACCGTGAGATAGAAGCCCGGGAACAACGCGACCCCTCGTACGTCGACGCCGACTTGCAATGGGCATGGGCAAGAGGATACAAGGCCTGCGCAAACCGCGAAATCACCGAGGAGGAGATTGCCGCCGCCATGGACGAAACCCGAAAGTTCATCGCGCTTCCTGGCGCATGGCTGGAAAACATCATCAGAACCGCCTTCAACGCGGCGAGGAGAAAGGCGACGGAGGAATGAGCAGCCCCCGCGCCCGTGAGCGCAAGCCCCCATGGCTGCGCCAATTCATCCCGAAATCCAGTCCCCTCGTGGTCACTGTCTGCGAGGGGTGCGGCCTGTACATTATCCAGGATCGGGAGAGCGTGTGGGAGTCATGGGACTGCGGACTTGTGGAGGGTGATGACCTGACCGTGGCGATAATCCTCGGCCGCCCATTGACGCGCGTGGTCTGGCTGCCCTCCGTCGGGCACCCACTGTTGCGCAGCGTGAGCGGATGTGCGGGCATCAGGCCGGACGGCCAATACCTCGCCGGGCACACTTGCCGCTTGGCGAGGGTGAGCGTCAAACCGTTCACGCCGCCGAAAATGGAGCGTCCGCCGGGCAAACCGTGGGGCGGGCCGAGACTGTCGAAACAGGAGATAGCCGAATTCAAACGCATCTGGAATATGCCGTATTCGCGGCTCAAATACGAGAAAGCCCCAACCATGGTCGGCCAGGGCGATGAGAAGCAAACATTATTCTAGCCGACCAGCCGGAAGGGGCCAACGTGAACTGCCAGAACTGCAAAACGATAACCGAAGGGGGATATTCACTGTGCGAGACGTGCGAACTGCGTTTCGCCGGCACGCTCCTGCGACTGGCGCGCGACGTCACGCCGTTGCATGACTCGTTGGACGCGACCCTGCATCCGGGCGGGCATTCGCCAGTGCGCATCCAGACGGCCACGCCGCCGACACCGATACGACTTGACGTGCTCGATTTGCTGGATCTGCTCGACGCGACGGCGCGTGAGCTGTGGCGTTGCCTCGACGGCATCGACGCACTCGACTGGCATAGGGATCCACGCATGGAGGACCTCAAGGCCACGCTCATCGCATGCGCCGGCCACCCCAGGCTCTCTACATTCGCGGACGCCGGCCTCTACATGCACATCATCAACAACCTCGCCCGCAAGGTCGACCTCGCATTGGATCCTCCCGAGCAGCGCATGGAGATCGGCACGTGCGAACTATGTGAGACCATGCTCACCGCAGGAACCGCAGACCAGTGGGTCACCTGTCCCGTATGCGGGCGCGAACAGCGAGCGCAGACCGTGAAACTGCGTAGGCTCAAGACATTGTGCTGGGATGATTCCAAGCGAGGGTCTGCCGCCGACATCGCCAAGGCATTCGCCGAGGCTGGTATCAAGGTCAGTCGCAAGACCGTCACCACGTGGGAGCAGCGCGGCAAACTGCCCCGTCACGCGGACGGATACGCCTACTGCGACGTGTACCGGCTGCTCGTCGGCCCCGATTTGACAGAATCCATTGGGTGAAGCCATAATAAGCAGTGGCAGAAGTGTCGAAAAACCCAGCTCACGTGGCTGGGTTTTCGCATATCCAGCCACATCTCATGGGCTGAGAGTACTCCGCCGGCAGCGTCCAAAGCACCGGCGCCAGTCAGCCCGCCACTCTTTTCATTTGATTGTGAGGCGATGACGCCATGACAATGCCGGGCATGCCGACCATCAGCCTGCGGATCACGTGCAAGGGGAACACCCTCGCCGACATCGACGCCCTGCCCGTGCCCGTGAGCGTCACCCCGTCCGGCCATCTCGTGGTCGACCCCCTCGAACCGGTCATGCGCCGGGCCGTGCAGGCGTTCGTGGACGCCTGGCAGCGGTCGTGCGACAAGGCCGGGTTATGAGCGGCCGCCGGGGCAACACCCGTCATGCCAATGGCTGGCGACGCCAGCAGGTCGTGGCCCGCGTGCTGGCGGCCTACGACACGTGCCACCTGTGCGGCCGGCCCGTGGACAAATCATTGCCGCCGGGATTGCCGGGCTCGCCCGAGGTGGACGAGATCATACCCGTCAGCAAGGGCGGCTCGCCCTACCTGTTCTCCAACTGCCGGCTCGCGCACCGCTGGTGCAACCGCATCCGCTCCAACCACAGCGTCGAATGGGCGCGCGAACACATCAAACAAACATTCGAACAGGGGCACACGGCCGACCTGAGAGCCACCTCGATGCCGTTGACCACGAGCGGCGACTGGTGACGTGGGGAGGAGACCCCGTCCGCCCCGGTCGAAGCCCCCTCGGGCGCAGGGCCGATATCTCCCCGGCATGTCAAAACGTAACGCCTTGGCCGGCCGTTACGTTATCCCGTTACGTTTTTTTGGAGGTGAGCGCGGTGATTTGCGAGGAATGCGGCCAGCCGTTCACCCCGTCCGGCCGTGGAAAGAAAGCGAAATACTGTTCGGCCAAATGCAAGCAGCGCGCCTACCGCAGGGCCAAGCGCATGAGCCGCATCACCACGCCTCCCGCCCCGGCCGGGGACGTGGAACATGAGCCCGAGGCGATGGACGCCCTCACCGCCGCCGATTTCGAGGCGATGATGAACGACGGGCCCGAGGACTACGTGAGCGTGCTCAAACGCACGCAGGCCCGGCTCAAGGAAGCCATGTTCAGCGCCGGCACCCCGCCGGGCAGCCTGACCGGCATCAGCAAACAGCTGCTCGCCCTGACCCGCGAAATCGAACGGCTCGAAGGCAACCCCGCACAAGGCATGACGACGCAAGAAGATCCGGAGGACGACGATGACGGAGAATTCCGACCCGAAGCTATCTGAGGTCGCACGCCACATCGTCATGCCCTCCGGCATCGTCACCAGCATGTTCCCCAAGGTCAACAAAAGGGCCAAAGCATGCGGCATCCGCTACGACCGCTGGCAGCAGGGACTGCTGACGCTCATCCTCGGCCGAAGGACCGACGGCACGTTCGCCGCCTCCGTCGGCGGCGTGGTGTTGAGCATCTGCCGCCAGACCGGCAAGACCTTCACCGTCTCCAGCCTCGTGGTCATCCTGTGCACGCTCATCCCGAACCTGACCGTCATCTGGACCGCGCACCACAACCGCACCAACAGCAACACGTTCGACCACGTGCGCACCCTGGTACGCAACCCCGCGCTCATCGGATACCTCGACCACTCCGGCCGCACCGACGGCGTGCGCGGCGGCAACGGCATGCAGGAAATCACCTTCGCCAACGGCAGCAAGATACTGTTCGGCGCACGAGCCCAGGGATTCGCCCGAGGCAACGACGCCGTAGACATCATCGTGTTCGACGAAGCACAGATCCTGACCGAACAGGCCATCAGCGACATGGTGCCCGCCACCAACACCAGCCCCAACGCGCTCGTCCTCTACATCGGCACCCCACCGCGCCCCGCCGACCCCGGCGAAGCGTTCACGGAACGCCGCCGCCAGGCGCTCGCCGGCGAGGACGACATGCTCTACGTGGAATTCTCCGCCGACCGCGACGCCGACAGCGACGACCGCGCCCAATGGAGGAAAGCCAACCCGAGCTTCCCGCGCCGCACCAGCGAAACCAGCATGCTGCGCATGCAACGCCAGCTCGGCAAGGACAGCTTCCGCCGCGAGGCACTGGGCATCTGGGACGAAACCGCCACCAATCGGGCCATCAACCCCGAACAATGGACGAAAGCCGCCACCGACACACCCAACATCAAAGGACTGATCGGCTACGCGCTCGACATGAAACCCGACCGCAGCTCGCTGGCCATCGGCGGCGCCGTCAACCACAGGGACGGCACCGCGCACATCGAACTGCGCCGCTTCGAGTCCACCCAATCCAAAGGCACCCAATGGGCGGTCGACTACATCGCCGACCACTGGCCGCGCACAGCAAGCGTGGCCATCGACTCGCAATCACCCGCCATGAGCCTGCTGGCCGACCTCAAAGCCCGGCACGTGAAAGTCATCGTCACCAACTACAGCGACATGGGCCGCGCCTGCGGCAAATTCCTCGACATGCTCAGAGACGGCAAACTCACCCACCTGCCGGACGACAAAGCACCGGCGCTCGCCACGGCCGTGGCCAACGCCACCACACGCAGCATCGGCAAATCCGGCGCCGTCGGATGGAACCCGATGGGCAGCGACATCGACATAAGCCCGCTCGTGGCATGCACGCTCGCCCTCTACGGCACCACCATAACCAAACGAGACCCGGACCGAGTACAGGAGGTCATGATCGGATGAGCGAACAATCCATCAGCTTCGGCAACCCCTACCTGTCCACCGGCTCCTCGTTCATGACACACATCGCCAACGTGCCCGACAACGACATGACGGACATCATCCGCCTGCTGGAGCTGTGGCGCGCCAAATACCCGCGCAACCTGCTACGCTCCGCGTTCTACGACGCCAAACAACGATTCAACAACCTCGGCATCAGCATCCCGAACATCGTCGCCCAGAAAGCCGGCGTCGTGGTCGGCTGGCCACAGAAAAGCGTGCGCGCGCTCGCCGACAAGAGCGTGTTCGAGGGATTCGAGACCGCCGCCGGAGCCGACAACCACGGCATCGACGAGATCATGCGCATGAACGAGCTCGAAACCGACATGAGCGAGGCCGTCATCAGCTGCTACAAGCACTCCTGCAGCTTCCTGACCATCGACTACGACCCGGACGACAACGAGCGCATCCTCATCACCCCGCGCTCGGCCGACTGGTCCGCCGCACTATGGGACAACGACCGCCGCCGCATCAAAGCCGCGCTGACCATCACCGACAGCGACAAATGGGGCAACATCACCGCATTCAACGCATGGCTGCCCGGCCGCAACTACGCCTGCATGAAAACCGGATACGGGTGGGACGCGGAACCCCAATACAACCGGCTCGACCGCGTCGCCGTGGTGCCCATCGTCTACGACAAGCAGATGGACCGCCCCTTCGGCCGCTCACGCATCAACCGCGCCCTGATGAACCTGACCGACATGGCCATGCGCACCATGGTCCGCATGGAAGCGTCCGCCGAATTCTACTCGGTGCCCAAAATCTGGTTCCTCGGCCTGAGCCGCGAATCCTTCCAACAGGACACATGGAGCGCGCTCGTCAGCAGCATCAACGCGGTCAGCCGCGACATCAACGGCGACATCCCCGAACTCAAACAGGTCTCCCAGGCATCGATGCAACCCCACGGCGACATGCTCGAAACCATCGCCATGCTCGCCTCGGCCGAAACCGACATCCCACCCGAACAACTCGGCATACGACTGGCCAACCCCACCAGCGCCGAAGCGCTCGCCGCCGCCGAGAACCAGCTGACGCGCACCGCGAACCGGCAGAACCGCATGTTCTCCCGCCAGCTCCTCAACGCCATGGGCATGGCCGTGCAACTGCGCGACAACAGCCCGCAGCCGCCCGACCTGACCGGCATCCGCCCCCTGTGGGCGCCGACCCGCGAGGTGAGCGACGCGGCAAGAGCCGACTACTACACGAAGGTCGCCGGCGTGAACGGCGACTGGGCGGATTCCGACGTGGGACTGGCCAAGCTCGGACTCACGGCCGGCGAGCTCCAATCGTTCCGCGCCTACCAGCAGCGGATGAAGGCGCAGAGGAACATCGACCAGCTCAGACAGCAGCGGATGAACCCGCAGGACACGGAGGCGGCTGATGGCAGCGAATCCGAAAGCCCCTCCGGAACTGCAACGGCTGTTGGACAGGGCATACAGGGACTACCAGACCGATCTTGACAACCTCAGGGAGGGCGCGGCCGACGTCATCGAGAACATGGTCGACCGCGACCCTTTGAACGTCAAGGACGCGATCCGCGACTTCTCCCGCGACGCCTCCCAGCTGGCGAACGAATACTACGACACCGTGCGCGGCCTGTGGAGCGAATACGCGGGCGTCCGGCTCGACGACTTCGACCACACGCGGCTCATCGACCCCGACCGCGCCCTCTGGCAGGTGCAGGGCGGCTTCAACAACACCGACTACGCCGGCCTGACCTACACGCAGGTCAAGAACGGACAGTCACGCGCGGGAGCCACGATCGAAGACCTGTGGCCCGATCTGGGCAACCCGGATGACGCGATGCAATTCGTCGCCGACATGATCAACGCCTCCGCACGCCTGACCACCCAACGCAACATGCGCATCGACCCGTCGAAACCACGATGGGCCAGAGTGCCGCGCGGAGCAAGGACATGCGCGTTCTGCACCATGCTCGCATCACGGGGCTTCACCTACCTGAGCGAAGACTCGGCAGGCCTGGAGATGCAATACCACCGGGACTGCGACTGCCAGATCGTCCCCAGCTGGGGCCGCCAGACACTCGCCGGATACAACCCCGAACGGCTCACCGCCATGTGGCAGGAAGCCAGCAAGGGAGGCGGCGACTACCGGGAGAAGCTCAAGCGCATGCGCCGGGACAATCCCATGGCGTTCACGGACGGCGTCTACCCGACGCCGACCATGCCGTGGGAGCAGTCCGTCAGACTCCTGTCAATGAAGGGAGAGCCAAAAGGCACTGCGGAATCCTGGTACCGGCGCCAGCTCGCCGTCGGCGTCGACCCGAGCAGGGAAATCCTCGAACGGCACGAGATCGTGTTCCTCGAGAAGTTCCAGAAGCTGGGCGAGGAATACGAGTGGATACCGAAAAGCCATGACGGCAAGCCCAGCAACGACTTCCACTGGCTGAGCCACGAATGCGACGCCGAACTGAAATCACCGGCAGGCCTGAAATACAGGAACGTGGCCCAACGCATCAACGACGCCGTCGTCGGCGGCGTCGAACAGGGCGTTGTCAAGGACGTGTTCGTACTGGACTTCGGAAGCACGAAACTGCCCGACAAGTTCGTCAACCAACTGTCGCTGTACAACGCCCGTCATGAATCCCACATCAAAGAGCTGTGGGTGTTCGACTCGGAAGGATTCCACCAAATCGTATTGAAATAGAAAAACGGGGATAACCCCCCGGATTATGTGCCGGTCTCAAGAGCCGGTTACGTGGGATCCCCGTTACCTCGATTCTACCATACGGCGGGTTGCCAGAGAGGCCGATCGGGGCCGACTGTAAATCGGCTGCACCACGCCACGCAGGTTCGAATCCTGCACCCGCCACTCCACACCACCCGCACGGGTGGTTTTTACGCCCGGAACGGGCCCCATCAACCACAAAGGAGAACCATCATGCACGACATGCCGCACTGGCACCGATTCCGCAACAACCTTCGTCTCATCGATTCCGGCGCGGACGAAGGCGGCTCCGGCGACCCCGCAACGGGAGACCCGGCCGACACCGGCGAGGACATCGACTGGAAGGCGAAGTTCGAGGAGCAGCGCGCCCACTCGCGCAAATGGGAGCAGCGCGCCAAGGACAACAGCAAGGCCGCCGAGGAACTGCAACAGTTCAAGGACTCGCAGCTGTCCGAAGCCGAGAAGGCCGCCAAACGCATCAAGGAACTCGAAGCCGCCAACGCCGCCTACGAGGCGGAGAAACAACGAAACGAGTGGAAGGCGCAGGTCTCCAAGGAGACCGGAGTGCCAGCCTCGCTGCTGCACGGCGACACGCTCGAGGCCATGACCGCGAACGCGAAGGCCATCGACCAGTACGCGCACCCCAAGCCCAAGGGCATGCCCAACCAGGGCAAGACCCCCGACGGCAAGGCCGCAGGAGCCGACGAACGCGCATGGGCCGACGACCTGTTCTCCAACCTCTAAACGCAATCATCCCCCAGAAAGGAACAACATCATGGCAATGGACACCAGCAAACTCCACCTGCCCAAGACCGTCGCCACGGCCGTCGTCAACAAGGTCAAGGAGACATCGACCATCGCGGCCCTGTCCCCGAGCAGCCCGCAGATCTTCACCGACAAGGAATACATGATCTTCAACGGCGCCGCCGAGGCCGACGTGACCGCCGAAGGCCAGACCAAGAGCTCCTACGAGCAAGACCTGAACTACGTGAGCGGCAAGACGTTCAAGGTGCAGACCACCACCCGCGTCACTAGCGAGCTCAAATGGGCCGACGAGGACAACCGCTTCCAGATCATCCAGTCCATCCAGGCCGACCAAGCCGAGGCCATCGGCCGCGCCCTCGACTACGTCGTCTACCACGCCATCAACCCCAAGACCGGCGAACCCCTCACCGGATTCGACGCGCTCACGGCCCGCGCCATGCAGGTCACCGCCGGAGACGACGACATCACCAACGTCGACAACCTGGCCGACCAGCTCAACGAGACCTACGACATCAACGGCATCGCCATCAGCCGCACGTGGGCCTCCCGCCTGCGCAAGATCCGCGTACCCGCCACCGGCATGCGCTACTACCCCGAGATCCCGCTCAACCTGCAGGTCGGCACCCTCGACGGCATCAAGGCCGCCACCAGCGCCACCGTCAACGGGGCCAAGGCCAAGACACCCACCCACGTGCTCGCCATCATGGGCGATTTCAGCCTCATCAAATGGGGCATGGTGCGCGACATTACGTCCGAGATCATCCCCTACGGCGACCCCGACCAGACCGGCGTCGACCTCAAAGCCCACAACCAGATCGCCTACCGCACCGAGGCCATGTTCTCCTACGCGGTCATCGAACCCAAGGCGTTCGCCGTGCTCAAGTCCTCCACGGAAGCGGGTGACTGATGAGCGCGTTCACCCAGGACTTCATCATCCAGCCGGCAGGCAAGAAGAAACACAAGACCGGGGCCATGGACGTGCCGGCACGCCTGTGGAACCCCGACGGTACGCCGTTCACCGGCGGCTCCGCCTATACACTGCCCGCCGCCACCACCGCGGCGCTGGGAGGCGTGAAGAAAGGTGCGTCCGTCGCCGCCGTGTCCGCGGCCGATGCGACGGCGGCCGCCGGCACCACGCCGACCAAGGCCGAATTCGACGCCGTGGTAACCGAACTGAACGAGACGAAGAAGAAGCTCAACGCCGCGCTCGCCTCGCTCAAGGCCGCCGGCGTCATCGGATAAGGAGGCCCGTCATGGCCGATGAACCCGAGCCGTTCGCCACGCACGAGGACCTGGAGAAACGCTGGCACACGCTCACGCCCGACGAACAGGCGCAGGCGGACGAGCTGCTGCTCGATGCGAGCGAGAACATCCGCAACCACGTGTCCGTCTACCCCGAGACCCATGAGGATTCGTGGTGGACGGCGCACCGGCGCGGCCTCGAGATCGTCTGCTGCCAGATGGTGCGCACCGCCATGGAGCAGCAGGTGTCCGGCGTGCCCACAGGGGTCACGCAGAACACCGAGACCACCGGCCCCTTCTCCAACTCCTACTCGTGGGCTTCGCCGGACGGCTACCTGCGATGGAACAACGACTACCTCACAGTGCTCGGCTTGGGTGGCCAGCTGGCCTTCAGCATCGACATGGCATCCGGGGAGGTGGTCTGATGGAACGCATCGACGTTTGGCGCGGCGAGCCCGGACTTGACGCCGACGGCAACACCGTGCAGGGCCCGCTGGAACTCGTCATGAGCTTCGACGGGCTCGTGGCCCCGGTGAACACGCCGGAAACGTCCTCGGACGATTCGCATGGCGTGACCTGGGACCACGCCATCTACATCCGTTCCAAGACCCCCACCGGCATCCGCGACACCGACCTGATCGGCGTGCGCGGCAGGCGGGTGCCCGTCGACGGCGTGGTGTGCGTGTGGGAGAAACCCGACGGCACGCACGTCGGCGACGTCGTCAACGTCAGACTGAAGGAGGGGTAGATGGCCCGGAGCAAGGTCAAGGTCGTGCTCGACCGCACGAATTTCAGCGACGAAGTGCTCAAACGCGCCGTCAAACCGGTCATGGACGACGTGCAGGAACAGGTGGAGGGCATGGCGGCCGTGGATCCGGCGATCAAGGTGTACCGCAACGAGGACACCGACCGCACCAACGTTGTCGCCACCGCTCCGGCCGCGTTCGAACAGGCCCACGGAGTGCTGAGCCAGATGCTGGGCATGGTGGTCGTATGAGCGTCATCCGGCCACCCGTCCGCCCGAACCGGGTGGAACCCGTGCTGCTCGAACGTCTGCGCGACCGGTTTCCCGACGTGCGGTTCGGCACCGTCCGCAACCGGGGTAATCCGCCCAGGGAATGCGTGCTGGTCGCCGTGCCCGGCCGGAAGGCCACGCCCGTCAGCCAGCAGACGCGCCTTCGCATCTCCGTGTGGGTGCGTCGCGACGACGGGACCGGCGACATCGACGCCGCGCAGAACCTCGCCGCCGACATCGAACTGTATCTGACCGGCCTGTATCCGCCACGGCCGGTCGTCACCATCGACCACGAGTCGGGGCCGATCCGCATGAGCGACGAGAACGGCTGCCTCATGGCGTACCTCACGCTCCTGCTCACCGTCGAAACCAACCAAGCATAATCATCGAAAGGCGTATGGCAAATGGCCACAGACACTTCGTACATCACCAGCGGCAACCGCGCCGACCTGGTCAAACTCATCAAGGACTACGCGCTCTTCCTGTGGAAGCTCGACGATTCGAACATCCCCACGATGCCCGACTCCGAAACCTGGACGCCGCCGGAGGGCAAGAAGCCGGTCGGCTACAACTCGGAGGACGGCGCGGTACTGCACCCCGAGCCGGGCGACGAGACCGAGATCAAGGGCCACAACGGCGACATCGTGGTCTCCGAACAGGAGCCCGGCTACTGGACCCTGCAGATACCCGGCATCGAATGCCGTCAGGACATCGCCGAAGCCTACTTCGGCGTCAAGGCCGACACCGACGGCAACTTCCATGTCAGGGACGCGGCCACGAACATCGAATACATGGCCGTGCTCGCATGCCTCGACCAGTACGGCAACCCGATCGTGCTGCCCATCGGCAAATGCAAGGTCTCCGACCGCGACGACATGACCCTCGTATCCACGGAGGTCGTGACCTTCAACGTCACGTTCAAGATGTTCAAGGCCTCGGACGGCTACATGTTCCACGTCTATGGTCTGCTCGCGGCCGAGAAGGCCGGACTGGCCACCAAGGTCGACTCGCTGGCCGCCACCCCGAACACGCTGACCGTCGCCGCCGGCCGCACCGCGACGTTCAACGTGACCGTCTCCCCGGCGAACGCCACGGGCTGGACCATCACCGCCACAAGCGGCGACACCGCGAAGGCCACCGCCACCGTCAACGGCAACACCGTCACCGTGACCGGCAAAAGCGCCACCGAAACCGGCAAACCCGTCACCATCACCGCCACCGCCGGCGGCAAGAACGTGACCGTGCCCGTCACCGTCACCGCCTGACCCTGACATTCTTCCCCGCCCACACCGATGGCGGTCCCTGCGGACGGGGAACCCTCCACGCATCGACCGCCGCAACCAATATTTTTTAGGAGACCGCCATGAGCGAAGAAAACAAGCCCATCGAAATCGAACCCGACATCAACACCGACGCCGAACAGCAGCCCGACGTATGCCTCAGCCTCAAGGGACTCGACACCGAAGTCACACTCCCCAACCTCAACTCCGCCGACCTGCCCATCGAACTGGTCAACGTCGTGCTCATCGTCAAAAGCAAGGTCGTCCTGAGCGAGGAGGAGACGTTCCACGCCACCGCCGTGTTCCTCGCCTACCTGCAGGAAATGCAGCCGACCCTGTGGAACAAGCTGCGGAAGGCCGGCAACCCGCTCGGCTGGATCAGCGCCATCGTCAAAGGCTGGGCCGAAGGATCGGGCCTCGACCCAAAATCGTTTACCTCCTCATCCTCCACCAACAGCATCACTCGGCGCTGACCACCGACTGGCTGACCCGCTACCGGCGCGTCTGGAAGCCATGCCACCTCAACGCATGGCTCGACGCGCCAGCCGGCCGCAAACCATCCGGCAACCTCGACTACGAGAGCGCATGGGCGCTCACCCGCGAAATCCTGCGCGACCACACCTCCAACAGCTTCGCCGCGCTCGCCGGATGGTCATACACGCCCACCGGCGCGGAAATCGCGCTCTGGGACCAGATGGAACTCGAAGGCCGACTCAAACGCAAGGGATACCGGCCATGGGCCGACCGGAGAACCGACCCGTTCCGCCGGGCGAACACGGAAACCCACGCCGATTATGAGGCGCGCATGGCCCGCCGCAAACGCCTCAACGACCACTACCACATCGAATGACCCCGACCGCCATCGGGGCCTCCCAACCACACAGGAGAAGCCCCGATGGCAGAAAGCAGCATCGGCGTCGTCTACATCGAAGTCGCACCAAGCGGCAAGGACTTCGGCAAGAAACTCGAAGGCGACATCACCCAAGCCGCCGACAACGCCGCCAAGACCGCCGGCACCAGCATCCTCGGCAAATTCGGCGGCGCATTCGGCAAAATCGGCAAAGTCGGACTCGGAGCCATCGGCACCATCGCCGGAGGCATCACCGCACTCGCCGCCAAAGGCGGCTTCCAACGCGCCCTGAACATCGAAAACGCGCAGGCCAAACTCAAAGGCCTCGGCCACGACTCCAAAAGCATCGCCGAGATCATGAACAACGCGCTCGCCAGCGTCAAAGGCACCGCGTTCGGCCTGGGCGACGCGGCCACCGTGGCCGCGACCCTGAGCGCCGCCGGCATCAAATCCGGCGACCAGATGACCAACGTCCTCAAAACCGTCGCCGACACCGCACAGATATCAGGCCGCAGCCTCACCGACATCGGCACCATCTTCAGCAGCGTCGCCGCCCGAGGCAAACTGCAGGGCGACGACATGCTCCAACTCATGAGCTCCGGCGTACCCGTCCTCCAACTGCTCGCCAAACACCTCGGCAAAACCTCGGAAGAGGTCTCCGACATGGTGTCCAAAGGCAAAATCGACTTCCAAACATTCGCCGACTCCATGCAGGAAGGCCTCGGCGGAGCCGCATTGGCCGCCGGCGACACCTTCAGCGGCGCTTTGGCGAACGTGAAGGCCGCTCTCAGCCGGTTGGGCGAAGGCCCCGGCAAGCTGGCGCTCGAATCGTTGCGCAAGACGTTCAACGCGGCCATTCCGGCCGTGGACGCGCTCTCAAGCCAGCTCACACCGTTCGTGGAGCAGTTGAACGGCAAGCTCACCCCGTATGTGGACAGGGCCGTCAAGCTCATCGAGCAATTCAGCCAGGGCTTGCAGGACGGCAGCATCACCGTTCAGGACATCGCCGGCAGTCTCGGCCAATTGGCCGGAGCGTTCGCATTGTTCGCCGGGGTCGGCGGCAACGTGGACAAGATCACCAACGTGTTCGACACGCTCGGCAAAATCGGCGACGGCGGATTCGACAAACTCACCACGGGCGTGAAGCAACTGCCCGGCCAACTGCAATCAGGACTGTCCGGCCTGCAACAGTTCAAATCGTATTTCAACAAGGACCTGCGCGCCGCGCTCGCCGTGGACGGCGACCCGTTCGCGAACGCGGTCAACCGCGTCCAGCAGGGCGGCGAACGACTCGCCGGCCCACTCAAGCAACTGGGGGCGAAGCTCGCGTCCACGGACATCGGCCGGTCCGTCTCGGGCATGGCCAACGGGCTGGGCGTCGAGTTCGGCAAGATCACCAGCTCCCTCGACTCGAACATCAAGACGCTGGGCGCCAAGGTCGGCGGAGGATTCTCCGGCGTGTTCTCCAAGGTGTCGGACAGCGGCCTCGTGTCCGGCCTGTCGTCGATAGCCGGCAAGGTGAAGTCCGCCACAGGGCCGATCGTCTCAGGATTGGGCGACGTGTTCGGCGGCATCGGCAACATGGTCGGTCCAAAGGTCCAGACGGGGCTCGGCAAGATCGGCTCCCTGTTCGGGTCGTTCTTCAGCCCCGGCAATTTCATGAAGTACATGGGCATCGCCGGCATCATCGCCGCATTGGTCGCGGGCCTCGGCATGCTGGACCAGAGCATGCAGGGGCAGTTGTTCGCGATGATAGGCCAGCTGTCCGCGCAACTGCCGACACTGCTGCAGCAGCTGAACATGCAGATCACCGCCAGCCTGCCGGCCATGCTCGCCCAGGGCGCGGCCATCCTCACCGCGCTGATGAACGCGATCAGCACGAACGCACCCCAGCTGATGACCACCGCCGTGCTCATCGTCACCACGTTGGTCAACGGGCTGGCCTCGCAACTGCCCACGCTGCTGCCGGCCGCTCTCGACATGATCATGGCGCTCGTCAACGGATTGGCATCCAACGCCGGCCAGCTGCTCAACAGCGGCATGCAATTGCTGCTCGGCCTCGCGCAGGGTTTGATGAACGCGCTGCCGCAGCTCATCGCACAGGCACCCACCATCATCGGCAACCTCGTGCAGTCGATAGCCGCGAACCTGCCACAGATCCTGCAGACGGGCGTGAAGATCCTCGTGACCCTCGCCAACGGTCTGGCCAGCGCCATACCGCAGCTGATCGGCAAGATCCCCGCCATCGTGCGCTCCATCTGGAACGGGTTCACAAGCGTGAACTGGGGCGAGGTCGGCATGAACATCATCACCGGCATCGCCTCCGGCGTCACATCCGCCGCCGGCAAGCTCGTCGACGCGGCGGTCGGTGCCGCCAAGGACGCTCTGAACTGGGTCAAGGACAAGCTCGGCATCCATTCGCCGTCCCGCGTGTTCAGGGACCAGGTCGGCGTGATGATAGGCCGCGGCATGGCCGAGGGCATCGATCAGAGCCAGCGGATCGTCAACCGCAGCCTCGACCGGATAGCCGCCGGACTCACGCTCGACGACCATTCGTTCGGCTCGCCGTCCATCGGAACCATTGGCGGAGGCACGGGCATGCTGCGCGACGGCAATGAACAGGCCTCCATGCAGACCGCCTTGCTGGAACAGCTGCTCGCCGCACTGGTCGCCCTGCACGCGGACATCCCGACCATGCTGCAGGCATTAGGTGTCGAGGTCGACGGGCGCGAAGTAGGAAGGCTGATACGCAAGTATGCAAACGCTTAAATATGTGTGCGCGTCGACCGGCGACGAGATCGTCATGAGCGGCCCCGACATCTTCGCGCAGACCGCCGAAGGCATCCGAGGCCGCTCATGGAGCTACGACCTCGGCTATAGGAGCCTGAGCGGCGTGACCCGCACCGCGAGGGAGACCGACCTGGAACTCACCTACCTGCGGTGCCCGGAGAAGGCGGACTGGACGCGCCGCCTGTTCGATGCCGACGTTGCCGCAGGAACGCCGGGCATGTTTGATGCTGACGGCTGGACGACTCGCGCCTACGTGGTCAAGGCGGAGCCGCAGACCATCACGCCGGTGATAATCCAGCAGAAGCTCACCGTGGTCATGCTTGACGGCATCTGGCGTAAGGCCGGGGAAGTGCAACGCTTCTGGAGCGATTCACTCCAGCCCGGCCTCGACCTGGATTATCCGCACGATTACGAGCATGACTACAAGCCGACCACCAGAAACGCCACCGCACACAACCCGCAGCCCACGGCCATGCCGTTCCAGATGACGATCTTCGGACCCGCGACCGCGCCCGCCATCACCATCGGCGGCAACCGGTACAAGCTGACCACCGACATCCCCAGCGGTGCTTTTGCGACCATCGTCGGCATCGCCGGCCGCAAAAGCGTCACACTGACGGCCGAGAACGGCGACGTCACCGACATTTTCGCCAAGGCCGAACGCGGCGACGGACTGGACGGCGGAAACTACATCTTCCAACCCATACCGCCCGGCGACAGCCCCGTCGAATGGCGGGGATTCGGCTTCGACTTGACAGTCTTCGAAGAGGAGAGCGAACCGCCATGGACCTGATCGTCACCGACGCCGGCCACATCGACCGCGCCGTCATCGAGGACTACGCCCTCGACGCCGCCTGGGGAGCCGACGAAAACGACTTCGAACTCACGGTGGACCGAATGCTTGAACCCGGCAGCTACGTGTACGCGGACGGCTCGGAGCTCGGCGGCGTCATCGACTCGCTGCGCGACCGGCTCGAACGCGGCGGTTCTACCCTCACCTATGGCGGCAGGACCTGGCATGGCATCCTCGCCAACAAGATCCTCGCCCCCGACACGGGCCAGAACTACCTCGTCGTCTCCGGCAAAGCCTCCACGGTCATCGGCATGATCGTCAACCGTGTCGGTCTCGCCCCCCTGTTCCAGGCCGTCGCACCACCACCGGGCATCGGCGACCCCGACATCAAGACCTATCAAGTCGCCCGCTACACCGACTGCTATGCGGGACTGAGGGCGATGTGCGCGGCCAACGGGCTCAAACTCAGACTCGCCTACAGGTCTGGACACGTAGAGATCTGGGCAGAACCCGCCGCCCACTACGGCGACTCGATCGACTCCGACCTGATCGACTTCGATGCGACCCGCACATGGCTCCGCGTCAACCACCTCATCGGCCTCGGCAAAGGCGAACTCGCGAACCGCACCGTGGTCCACTGGTACGCCGACAAGGACGGCAACGTCAGCCAGAACCAAAGCCTGCACGGAACCGAGGAGATCGCCCAAACCTACGACTACTCGAACGCCGAATCCGACGAGCTCGACGCCAAGACCCGCGACAAACTCATCGGCATGCAATCACAAGGCGACGTGAAAGTCACCGTGCGCGACGGCACCGAGATCGAGATGGATGTAGGCGACACCGTCGCCGCACGCGACCAGATCACCGGCATCACCGTCCAAGCGACCGTCACCAAGAAAATCACCAAAACCAAGAACGGCTCCACAAGCATCGACTACGAAGCCTCATAGAAAGGAACGTCATGGCCAAGAACAACGACTGCATCGTCGCCGAATGCGACCGATGCGGAAGATTCGCCTGGTACACCCCATCGAACGCAGACGCCCTGAAAAACGACTGGTGGGACGTGCAACGCCTCGACGCCGACGGCAACCAACACGGCTACTTCTTCTGCTCCAACTGCCACCAGGAATACGTCAACCGTCTCAGGGACGCCGACAACAGCTTCGAATCATGGAAGAAGAACGGAGGCAGGCAATGACCATGGAACTCGTCACCGGGCACGCGGGCGAACCCCACGTCACCGCCGCACAGGACGCGGCCCTCCACGCAGGCGTCATCGGCGGCGACGACTACGTGCTGTCCACAAAGGACCGATTCGCCATCAACGTCGTTAGCGCCAACAAGGTCACCATCGCTGGCGGCGATCTTGTCATGCAGGGCTACCATGCCAGCAGCGACAAACCCGCCGACCTCATCATCACCAACGGCAGCCAAGGCCAAAAAAGAAACGACATCATCTGCTGCCGCTACACCAAAGTCGGCGACTCCATAGAATCCGCCAACCTCGTCGTCGTCAAAGGCACACCCACAACCGGAACCCCGGTTGACCCCACCCTCAACACAACCCCCATATCGCAGGGAGCCACCACCTACGACATGGCGCTGTACAGAGTCCCGCTCGACGGCATCACCATCGGCGAACCCGAACCCATGTTCAACATCCTCCAACCAATGTCATCCGTGTGGGATTCTCTAACCCAGCGTTCTACGACGTGGCGAGTACCTTACAGCAGAGACAGCATTTTGCTTACGCGTATCGGTGATATCTGTTTCATGGGTGGCAACGTAAAATTCAACAGTAGCGGGCAGAACAATTACACGAAGGCTCAGGAGAAGCTCCCCGAAGGGTATCGACCCGTCATCGTCAATACGCCCGTGGCCGTTTTCGGTGGTGAAACGACATTCATCTGTTACGGCGAGGCCAATGGCACCGTCACGATGCTTGGCAATCCGAACAGCGCGTACGCGGGATGCACCGGCGTATGGAGGACCGCCGACCCGATGCCCGCCGCATAGCTTCGGGACACTGGTTCAGGCGGTTGCGCTGTCTTGCAGTGACCCCACGGGTCATAGCGCGTATGAGACGGTCATGCCGAACGCGTTCGTGCCCTGCGTGCCGCCCTGATTGGTGTAGGTCATGGTTCCGTTCGCGTTTACGTTGATGGTCTTCTGGTTCGCGCCGTCGCGTCCGCCGTAGGAGAAGTTCAAGTCCATCGGGGGACGCCAGCTTTCGGGCAGGGTTCCGAAATTGCCGGTGTTCCACGCGCCGGACGCCGACGACTTCCAGTCGATGCGCAACGTGACGAGCGAGCCGCGACGGTAGCCTTTGACGGTACCGTAATTGCCACTGATGAGGGTCGTGACATCGGTGCGGGTTAGAGAAACCCGCTCAGGCCGTTAAGGCTCGCTCCCAGAGGCGTTGCGCGTCTCGCAGGGCTGAGATATCCGGTTTGAGGTAGTACTTTGCGGTGGTTTTGATGTCGCTGTGGCCGAGCATTTTCGACACGATGGCGATATCCGCTCCCGCCGCCAGAGTGTTCGTCGCCCATGAGTGGCGCAGGTTGCGTGCGGGCACGTGCGGCAGATCATGCCGCTTGCAGTAGGCCTTGTATTGGCGTGCCACCTGTGGCGGGGTGAGGGTGCCGATGAGTCGGCCCCCTTCGCGTGGTTTGATTTCGCGCAATCGTTTGACGGCGAAGCGCGGCAACGGGAGTGTGCGGCGGGACAGTTCGGTTTTCGGCGGCACGACGACCTCATGGCCGCTCACCCATTGCAAACCGCGCTCGATATGCAGGACGCCTGCGCGCAGATCAATGTCACTCCACTCCAAACCGTATCCTTCTTCGGTGCGGAGTCCGCATGAGACGGCGCAGATAAGCCACGCCTCAAGCAGATGACCGTAAAAGCCCCGCAACAGCGTGCGCTGCTGGCGGATGGTCAATATTCGCGGCTCGTAATGAGGTTTGGCCGGCAGTTGGATGTCGCGTCTGGTGATGTCCACGTCCAGCAGGTTCCAGCGGATAGCCCGCCTGAGTATCGCGCGTAGTACGGCCCATGCCTTGCGTGCGGCTCCCGCAGTGTCGAAATTCGCAAGCCATTTGTCCACTAGCTCCACGCTTATCGCGTCCATACCCATGCCGCCGAAGCATGGCATGACATGCAGCCGCCACGCGGACTCGTAGCCCACGCGCGTGCTCTCACGCAGATTCCGCGTGCAGTACGGCCAAAACCGGTCGTTCCAAAACTCTCGTAACAGCATTTTCAACCTCCAAAAACCCACACGCCCGTTGGCCTATCCAACGGTGACGAACGTGTGGGTTTTTCCCAACGTAAAGGAGTTTTCCATGTCTTTGCTCGCTCACGTCGTCGATTGGCTCGTGCCTTTTATCTGTGGCGGAGTGGCCACGGTTTTGGGCCTGATGTGGCGATGGGGCAAAGCCATGGTCAACGGGCTGCGCGAGCTCCTGCTGTGCCAGTTGGAGGACCTGCGCCGCGAAATGGTCATCGAGCACGACGGGGTGGCGGACGAGGACCTCAAAGCACGCTCCCAACGCCTCTACGACTCCTATCACTCGCTGGGCGGCAACGGCCACGGGACAGCACTCAACAATGACATCCAATCCGCGCCGATAGCGCCCCGACAATCCTGACCCACGACCGTGGGCCACAAAACAATATTCATCCCGAGAAAGGGGACATATGGTCAATAACAAGGACAAGCCGAAGCCGTGGCATAAGCGCCTGTTCGCCAAGGTCACGGCACTGGCCGCCGCCATCTGCATGATGCTGCTTCCGGCGACCGCGCACGCGGACATGCAAGGCGTGGACATGAGCAACTGGCAGTGCGGCGCAGACGTCTACAACATGCAGGCCGACTTTGTTGTTGTCGGCACCACATGGGGCACGGGACAAGTCAACAACAACTGCCTCGTGTCCGGCGTCAACACCGACGCCAACCGCATGATCGCCCAGGCACAGGCCAGCGGCAAGAAGTTCGGCCTGTACCATTACGCGATGGGCGGCAACCCGGAGGCGGAAGCCCAATTCTTCTACCGGAATACGTCGAACTATTGGCGTCACGGCATCGTGGCGTTGGATTGGGAGATGGACGACAACCCCGCATGGGGCAAGTGGGATTGGGTACGCCGATTCATGGCGGAGTGCGAACGGTTGAGCGGCGGTGTGCGCCCATTGCTGTACACCGGCCCGGTGGCCGGCACCATCCCGCAGGACATCCGCAACCGGTACGGCCTATGGATCGCACAATACGCGAACATGAGCCCGACCGGCTATCAGGCCAACCCGTGGATGCTGGGCGCATACGGCGAGGCCATGCGACAGTACAGCGGTACCGGCGTGGTCAACACGTGGAGTCCCATCGACCTCAACCTGTTCCGCGGCGAGGCATGGCAGTGGGATTTGTACGCCAACCCCACCGGCTCCACAGCCCCGGCCCCGGCAACGCCCGCGCCCGTGCAGCCGAGCAAACCCCAGACCAACACGGGTGGCATCAGCCACGTCATGCAGTGGGGAGAAACCATCTGGGGACTCGCCGTCGCCTATGATGCTTGGCCCCTGTCCGCGTGGCATACGCCCAGCGGTGACATCAACCGCTACTACGTGGGCGACGTCGTAACCTACGGCGGCGGCACCGCCCCCGCATCGTCCGGCGGGGTCTCCAAGACCCTCCAATGGGGCGACACCGTGTGGGATTTCGCCACCTCCCACGGCTACAACGTCAGCCAATGCACGGTACCCTCCGGCAACATCAACGTCTACTACCCCGGTGACGTGGTGACCTGCCGCTGAGACTCAACAGATGCCGCCACCCGCTTGACCGGGTGACGGCATCACCCCATCATCATCCCTTATTGATCGGAGCAAACATGACCGACAGCAAAAACACGACCGACACCGGCGAAACGCTTCCCGGCGTCGATGTGAGCGACTGGCCCGAGACGGCCGACGTCACCCATGACGTGCCCGACTGGCTCATCCCCAGCCGCGTCTACGACATCCTCAAATGGCTCGGCCTCATCGTCCTGCCCGCACTCGCCCTGTTCGTCAACACGGTCGGCCCCGCATGGGGCTGGCCTCACGTGGACGCGATAGTGACCACGCTCAACGCGCTCGGCATCCTCGCCGGCGCGCTCATCGGCGTCAGCGCCATCAAACAACGCCTCGACCGCGCCGCATAACCACACATAGTTCGGCCCCGTCCGGCATCGCAGACAGCTCGCACAGAGCTTGACTGCTGCCGGACGGGGCCGATTTCGCGTTGTGGCAGAGGGCTTCGCGGGCTCGATTTCTGCCCACATTTTGCCCACATTTTTAGTAAAAACAGGTTAAAAACCGTTAAAACCGGTTAAAACGAAAAAAGCCGCTCAGCCTTACTCCCGCAAGGCAAAGCGGCCATTTTCCAACCCGCTCTCAGCTCAGTGCGTCCTTCAACTTGCTGAAGAAGCCTTTCTTTTGGCCAGCCTGTGGACGGGATGCCTGGGAGACGTGCGTGGCGCCTGAATCGTGCGAGGCGGCGAACTGTTCGATGAGGCCGCGCTCGGTTTCGTTGAGCTTGGTGGGAATCAGCACATTGACGTGGGCGATGAGGTTGCCGCGCTCGTCCTTGTTGCGGATGTTCGTGACGCCCAGTCCCTTAAGCGTCACCGTGTCCTCAGTCTGGCAGCCGGCCGGGATGGACACGGTCTTCTCACCATCGAACGTATCAATGGACAGATCGTGGCCAAGCACGGCCCAGCTCATCGGCACCTGAATCCAGCAGTGCAGGTCGTCGCCATCGCGGGTGAACTGCTTATCCGCCTTGATGCGGATGTCGATGTACAGGTCGCCGGCAGCGCCGCCGCCCTCACCCACTTCGCCCTGGTTGGCCAACCGCAGACGCGCGTTGTCGTTGATGCCGGCGGGCACGGTAACGCCCACGGTACGCGTGGTGCGCACACGGCCGTGGCCCATGCAGCTGGGGCACGGGTTCTGGATGATGGTACCGTGGCCCTCGCAACGTTCACAGGGGGCGGAGGTCATCATCTGGCCGAGCATGGTGCGCACGACCTTCTGCATGAATCCCTGTCCGTGGCAGTCGGGGCAGGTGACCGGCTGTGCGCCGCCCTGGGCACCGGAGCCACCGCACTCCTGGCACAGGGAGAACGTATTGATCTTGACATGCGCGGTGCCGCCGAACACCGCCGTCTTCAAATCGATGGACGCCGAGGCCAAGGCATCGCGGCCGGGCTGGGTACGCGGCACCGGGCCCTGTGAGCCACCGCCGAACGCGGAACCGAAGAACGTGGAGAACACGTCGCTCATATCGCCGAAGCCCGCCCCGGAGAAGCCGCCGGCACCGGCGTTCGGGTTGTTCGGGTCGACGCCCGAATCATACATACGGCGCTTGTCCGGATTGGACAGCACATCGTAGGCGTTGTTCACTTCCTTGAACTTGTCCTCGAATTCAGGGCCCGCGATGTCGGGGTGGTACTTACGGCTGAGCTTGCGGTATGCCTTCTTGATCTCGTCGTCACTGGCGCCGCGTTCCACACCCAGCGTCTCGTAATAATCTGCCACTTGATTGATCCTTTGTGTTCGTTTGGTCTGCGGGTCATTGTGCCACAGACGGCGGTCAGTCTTGGGTCCGGCCCTCGGAGAGGAAGGCGGTCAAATATCTGGCTACGGCCCTGACGGCGGCCATAGTGGCCGCATAGTCCATGTGGGTCGGCCCTATGGAGCCGACGAAGGCGATGGGTTCCGTGTCGTTCGTCTGGCTCTCCGTCTCGGATTCGGTTTCGGGTTCGCCTACGGGATCGTTCCCCGCCGGTTCGCCCGCCGCACCGCTGCGCCCATAGCCACTGCTGACCACGGAGGCATGCAGTAGGCCGGGAGTGTGCATTTCGGAGCCGATGGCCACGCCCACGCCGGATGCATTCGTCTCCTCGCTCAGGTTGCTCATGAGCTTCATCAGCACGACCTGTTCTTCCAGCGCGTCGAAGAGCGGGGCCAGATCGGCCAGGGACCGGGAGTGGGCCAGGTGCGAGGTGCCGGACATGTACAGTTCGTCCGCGCGTTCGTCCAATGCCATCGATTCGAAGGCGTCGGCCAGCGCGTCGGCCACGCCGCGCACCGACTCGTAGCCGGCGCTGGCGGCGATGGATCGCACGGTCTCCGCGGATTTCGATAGGGACAGTCCGACACATTGTTCGTTGACGGTGTTGGAGAGCCGGTTGATCTCGTCCACGGCGGGCATGGATGCGATGGTCAGGCCGTGCTGGGCCACGCGGCCGGTGTCGGTAATCACCACCGCGAGCAACGTGGTCATGGCAACGGGCACCATCTCCACGTGCCGCAATGTGGCCTTGGCCAGCGATGGCGAGGCGACTACAGCCACTTGACCGGTGATTTCGGACAACAGTCGTGCCGAACGTTGCAGCGCGTCCTTGAGACTCACCGATCCGGACAGGAAGCTGTTGATGCCGCGGCGTTGCGCCTCGCTGAGCGGCACCACGGTAGCAAGTCGGTCCACAAAGTATCGATAGCCCTTTTCGGTGGGCACGCGACCGGCCGAAGTGTGCGGCTGAATCAGATAGCCTTCGTCCTCCAGAGCGGCCATGTCGTTACGGATGGTGGCCGAACTGACGCCGAGATCATGGTCGCGCGTCAGCGAAGTGGAGCCCACGGGCTCCTGAGAACGGATGTAATCCTCCACCACGGCGCGCAGCACCAGCATGCGTCTTGATTGCGTCATGCGCGCCTCCTTATATATACATACATATTCATATCAGTCACGGTTCACTCAGGGCGTACCCCGACGGTCGGTTCGCCACGCCGCGACACGCGGGAACCCAGAAATATTGCCTCTTTCTTGGCTCCGCCACGTGCAGGTGGCGCACTTCACCTTAGAACATTGTATTAGCACTCCTTAGGCTTGAGTGCTAATGCGTTCGTTTGCAGCGTAGCAATGTTCACTGTGAACGCTAACAGAACACAAACTACCAAAACACGCCAAAATTGCTCCACAACGTCGCAAACCGACGCTAGCATGGTAATCGCAATGTGAGGGCGTCAAGCGCCCGGCACAAGCCGGATACGCGGCCCGACCAATTGGAAGGAAAGTAATCCATGACCGAATTCAAGGAGACCGAGCTCGACGAGCGCGCCATCAAGATGGCGAAGGTCCTTTCGGCTGACGCGGTTGAGAAGGCAGGCTCCGGCCACCCCGGCTCCCCCATCTCCCTGGCGCCCGTCGCCTACACGCTGTACCAGCACTTCATCAAGCACGATCCGAATGATCCCAACTGGGAAGGCCGCGATCGCTTCATCCTTTCCGGTGGCCACGCCTCCCTCACCCAGTACGTCCAGCTGTACTTCTCCGGCTACGGCGTGACCCTGGACGACCTTAAGAACTTCCGTGGCGGCGCTGCCACCCGCACCCCGGGCCACCCGGAGTACGGCCTGACCCCGGGCATCGAAATGACCACCGGCCCTCTGGGCCAGGGCTTCGCCTCCGCCATCGGCTTTGCCTACGGCGAGCGTTTCCAGCGCGGTCTGCTTGACCCGGAGACCCCGAAGGAAGATTCCCCGTTCTACCACAAGATCTGGGCCATCTGCGGTGAAGGCGACATCGAGGAGGGCATCTCCGGCGAGGCCGCTTCCCTGGCCGCCAACCAGAAGCTCGGCAACCTGACCGTGATCTTCGACGCCAACCGCATCCAGATCGAAGGCGACACCAACCTGGTGCTGGCCGAGGACGTGCTCAAGCGCTTCCAGGCCTACGGCTGGTACACCGACGAGTTCAGCTTCATCCAGCCCGACGGCTCCTACAAGGAGGACATCGAGGGCTTGGCTGACGTCATCGCCAAGGCCGAGAAGGCCGCTCCGGACCAGCCGAAGCTCATCAAGGTTCACTCCCTGATCGCTTGGCCGACCCCGGGCAAGACCAACGACCCGTCCTCCCACGGTTCCAAGCTGGGTACCGAGGCTGTTGCCGGCCTCAAGGAAGCCCTCGGCTACGATCCGGAAGAGAACTTCCACGTTGACGAAGAGGCTCTGGCTCACGCTCGCAAGGTTGCCGAGCGCGGTCTCGAAGCCCACAAGGAATGGGACGAGAAGTTCGACGCTTGGCGCAAGGCCAACCCGGACAAGGCTGCCCTGTACGACCGTCTGAAGGCCGGTGAACTGCCGGAAGGCTTCGACAAGGCTCTTGACGACCTTGAGGCCACCTTCGAAGTCGGCAAGGGTGTCGCCACTCGTGGCGCCTCCGGCTCCGTGCTCAACGCCATCGCCGCTGTCATGCCGGAACTCTGGGGCGGCTCCGCCGACCTCGGTGGCTCCAACAAGACCGATCTCAAGGGCGCTGCCACCTTCGCCCCGGCCGAGTGCGCCACCAAGCAGTGGCCGAACTGCAACGAGTTCGGTCGCCAGCTGCACTTCGGCGTGCGCGAGTTCACCATGGGCTGCATCACCAACGGCATCCTGCTGGGCTCCCACACCCGTCCGTTCGGCGGCACCTTCTTCATGTTCTCCGACTACGAGCGTTCCGCCGTTCGTCTGGCCGCCCTCATGGAGATTCCGAACCTGTACATCTGGTCCCACGACTCCGTCGCCGTCGGCGAGGATGGCCCGACCCACCAGCCGGTTGAGCACCTTGCTTCCTTCCGCGCGATTCCTCAGCTTGAGGTCATTCGCCCGGCCGACGCCTTCGAGACCGCCGAGGCTTACCGTTACTTCTTCGAGAAGAAGAACACCCTGCCTGGTGCCATGGTTCTGACCCGTCAGGGTGTCCCGGTTCTTGCCGAGACCGCCGCCAAGGCCAAGGACGGTGTCAAGAAGGGCGCTTACGTTCTGGTCGACACCGAGGGCACTCCGGACGTCATCCTCATGGCTTCCGGTTCCGAGGTCCAGTGGGCTGTGGCTGCCGCCAAGACCCTGGCCGGCGAGGGCGTCAAGGCTCGCGTCGTGTCCGTGCCGTCCATGGAATGGTTCGAGGAGCAGGACGCCGAGTACAAGGAGGCCGTGCTTCCGGCCGCTGTCAAGGCTCGTGTCTCCGTCGAGGCCGGCGTTGCCATGCCGTGGTACAAGTACCTCGGCTCCTACGGCAAGCCCGTCTCCATCGAGCAGTTCGGCCTGCAGGGCGACGGCGCTCAGAACATGATCGACCTCGGCATCACCGCCGAGCACGTGGTGGAAGCCGCCAAGGCCTCCATCACCGAAGTCGAAGCCGCCAAGTGAGTCTCCTAGCCTCCCTCTGACGAGGGAGGCTTGTACTCAAGACTCCACCTGATCGGCCCTCTCGTTAGAGGGGGTCACTTAAAGATTTGTTCCAATACGGAATATAAGGAGAAAAATAAATGACTGAAGCAACTCAGCGTACGTCTGACAACGGCGTTTCCATCTGGCTGGACGACCTGTCCCGCTCCCGCATCGAGTCCGGCTCCCTGCAGGACCTCATCGCCAACAAGAACGTCGTCGGTGTGACCACCAACCCGTCCATCTTCCAGAAGGCCCTGAGCCAGGTCGGCCCGTACGACGCTCAGCTCAAGGAGCTCGGCAAGGTTGACGTTGAGACCGCTGTCCGCGAGCTCACCACCACCGACGTGCGCAACGCCACCGACATCTTCCGCGAGATCGCTGAGGCTACCGACTTCGTCGACGGCCGCGTCTCCATCGAGGTCGACCCGCGTCTGGCCCACGACACCGAGAACACCGCCAAGCAGGCTGTGGAACTCTGGGAGAAGGTCAACCGTCCGAACGCCATGATCAAGATTCCGGCAACCCTCGAAGGCCTGCCGGCCATCACCGCCACCCTGGCCAAGGGTATCTCCGTCAACGTCACCCTGATCTTCTCGCTCGAGCGCTACGAGCAGGTCATCGACGCTTACATCGAGGGCATCGCTCAGGCTGCCGCCAACGGCCACGACCTGAAGCACATCGGCTCCGTCGCTTCCTTCTTCGTGTCCCGCGTGGACAGCGCTGTCGACAAGCTGCTGGAAGCCAACGGCTCCGACGAGGCCAAGGCTCTGGAGGGCAAGGCCGCTGTGGCCAACGCTCGCCTGGCTTACGAGCTCTTCGAGAAGAAGTTCGCCGAGGATCCGCGTTGGGCCGACCTGGCTGCCAAGGGCGCCAAGGTTCAGCGTCCGCTGTGGGCTTCCACCGGCACCAAGAACGCCGCCTACTCCGACTGCAAGTACGTTGACGAGCTCGTTGCCAAGCACATCGTCAACACCATGCCGGAGAAGACCCTGAACGCTCTGGCCGACCACGGCAACGGCGCTCCGTCCATCGAGGGCACCTACGAAGAGTCCCACGCCATCATCAACAAGCTGGCTGAGCTTGGCATCAACCTCAAGGACGTCACCGACAAGCTGGAGGCCGACGGTGTCGCTGCCTTCATCAAGTCCTGGGATTCCGTGCTGGCTGACGTCCAGTCCGGCATCGACCGCGTGAACGCCTGAGATTTGACGACTGATGCGTGTTTAGCGCACTAGTTGATTAGATCACAGAAGCCCCGACCCCAACCGGTCGGGGCTTCTTTCGTTTGTTGCTACAGTGGTACGAGCATATGAGAGAAAGGCCGAACCGTAATGAACAAACTTGTCGCACGCCAGCGGTTGGTGATGACCTTCACCTTCTTTTCGATGTTCTTCGGAGCGGGCAATCTGATTTTTCCGCCGTTCGTCGGCGCTCAGGCCGGTTCCGCGACCATACCGGCGGCCATCGGTTTCATCGTCTCCGCAGTTGGCCTGCCGATTCTCGGCGTGCTGGCGGTCACCTTCGCCGGTGGTTTCGACAAACTCGCCAGCCGGGTCTCCCCCAAATTCGCCTTGTTCCTCGGCGTGACGATCATGCTCACCATCGGCCCGTGCTTTGCGATTCCACGTACGGCGACCACCTCATTCGAAATGATGGTGGCTCCTTTCGTACCGTCCTCCTATGGCTGGCTGGCCCAACTCATCTACTCGCTCGTGTTCTTCACGCTGGCGTTCCTGTTCGCCCAGCATCCCGAGAAACTCTCCAAAGTGCTCGGCCGATTCATGGGGCCGTTGCTGCTGGTGCTCATTGCTGTCCTGTTCATCGCCTGCCTGATCCACGGCATCGGCATCCCGGCCAACCCGATGGGCGACTACTCCACAAACCAGATCGCACGCGGCTTCCTCGACGGCTACCAGACCATGGACCTGCTCGCCGCGCTCTACTTCGGCATCGTGATCTCCGCGAATATCCGCGCCCAACAAGTCGATGACGAATCGCAAGTGCAGAAGGAGACCGCGTATGCCGGGCTCGGCACCGGCGTACTGCTGATCGTGATCTACGGCGCGCTGAGCTACGTGGGCGTGGTGTCCGGAGCCATCGTCACCATCGACCCCACCAAAGACACGGGCGCGACCGTGCTCACCAACCTCACCTCATCCCTGTTCGGCACGTTCGGTACCGCGTTCCTTGGCGTCGTGTTCGTCATCGCCTGCCTCAACGTATGCACCGGACTGATCGGCACCTGCGCCACCTACTTCCATACTCGGTTCCGGACCGTCGCCGGCCGAACGTTGAGCTACCGCACTTGGCAGGTCATCTTCACCGTGTTCAGTTTCATCGTGTCCAATGCCGGGCTGAGCGCGATCATCAAGGTTTCCGTGCCGGTGTTGTCCGCACTGTATCCGATCGCCATCGTGCTGGTACTGCTGACGCTGACCCACAAGTCGCTCGGCGCGCGATTCCCGCGCGTCTATTTCTGGACTGTGCTGCTGGTGGGCATCGCATCCTTCGCCACCTGCATCTCCAGTTTGGTCGCCGTCTTCGGCGGTTCCATCGGCTGGCTGGACGCGGCGCTGGCTATGCTGCCTTTGCAGCAATACCAGCTCGGCTGGGTGGTCCCGGCTATCCTCGGTGTTGCCATTGGTATCGCCGATGCTCCGCGACGGTAGTTTTCCCGGTCTGTGCCGGAGCCTGGCGGTCGGTCGGTGATGGCGGCTGCCGCAGTATCCCTCCTATAAAGCGGCATACAGAATTCCTGTATGCCGCTGGTCTCCGCCCATCTGCCATAGTTATACTGGCATCATCGACGACGGCGATAACGGCATAAGGTGGGGTGAGTCATGGACACCAGTGATAGACAGATAGCGGAAACCGGCCGGAATCGCGAGCTTGGGCTGATTCCGGCCATGGTGATGGCGGTTGTTGCGACGCTCAGTGGTGCCGGTGTATCGTTCGCGCCATTATATGAGCGCATTTGGGGCGGCATGATGTTGCATCCGAATTGTCCGGCGATTGGCAGAATGACCTACTATCTCTCGGGCCAAGCAACTGACGATTATGGAGCCTGCGTCACCTCACCACTGTGGTTTATGACGGTGACTGCGCTGAGTGTTGTCGCGATTCTCTGTCTGACTGTTGCGGGAGTACAGGGCTTTTCGCGCCATCGGCTCCGTTCGGTGTTTAGTGTTCTTATTGCGGCAGTGGCTGTTGCGATCATATTGGTGTTGAGTGCGAATACCAAGATTGTAACGTTGTGGGCGATGTATGCGGTGACGTGGCTGGTGCACGCCATAGTCACCTCATATCTGAGCAACGGTTGGATACGAATCGCGCGACTGTTGTTCGTATGGCAGATTGGCGTGATGCCGGTATTCGTCACCGAATATTCGGTATCCGACGAGTTCAACTTCAGCGGCGGCGCAACCATCGCTTGCGGACTTGGACTTGCGGCATATGCGCTGGTGCAATACGCCTCTCTTACCATCGACTCGCAAAACAACAGTAATCGAATCACGCCAGAACGCAGTGGTATACGGGCTACCTCCTTGCACGACCTGTTCCACACCATCAGCATCAACGCATCCGCCATACGCAATTGCTCTGTTCCCGTTGCCCTGTTCTGGTCAGGTATCACGTTCTTTACCTACAGCTACAACACTGGTAGACACACCGATTTCTGCCCAGCGCTATCGGCAACTGACAATGCAGGTCTTGTCGCTTATTGCATCGGCCATGAAGCTTTGGGACTGCTGACCGTCGTGTTGTGCGTGCTGCCATTGTTCTCCCTGCTTTCGGCGATTACGGCCATCACGTTGGCTGCACGCAACGCAAATAACGGCGGTAACGCTGCCAATGCCGATGGCTCTCGAAATTCAGCCGCCGTGTGCTATCTGCTCCTGGCAACCGCACTGTCCGCCACGGCCTTCGTCATCGCCTTCACCTTGGCATAGCGCGGACCACCATGCCGCAGTTCGCGCGATCGCTGGGATACAGCGCTTCCTGCGCACGACGCGACACCACCGGCATAAGATCTCCTTTATATCACGAAACAATCGAGCGTGTTCGTTTGCGCCAAGGATCAGCTCTGCCAGTAGTAGCTGAAGAAGTCGGAGATCTCCCCCATGGTTTCGCGCAGCATGCCCATGCGCGGCAGGTACACCACGCGGAAGTGGTCGGGGCGATGCCAGTTGAACGCGCCGCCGTGGCTGATGAGGATGTGCTTGTCATGCAGCAGGTCGAGCGCGAACTGCTCGTCCGAGTGGATGTTGAAGCGTTTGACGTCGATCTTCGGGAAGATGTAGAACGCGGCCTTCGGCTTGACGGCGGTGATGCCGGGGATCTGGTTGAGCATGTCGTAGACGAGGTCGCGCTGGTCGTGCACGCGGCCGCCCGGCACGATGTAGTCGTTGACGCTCTGGTGGCCGCCGAGCGCGGTCTGCACCACGGACTGGGCGGGCACGTTCGAACACATGCGCATGTTGGCGAGCATGTTGAGGCCCTCGATGTAGTCCTTGGCAATGCGCTTGTTGCCGGACAGGATCATCCAGCCGATGCGGTAGCCGGCGATCATGTGCGATTTCGACAGGCCGGAGAAGGTCACGCAGAACAGGTCCGGGGCCATCGAGGCGATGGAGATGTGCTGCAGGCCGTCCATGACGAGGCGATCGTAGATTTCGTCGGAGAAGATGATGAGCTGGTGTTCGCGCGCGATGTCGACGATCTGCTGGAGCACTTCCTTTGGGTAAAGTGCGCCGGTGGGGTTGTTCGGGTTGATGATGACAATCGCCTTGGTGTTGCTGGTGATCTTGGAGCGGATGTCGTCGATGTCCGGATACCATTCGGACTGTTCGTCGCACAGGTAGTGCACGGCGGTGCCGCCGGCTAGGTTCACGCAGGCGGTCCACAGCGGGTAGTCCGGGGATGGCACGAGCACTTCGTCGCCGGTGTCGAGTAGCGCGGACATGGACAGGTTGATGAGCTCGCTGACGCCGTTGCCGGTGTAGATGTCGTCGATGGTGACGTTCGGGATGTTCTTCAGCTGCGCGTACTGCATGATGGCCTTGCGCGCGGAGAACAGGCCCTTGGACGGCGAGTAGCCTTCGGTGTCGGTGAGCTGGTGGGCCATGTCGTAGACGACTTCGTCCGGCGTGCGGAAGCCGAAGGGTGCCGGGTTGCCGATGTTCAATTTCAGGATGTGGGTGCCGTTGGCCTCCATGCGCATCGCCTCGTCGGCGACCGGGCCGCGCACGTCGTAGAGCACGTTGTCGAGCTTGTGCGATTTGCCGAAGGTGCGGCGGCGGCCCACGGGAATCTCGCTGTCCGTCTGGGGCTTGGAGGCACCCGTGGCAAGCGGTGTGGCGGCGTGTTCGCCGTCCGTGACGCTGTTGGAGGCGTCCGAGTTCAATTGCGTGGTGGATTCCTCGCCGCGCAGCCAGTTCATGTCGACGTCCAGTTCGCTGGCCAGGAATTCGAGCACGTCCTCGCGGGGCATGGTCTTGCCGGCCACGTATTGGCTGATGTGGCTCTTGCCCATCTTTACACCACGATGTTCGGCGGCGTGCACCAAATCGACCTGCTTCAGTCCCCTGCTGTTCATCGCATTGCGCAGACGTTCCGCAAACACCGATACGCTCATATCCTTATGCCTCCAACCGGGAGTTCAATTTATCTTTTGAACAACGGTTCAAAGCATACCCTCGGTTCAACACAAGTTCAATTTTGGCGTGTTCTCGAGTCTCGACCGGTTCAGCCCAACTGCGCTTCAATCCATTGGGCGACGCCGTCCTCGTTGTTGGACGGGCAGATCTCGTCGGCGATGGACAACACCTTGGGGTTCGCGTTGGCCACGGCCACACCCCGGCCGGATTCGCTCATCATGTTGATATCGATGAGGTCGTCGCCGAAGGCGGCTGTCTGTTCAAGCGGCACGTCCAGTCGCTCGCACAGCAGGTGCAGCGCGTGCTCCTTGTTGGCCTGCGGGTTCATGAGCATCCACATCACGCCTTCGCTGATGGAGATGTCGAAGTCCGGCGGAATCAGCGCACGCAGCTCGTTCCACTGTTCAGGCTCGGGGAAGATGGTGATCTTATCTGCCACGCCTTCGGGCACGTCGTGGAAGTTCGTGTATTGGAAGGCCTGAGTTTTCCAATACACGCGCACATCGAAGTTGGTGTAGCGCACGTCGTTCATCACGATGCCGAGCTTCAGGCCGGGCATGCGATCGAGCAGGAACAGACAGACTTCGCAGGCACGCCGTGAGGAGAAGCCAATCTTGATCAAATGGTTCTCATCGGCCGGCGTGGCACCTGAGGTGAGCAGGTCGAAGTCGGAGTGGGCCGGGTCGAAATCGATGAGGGCGCCGTTCAGATAGATTACGGCGTCCACCGGCAGTTTTTCGGCGAACTGGAGACCGGTACTCACCGGCCGCGCGGTGGCGATGGCGAATTGCATTCCGGCATCGTGCGCGCGGTTGATGGTGTCGATGCTGCGCTGGGTGATGAACCGGTCCTCGAATACCTCGGCGTCGTGCAGCAACGTGCCGTCGAGGTCGGCGACCAGCAGTCGGGGTTGTTTCGGCGTGATGGCGTCGAGAATCACAGCAGCCCCTCACAGTGTTCACGCACGAGTTCGGCGGAATGGTGCAGTTTGGCCCGCTCGTCCTCGCTCAGATCGAGTTCGACGATCTCGTTGGCACCATTGGCGCGCAGTTCAGTGGGGACGCCGAGGAACACGTCATGTTCGCCGTATTCGCCGTCCAACAGGGTGGAGACGGGCACGATGCGGCGTTCGTCCCACAGGATGGTCTGTACGATGCCGGCCACGGTGGAGGCGATGCCGAAGTTGGTGCCGCCCTTGGCCGCGACGATCTCATTGCCACGGGTGCGGGTCTTCTCTTCGATTTCGGTGGTGGACACAGAGGCGAAACGGTCTTGGTTGTCGGCCAGGAAGCGGGCGAATGGCTTGCCGCCGAGCGAGACGGTGGACCATGCGGTGAACTGGGAGTCGCCGTGCTCGCCCATCACGAAGCCGCCCACGTTGCGCGGGTCGAGGCCGGTCTCTTCGCCGATGATGGTCTTGAGACGCGAGGTGTCGAGCGCGGTGCCGGTACCGAGCACCTGGGTGCGAGGCAGACCGGAACGTTTCCAGGCATACCAAGCCATCACGTCGACCGGGTTGGAGACCATGACGATCACGCCGTCAAAACCGGAGGCCATGACGTTGTCGACCACTTCGCCCACAAGACCCACGGTGAAGCCGAGTTCGGCCATGCGGTTGGAGTTGGCCGGCGGCTTGCGGCCCACGGTGATGACGACGATGTCCGCATCCTTGCAGTCGGCGTAGTCGCCGGCGCGCACCTTGACGTGGCGGTCCTGGAATTCGCTGCCATCATCGAGGTCGCGGGCCTCCCCCAGGGCCTTGGCGGCGGAACAGTCGATGAGCACAAGCTCATTGCACAGGCCGTGCGTGACGATGCCGAAGGCGGCGGTGGCACCGACCTGGCCGGTGCCGACGATAACGACTTTGTTGCGGTTCATAGTGACCATGGTGATGTCCTTTCGTAATACTCGATAGAACGCATACGACCCATGACCGACGGTAACGGTCATGGGTCGCGAGCGACAAGTCTATATGGCGTGCAAGCCGATCAGCCGAGGTTGAACTTGGTCATCATGTCGAGGCCGATAATCAAGGCCACCCACACCAGAGCGATGATAACGGTCCAACGGTTCAGGTTCTTTTCGGCGACACCGGAAGTACCGGCGTTCTGGGTCAGACCGCCGCCGAACATGTCGGACAAACCGCCGCCCTTGCCCTTGTGCATAAGGATGAGCAGGGTCAGCACGAAGCTGAGCAGCACGACGATGACTTGCAGCGTGATCTTAAGAGCGGTCACAGGGTACCTCCGGATTGATTGGACTGTTGACCAGCATAGCGCACACACGGGAAAACCGTGGTATTAGTTCCGTGATTTCGTGGATTTCAGTGCCAGTCGAGCGATTTTGGCGAGTTCCTCAACGTCCAGGGCCGCCCCTCCGATCAGGAAGCCGTCAACGTCGGGCTGGGAAATGAGTTCCGCCGCATTTTTCGAGGTGACCGATCCGCCGTACAGGATACGTACGCTATCGGATACCTTCGTGCCAAAAGTGGTCTTCAAATCGTTGCGGATGGCGTTTGCGGCATCCTGGGCGGATTGCGGAGTGGCCACCATGCCGGTGCCAATGGCCCAGACAGGTTCGTAGGCCACGATGAGTTTGGCGGCTTGTTCTTCGTTGAGATCGCGGGTGACGTCTCGTACCTGGCCCACGGCGAAATCAAGTTCAATGCCTTGACGTCGTTCCTCGAAGCTTTCGCCGACGCACAAAATCGGCTGCATGCCGGCGGCGAGCACAGCACGTACCTGATCGACGATATTGGCGTCATCTTCAGGATGGTATTTGCGGCGTTCGGAGTGGCCGACGATGACGTATGAGCAGCCGAGATGGGCGATCATGTCCGCGGACACATCGCCGGTGAAGGCACCTTGGGTGGTCACGGAAACGGATTGTGCGCCGTAGGCGACATGGAGCTTGTCGGCTTCGACCAGCACCTGCACGCTGCGCAATGACGTGAACGAGGGGAAAAGCGCGACTTCGCAGCGTTTAAAGTCGAAGTGAGCGTCACGCAACAGCCATACCAGCTTCTGCACGAAGTAAGTGGCTTCAAGATGGTCGAAATTCATCTTCCAGTTGCCGGCCACCAACGGAATGCGTTTGGACGCCATATGTTTCCCTTCTAAAAAAACGTAGCTCCCCTCAAGGAGGGGAGCTAGAAAATGGATTACTCAAGCACCTTCAGGCCAGGGAGCTCCTTGCCTTCGAGGAACTCGAGGGAAGCGCCACCACCGGTGGAGATGTGGGAGAAGCCGTCCTCCGGGAAGCCGAGGTTGCGCACGGCGGAGGCGGAGTCGCCGCCACCGACGATGGTGAACGCACCGGCTGCGGTGGCGTCGACCAGACCCTGGGCCACGGCCTTGGTGCCGGCGGCGAACTCAGGAACCTCGAACACGCCCATCGGGCCGTTCCACACGACGGTCTTGGAGTCGACGATCTTGTCGTGGAAGAGCTTCTGGGACTCCGGGCCGATGTCCAGACCCATCTTGTCGGCCGGGATGGCGTCGGCGGCAACGACTTCCGGAGCAACCGGGGTGTCACCGGCCGGGAAGCCGGCGTTCACGACGACGTCGGTCGGCAGCACGAGCTCAACGCCGTTCTTCTCGGCGGTCTCGATGTAGCCCTTGACCTTCTCAAGCTGGTCCTCTTCAAGCAGGGAGGTGCCGACCTCGTAGCCCTTGGCCTTGAGGAAGGTGAACACCATGCCGCCGCCGATGACCAGACGGTTGGCCTTGTCGAGCAGGTTCTCGATGACGCCGAGCTTGTCGGAGACCTTGGAACCGCCGAGCACCACGGTGAACGGACGCTCCGGGTTCTCGGTGGCCTTGGACAGGGCCTTGACTTCCTTCTCGACCAGCAGGCCTGCGGCGGCCGACAGATCGGCGGCAACGTCGTAGTTGGAGCCCTGAGCGCGGTGGACCACGCCGAAGCCATCGGAAACGAAGGCCTCGCCGAGGGCGGCGATCTTCTTGGCGTAAGCGGCGCGTTCGTCGGCGTCCTTAGAGGTCTCCTCCGGGTTGAAACGAACGTTCTCAAGCAGCACAACGTCGCCATCGTTCATGGCGGCGACCTTGGCCTGAGCGTCCTCGCCGTAGGTGTCCTTGGCCAGCGGCACGTTGGTGCCGAGCAGCTCGCCGAGGCGGGCGGCAACCGGGGCCAGGCTCAGCTCAGGAACGACCTTGCCTTTCGGGCGGCCAAGGTGGGCCATGAGGATGACCTTGGCGCCTTCTTCGCGCAGGGTCTTGATGGTCGGCAGAGCAGCCTTGATTCGACCGTCATCGGTGATGGTGGTGCCGTCCAGCGGAACATTGAAATCAGCGCGAACCAGAACGCGCTTGCCCTTGAGATCTCCAAGGTCCTTGAGTGTCTTCATGAATATCCTTTCCTTGACGAATCGCACGTCAAAGTGGCCAATTTTGCCACTTTGCATATTACAGGCATTCCGGAACAAAACACCGCATTCGTCTACTGACTGAATGCGGTGTTTTGTCACATCGTTGTCGCGTTTTGCCGAATAGGCACGGCAAATCGGATTGTCGGGTTACTTGCCTTCGGCTGCGCGAGCCTTCTCCGTCTTCTCGGCAAGTTGAAGCAGTCGGCGAATTCGGCCGGCAATCGCATCCTTGGTGATTTGCGGTTCGGCGATCTTGCCGAGCTCCTCGAGGCTCTTGTCCACGTGATCGATGCGCAGCTGGCCGGCCTGACGGAGGTTGTCCGGAATGTTATCGCCGAGTACTTCGAAAGCATGCTGCACTTTTTCGCTGGCTTCGGCGGCGGCCTTGGCGGAACGGCGCATATTGGCGTCATCGAAGTTGGCCAGACGGTTGGCCTTGCCGCGGGCCTCGCCGTCGGAGCGCTTGCCGGTCCATTCGCGGGCCGAACGGGTGGCGCCCATGAGCTTGAGCATGCGTTCGATGGCGTCGGGATCCTTGAGTGTCACGCGCTCGGAGCTACGCAGCGTGCGATGCTTGGCCTGGATGCCTAGACGACGGGCCACGCCACACAGGGCCATGGCGGCCTCTTCCGTGGGGCAAGCGATTTCCAGGAAGCTGGCCTTACCGGGATCGGACAGGAAGCCACGGGCCATGAAGGCGCCGCGCCATGCCGCTTTGATTTGGGCGATGGATCCGTTGACCACTTCAGACGGCAGTCCACGGACCTGCTGCTTGCGGCGGTCGACCAGTCCGGTCTGCAAAGCCAAGGCCACTACGTTGCGGGTGACGAGCACCACATAGGTCTCGACAGGGCCGTTCGGGGTCTGACGTGTGAGGTGATTGACCTCGGCTTCGTGCCCGAACGTGTTCCTCAACGTGTTCTTCAGCCATTCTGCAACGTCAAGCGAGGTGAATACGGCTTGGATAACGTATGTATTCTGTACCGGTCGAAGACCGCCGCCAAAACGGATCATGGCCGCAGCTTGGGCCTTGATCGCGGCTGGCGAATCGCCTTCAAAGGCTGCCAACTCGCTTTTGACATCGTCCAGAAGAGCCAAGATCTACCTCCTACAGTCCCGTTCTTCTCAATGCTTCAGGCGCTTCGTGCCGTTATCTGCTGTCACACGGTCGGAAGCCATCGGCTTTCTGTGATACCTAATCTGGTGGACAAGCGAACCCGTTTGATACGTATTATGGGCTCTGCTTTCTCGCAGTGTGGTCACCGAACGCTTGCCCGATGACCGCTCGACGCCTGCTTACGATGAGTGACGCTTGTGCTGTTCTCTCGCGGAAACGGTTACGTTGAGCCCATGTGCGCGTAAGCGGCGAGCCAGCTCTTCGCTCATCGCCACCGACCGGTGCTGACCACCGGTGCAGCCGACGGCGATGGTTACGTAGTGCTTGTCTTCCTGGGCGTATCCTTCCAACGCAATCTCGATAGCTTTCTCATAAGCGTCGAGAAATTCCTTGGCTCCCTTGCTGGAAAGCACGTAGTCGGCGACCGGCTTGTCGTGCCCGGTAAGCTCGCGCAGGCTGGGCACCCAGAACGGGTTGGGCAGAAAACGCACGTCGGCCACGAAATCGGCGTCGATGGGCATACCGTATTTGAAGCCGAAGCTGAAGATGTGTACTGCCACGGTGGTGGGGCCGGAGCCGAGCATCGCCTCGTAGAGTTTGGTGGACAGCTGGTGGATGCTCAGGGAGCTGGTGTCGATGACCCAGTCGGCTCGTTCCTTGAGGTCTTCCAGCAGGTGACGTTCCTCAAGGATGCCGTCGATCAGTCGGTTGCCGTGCTGCAGCGGGTGCGGGCGGCGCACGGATTCGTAGCGCTTGATGAGCACTTCGTTGCTGGCGTCGAGGAACAGAATACGGGTTTTGACGCCGAGATCATCCAGATGGCCGAGCACGGCGGCCAGCTCGTCGAAATAGCTGGAGCGCACGTCGATGACGGCGGCAAGCTTGTGGACGCCTGACTCCGATCCGGAACCGGAGGTGGTCATCATGTCGACAAGCGGGATAAGCAGTTTGGGAGGCAGGTTGTCGACCACATACCATCCCATGTCTTCCACGCAGTCAGCGGCATGAGAGCGGCCTGCGCCGGACATACCGGTGATGAGCAGCACTTCGAAGGCATCAAGCGGGGTCGGCTGGTTGTCCGGAGTCGATGTGGATGTCGCGGAATTCGCCGGCGCATTCGTGGCGGCCGCCTCGCCGGTATCGCGGTTCGTTGTCTGTTGATTCATTACAGCGCCTCCTCAAGAGCTTTGCGCATCGCGATCTCCAGCTGGTCGTCTTCGGTGGTGGTGTCCTGCAGACGCTGGTCGGCATCGCTGGGCGGGTCGTCATCCCAGATACCGGTCATCAGCAATACCTGTACGAGAGCTTGGTACAGCAGCATTTCTTCGCCGCCGATGGCGTGACCGCCATGAGCGCGCCAGGCTTCCATGAGCTTGGTGGGGCGTGGATCGTAGATCACGTCCAACAGCAGTCCGGAGAATGGCTCGGTTCCGGCATCGGCGAGGGCATCCGCGACGTTGTCGGCCGCGTGTCCGGGAATCGTGTTGATGACATAGGTGGCGTTGCGGGCTGCCTCGAGCAGGGCCTGATCGTCGCCTAATTCGATTTCGTTGTACGGGTTATGCACGTTGACGAACTTTTCGGCCACTGGTTTAAGCCCGGTGTTTTTTCCGGGGTGGCGGGCGGCGACGACGATATGGCCGATTTCGGGCATCATGCAGCATGCGGCCAACGCCGAAGTGGCGGTGTTGCCATTGCCGATGATCAGCGCGGTGCCGCTTCTCGACGCGGTGTGGTGTTCGCCGAGTTCGCGATTGGCATGGTCGAAGGCGAGTTGGATGCCGATGACATCGGTGTTGTATAGCTTGATGCCCGGCTTGCCGTTCGGCCAAGCGGGATCATCGGCAGCCACGCTCCAGTCGAATACCGCGGTATTCGCCACCTTCAGTTCCTTGGCCCACAAATTTTCCGGAACACCGTACGGTTGGATGGTCTTCTTCAACGGCATGGTCAGGCTCAGGCCAGCCCACGTCGAGTCAAGGCCTTTGAGGAAAGCGTCGAGGTCGTCTTCCCCCACCTCGTGCTTGTCGTACAGCCAATCGTCGAGTTTCAGCGAACGGTAGGCCGCGTTGTGAAGCACGGGTGACAATGAGTGTGCGACGGGTTTGCCGAGTACAGCGCAACGATGATTGGCCATATCCCCTCCTTGATGTCTGTTCCCATGCTAGCCGACACTTTGCTTCGAATATGTCAACCACAGGCCCCGCAACCGAAAATTTACTCTGGGCTGCTGGACCGGGCCGGCTCACTGCTCGTGCAGCGCGTTGTACAGCGCTTCGGCTTTGGCGTGGCCGATGCCTTTGACCTTCTCGAAGTCCTCGACACTGGCTTCGCGCATGGCTTTGACCGAGCCGAAGTGGTTGAGCAGCCGCTTCTGGTAGCTTTCGCCGATGCCGGGAATCTCGTCGAGCGCGCTGCGCAGGGCGCCTTTGCGCCGCTGCTGGCGGTGGTAGGTGATGGCGAAGCGGTGGGATTCGTCGCGTACACGCTGCAGCAGATACATGCCTTCGGACTGGCGTTTGAGGATGATCGGATAGTCGTCGTCCGGCACCCACACCTCTTCCAAGCGTTTGGCCAGTCCGCAGACGGCCACGTCGTTCACGCCACAGTCCTCAAGCGCCTTGGCGGCGGCCATGACCTGCGGCTTGCCGCCATCGACCACCACCAGGTTCGGCTTGTAGGCAAAGTGATGCCGGTTTGTGTTCTGCTGGACGATGTCGGGCGGGGACTCCCGCGCATCGTTCTGCACTCCGACCGGCACCGCGTGCCCCTTGCCACTGATGTCGGAACCGCCCTCACCATTGTCGTTACCGTTCGCAGCGATTGTCTCCGCCGCCACGGCAGTGGTCATCTTGCCGGCGGCCGAGGCCACACGCTGTTCCGCGTCGATGCTTTCGCCGGAGTCGCCGGCGATGTTGCCGTGCTTGAAGCGGCGGGTGAGCGTCTCGTAAAGCGCGGACAGATCATCCACCGCGCCTTTGCCGTCCTTGCCTCGGATGGCGAAGCGTCGGTATTCGGATTTCTTGGCGATCGCGTCTTCGAACACCACCATGGAGGCCACCTGGAAGGCACCGCCCACAGTGTTCGAAATGTCGTAGCATTCGATGCGCAGCGGGGCTTCCGCGAGTCCCAATGCCTTGGCCACATCGTTCATGGCCTGGGTGCGTGCGCCCATGTCGGAGATGCGGCTCATCTTGCTGCGTTGCAGTGCTTGGCTGGCGTTCTCGTTGGCGCGGTCCATAAGCTGCTTCTTGTCGCCTCGCGAGGCCACACGGATGGTCACCGCTCCCCCGCGCAGATTGGTCAGCCAGCCTTCGAGTTCCTCACGGCGGGCCGGTTCGACGGGCACGATGATTTCGCGCGGTACCGGTGCGATGGGTGCCAGCAGGTCCGCGCGCCCGGTGGTCTCCTGACGGGTGTTGCGTTCTCGGGTGGCCTGGGCGCGTGCCACAGCGTCCGTGGCCGTGATGGTTTGCGTGGAGCCGATGGCCTCGCGATTAGTGGAGATGGTCGCGGCCGACTGGGGGTGATTGTCCCCGGCGGCGTCCGAATACACCTGCACCAGAAGGTCGGCCATCAAGTCGGCGTCATCGATGTCCTCAACTCGTTCGACGCTCCAGTTGCGTTCGCCGCGAATCGAGCCGGCGCGCACATAAAAAGCGTGCACGGAGGCTTCGAGCTCGTCGCTGGCGAAGCCGAACACGTCCGCGTCCACATCCTGGTCGAAGACGACGGCGTTCTGTTGCACCACGGTTTCCAGCATTTGGATCTGGTCGCGCAGTCGGGCGGCTTTCTCGAATTCGAGTTCGGCGCTGGCCTCTTTCATGTCGCGGGTCAACTGGGCGATGTATGGCCGTCCGAGTCGTCCGGTCATCACGCCGACCAGCTGTTCGCACAGCCTCCGGTGTTCGTCCGCTTCAATGCGGTTCACGCAGGGTGCGGAGCATTTGCCGATGGAAGCGAACAGGCATGGCCGTCCGGTCAGTTGCGCCTTATGGAACACGTTGGTGGTGCAGGTGCGTACCGGGAACGTGCGCAGCAACCGGTCAAGACTGTGCCGCAATTCCCACACTTTGGCATAGGGGCCGAAATACCGGGTATCCCGCCGTTTGCGCGACCGCGTGACCCACACGCGCGGAATTCGCTCCCCCGTGCTGACCGCGAGATACGGATAGGTCTTGTCGTCGCGGAACTGCACGTTGAACCGTGGGTCGAATTCCTTGATCCACGTGTATTCCAACGTCAGTGATTCCAGTTCGGTGGCGACGACCGTCCACTCCAGGCTGCGTGCGGTCAGCACCATGGTCTGCGTGCGCGGATGCAGCAGATACAGCGGCTGGAAATAATTGGTGAGCCTGTTGCGCAGGTTCTTTGCCTTGCCCACATAAATGACGCGCCCTTCCCCGTCGCGCCATTTGTACACACCGGGTTTGGCGGGAATATCCGAGGTCTTGGGTCGGAACAGGTCGCGAGAATCCCCCAGCAAAGGTGCCCCATTCGCATTCACCTTCGCCGTCGTTTCCCCGGCACCCACAGCTATGCTTTCCGACATTAACGCCGCCGCAGTCTTCCGCCACTCATCCGGACTATGCCGCTCAATATCGTTCGTCATAATCCTCCTCGCTATTAAGCAAAACCAATCATCAGGGATTGGGTGGGTTGGGGTGTGTGTTGCTGGACCGTAAAGACTTGACCTGAGCGGCCCGGAGCATGTCCAGCAACAAACACCCCAACCCACCCGAGGTCAGCTGCAATGGAAGGCTAAAGCATGGGTTTCAGGAACTTGCCGGTCCATGAGGCTTCGCATTCGGCAACCTGTTCGGGCGTGCCCTGCGTGACGATGGTGCCGCCTCCGTCGCCGCCCTCCGGACCGAGATCGATCAGCCAGTCGGCCTCCTTGATCACATCCAGATTATGTTCGATGACGATGACCGTATTGCCCTTGTCCACCAGGGACTGCAGCACCTTGAGCAGCTTGTTCACGTCTTCGAAGTGCAGGCCGGTGGTCGGCTCGTCGAGGATGTACACGGTTTTGCCGTCGGATCGGCGCTGCAGCTCGGTGGCAAGCTTGACGCGCTGCGATTCACCGCCGGACAGGGTGGGTGCGGGCTGGCCGAGTCGGATGTAGCCGAGGCCGACGTCCACGAGGGTCTTCAGGTATCGGGAGATGCCGGTGTACGCCTTGAAGAAGTCGGCGGCCTCCTCGATGGGCATGTTGAGGATGTCGGCCACGGTCTTGCCGTTGTACGTGACTTCGAGGGTCTCGCGGTTGTATCGTTTGCCGTGGCAGACCTCGCAGTCCACGTAGACGTCGGGCAGGAAGTTCATTTCGATCTTCAGCGTGCCGTCACCGTGGCAGGCCTCACATCGGCCGCCTTTGACGTTGAAACTGAAGCGGCCGGGGCCGTAGCCGCGCACCTGGGCTTCGGGAGTCTTGGCGAACAGGGTGCGGATCTTGTCCCACACACCGGTGTAGGTGGCGGGGTTGGATCGCGGCGTGCGGCCGATCGGGTTCTGGTCGACGTGGATCACCTTGCGCACCTGGTCCACGCCTTCCACGCGCGTGTGGCGGCCGGGTACGATGCGTGCACCGTTGAGCTTGTCGGCGAGCACCGGGTAGAGGATCGTGTTGACCAGCGAGGATTTGCCGGAGCCGGAGACGCCGGTGACCACGGTGAGCACGCCGAGCGGGAAGCTCACGTCGATGTTCTTGAGGTTGTTCTCGCGGGCACCCACGACTTTGAGCACCTGGGTCTTGTGGATCTTGCGGCGCTTGGCGGGCACGGCGATCTCTCGCCGGTGGGCGATGTAGTCGCCGGTGATGGAGCGCTTGGCTTCTATGAGGTGCTTGGCGGGGCCGGAGTAGATGACTTCGCCGCCGTGTTCGCCGGCGCCGGGGCCGATGTCGACCACCCAGTCGGCGCGGCGTATCGTGTCCTCGTCGTGTTCGACGACAATCAGCGTGTTGCCGAGATCGCGCAGGTGGTGCAGGGTTTCGATGAGGCGTTCGTTGTCACGCTGGTGCAGGCCGATGGACGGCTCGTCGAGCACGTACATGACGCCGACCAGACCGGAGCCGATCTGCGTGGCGAGTCGGATGCGCTGCGCTTCTCCGCCGGACAGGGTGGCGGCCGCGCGCGAGAGGGTCAGGTAGTCGAGGCCGACGTCGTTCAGGAAGCCGAGTCGGGCCTTGATCTCCTTGAGCACTTCGCCGGCGATCAGCTGTGCCGAGCCTTCGAGTTTCAGGCCGTTGATCCAGGCGAGTTCGCGTACGACGGGCATGTCGCACACGTCGAAGATGGATTTTCCGTCCACAGTGACAGCGAGCACTTCGGGCTTCAGACGGCGTCCGTGGCAGACCTGGCAGGGCACTTCGCGCATGTACGACTCGTAGTATTCGCGCATGGACTGCGAATCGGTTTCGTCGTGGCGTCGCATGAGCGTGCGGATCACGCCTTCGAAGCCGGTGGAGTATTCGCGCAGGCGTCCCCAGCGATTGCGGTAGGAGACGTTGACCTTGAAGTCGTGGCCGTAGAGGATGTCGTGCTTGACGTCGTCCGGCAGGCCCTTCCATGGGGTCTTCATGGAGAAGCCCATTTCCTTGGCCAGACCTTCGAGGATGTGGCCGTAGTACTGGGAGGTCATCTTGGTGCCGCTCCACGGTTCGATGACGCCGTCGGCCAGTGACTTGTCCGGGTCGGAGATGATGAGGTCCGGGTCGATTTCCAGTTTGAAGCCGAGACCGGTGCAGGCGGGGCAGGCACCGTAGGGGGCGTTGAAGGAGAAGGTGCGCGGCTCGACCTCGTCGAGTTCGAGCGTGTGCCCGTTCGGGCAGCTGCGGTGTTCGGAGAACGGCTGGCGGCGGGCCGGGCTGCCTTCCTCCTCGTCCACGAAGTCGATGACGATGCTGCCGTTGGCGAGCTTGAGGGCGGTTTCCACCGAGTCGGTCAGGCGTTGGCGGATGCCGTCCTTGACCACGAGTCGGTCGACCACGACCTCGATGGTGTGCTTCTTCTGCTTGGTGAGTTTGATGTCGTCGGACAGCTGCGTCATCTCGCCGTCGATGAGCGCGCGGGCGTAGCCGTCGGAGCGCAGCAGCTCGATCATATCCACGAACTCGCCCTTGCGGCCCTTGACCACGGGCGCGAGAATCTGGAATCGCGTGCGCTCCGGGTAGCCGAGCAGCGTGTCGACGATCTGCTGCGGGGTCTGGGAGGCGACGGGCTCGCCGCATTCAGGGCAGTGAGGGATGCCGGTGCGGGCGAAGAGCAGTCGCAGGTAATCGTAGATTTCGGTGATGGTGCCGACGGTAGAACGCGGGTTGCGGTTGGTGGTCTTCTGGTCGATGGAGACGGCCGGGCTCAGGCCCTCGATGAAGTCAACGTCGGGCTTGTCCATCTGACCCAGGAACTGGCGGGCGTAGGCGGATAGGGATTCGACGTAGCGTCGCTGGCCTTCGGCGAACAGGGTGTCAAACGCGAGCGAGGATTTGCCCGAACCGGACAGGCCTGTGAACACGACCATGCGATTGCGCGGAATCGCCAGGTCGACATTCTTGAGGTTGTGTTCGCGCGCACCCTGAATCGTGATCTTGAGATCGTTCGGGATGTGCGAGATATCAGCTACCAGCGAACCATCGTGTTCGATCAGCGGCGCCTTTTTGATCTCCCGGCTCAGGAAGGAGTCGCTGGTCATCACCTTTTCGACGATGACCTCACCGTTCTTGCCCTTGCTGGTTTTCGCGCCCGTTGCGCTTGTTGCGCGCCTTGCGCCAGTCTGCATTGCCGCCACAGCCACACCCCACCTTCCATCTCACCGTTCCCGCGCGCACGGTCATGCGCGCGCCAAATCTGTCCCAAGGATACCCGAACACACGACCAAATTCGAACGCTTGTTCGATGGCGTGTCAGGCCGGAAAACCGAACCAGAGTATGCAAAATTCCGGACCATCAGTGGACCGAAACGCAAGAGCCGGCCCCCAAGATACTCGGGGCGTCCGGCTCTCACTTCCATTTCCCCAGCGGGGTTGGCTTACCATGAAGTATACACGGTTTTAGGACATCAATCACTGTCGATGAACACTGTTCGAACATGGCCGAGGAATTCATCGTATCTTCCAGTACCGGCCTGGGCATCACCGTACGCTCCTAGCAGCTGATCAGGGAGCCATAGCCTTGCATCAGTCTCCCCTGCACAGAGTTCGACACGAATTGGCCCGATAAATCTGCGGCTTCTCAATCCATCGATGAAACGGATATCGTTCCTGTCCTGTGAAATCTCGCGCCGTTCAAGCACAAGCGTGTCCACGTTGTATTCTGTTTCCAGCAGAGGCAGAAGACGTTCCAAACATTTACGGCGAGCGCGTTCGGCGGTATTCCACTGGCTCATTGGTACCGCAGCCACAATGACATGATCAATGTCCATTGCAGCCATGGCATCAACGACTTTGCCACGCAATGATGGCCGCATGTCTCGCCAGTGCAATTTCCTTGCTCCTTTGGGCTTAAGCAACGCCAATCTTTGCCTTGTTTCGGTTTCCGTATCATCACATACGCATGCGCCCATCAAGTACATAGGCGAGGGAACTCCGGTTTTCCGCACACTCTCGTCACCCCAAGCGGTTGCCATGTTTGTCCCTTCTCGCGCAACGCAAAACAACAGTTCGATAGTATCGGATAGCAGTGCCGGACCTTGCAGCTATGCAATGCCGTTGCATTATTAATCGGAAGGCATAATGTGAGACGAGAAAAAGCTAAGCCGTTCTAGCTCTTGGCAACATCCCCAATCACTCAGCCTAAATCGGCAAATCCTGATTTTCAATGGACTCCACGGGGATGCCAAGCTTGCGTAATTCGTCAACTGCATCACGCATGGGAATGCGTTCCTGTTCGATACGCCGATAAGCGATTGTTTTGTCAGCACACAGTCGTTCATAAAGACGTCGCTCCGCCGATTGAAGGCCGGGCGTCGGCTTAGGCTCCCGCATAGCAATCTTCGCGCTGCGTTCAGTACGATCGGTACCAAATCTGTGGTACCGATCGTATGCATCGCAATCCATCAGGATGGAGTCGCATTCGATACCTGATTCACGTAATGTCGAAAGTATTTCCAGTCCATCCGCATCCATATCACCCCAATACACGATACGCATGTCACGCAGTGCAGGAACCGCAGGTACAGCATCGCTTACAGCGCGACCAGAACCCCATATGCAGATGCCCTGCGCAATCGGCGGCATAGTCTGATACGTGTCTTTGTTCTCAACGATGACAGCATATTTAATGCCGGATAACGCTTCGCCTTCCCACGGACACCATATGATGCGTTCGAGCTCAGCATCGTCGCGGACCGGATCGAGATAACGGAACCGCAGTTCGGTCGGCCGTTTTGACAGACCCAACGTTTCGACACCGAGCAGTCGGCAAATGGCCTTACGACGATTGGTTTTTGACTCATTCAGCCATTTGCCGCTGAATCCTGTCAGTGGAATCTGTCGCGGCGTCATACCGGTCACGTCATGATGCCTGAAATATCGAACTGCGCTGACAAGCAGATCGAAGTCGTCAGGCTGTTCATGGCCTGTCATGCGAGCGGCCGATTCGATTGTTTCCGGAGCAACGTCACAAGCAGCAACCAGACATGCTATGCGGCGGCGCGCTTCGCGACATTCCGCCGCCAGCGTACGACCAACCACACGCATGGCTATTGATTCGTCAGGAACGACGACTTTGGAGATCAGCTCGACAGAGGTGCCTATGGTGCGATGCTTGGTTATGATTTCGCAACCATTCTTGCTTGCCCATTGCCGTATCTCATTGTTGTTGTCATGCACCGCAATCGCATTGGTTTCCAAAAATGCTTGGTCCGGCAATCCCACCGGCACGGGAAATGGCCATGCCGGTTCGATGTCGTACATATGTGAACGCATATGTTTCTTCACGCATGTGGTGATCGCAGCGATGTCTTTCATGCCGGCCATAGTTCCCATCACCTGCTTTCGAACATCGTCGAGTCGAACCGAATCGTCTTAATACCGGCGACGCCAGGACTGCTCATTCGGCAACCCCGTCATCCTTCAATATATCCGACGATGATTCATCGTCCATGTCATTCTGATGCAGCACGGCCTCGCGCAGGGAGGTGAGGCCGGTGTCGGGGTCCTTGTAGGTCACGTAGGCCTTGGTGGAGACCTCGAGGATTTCGCCGGTCTTGCTTTCCGGGGCGGAGACGATGACCTGGAATCCGAGGCGCGGCAGCACCGTGAGGGCGCGCTGCGTGTAACGGCCGTCGGCCTTGATGAGCGCCTCGTCGAGGAACAGCGTGGTGTACGAGGGCTCGCTGGTCAGGCCGCCGCCGAGCAGGTAGATGAGCGCCGCGCCGTATACGAATGAGGTAAGCTCCTGCAAGGCGCCGCCCGAACGGCCGCCGGTGGAGGTGATGCGTTCATCCGGGCCGTCGGCATGATGCACGATGGCGTAGAAGGACGAGCGGCAACGCGGGTCGAGGTTGCGGGCGCCGTAGCTTTTCACGCCGTTCGCGTCCTTGACCTGCGCGAGTTCGGCGCGCAGCAGCCCGACCATCGGCGCGCAGGCCGCGAAAGCCTTGCGCGAGGCGTCGGAATCGTTGACGTCGGCGGATTTCCAATCGTTCAGGGTGCCGATGACGCGGATGAGCTGCGCCCAGAAGGTGCGCTCGGGACGGCGCACGTCCGCGTGCAGGGACAGGCTGCCGTGCTTGGGACCGAACTGCTGGCCTTTGAGCATGGCGTTGATGCGGTCAAGCTGGTCGTGGATGTCGCTGGCATCCGTGTCGATGGCGCGTTTGATGGTCAGGAAGCTCCTGAGCAGCTGTTCGAGGCAGCGCCGGTATTCGGCGTCGGTGGCGGCGACCGCGGCCAGCTGGGTGAGGCTGGCGAGTTCGTCGAGATAGTACCGGTAGTCCTCCACGCTGGCGGTCAGCGAATCATCGTCGGCCGCGTAGAGCGCGATGTAGGTGCTCATTTTCGATTCGACGCCGGTGCGTGCGGCATCGGCCTGGCCGTTCAGCAGGTTGATGCGGGAGGCCATGTCCTTGCCGATGCCGGCGATGGTGCGTTCGGGGAAGCTCTCCCCCGGTGCCTGCGTTCCTGCCGCGCCCGCGCCGATGATCATGTGCGCGCGCATGGCGGCGTCCGCCAGTCCGGCGAATCGGTTGTCGTAGGATTCGGCGAGCGCCGCCGTGACTTCGTCCGGCAGCGGGCCGGACGCGGCGTCATCGTCATTGTCGGCGGTGGCACCGGCGGCGTCCGTCGTGCCGGTGTCGGCATGGTCGCGCAGCCAGATGAGCGCCGCTTCGACGGCGCTGCCGGCGCGGGCCGCGGCCTGGTCGGATTCGATGCGCTGGCGTTCCACACGGTCGAGTTCGGCGTTCAGTTCGTCGCGCTGTTTGGCGAGTTCGGCGAGCTTGGGATCGTTTTTGATGGATGCGATGGCGTCCTGCGTGTCCGTGATGGTCCGTTGCGCGCCGGCGATGTCGATGCGCTCCCAGGACGTGTAGGCGAGCTGGTTGGCCAGTTCGAGTTCGCGGTGGAGGTTATCGGACTGTGTTTTGGCGGCCGTGTAGTCGGTGTCGGCTTGGCTGAGCGCGTTGCGGGCGGCGTCGACCTGCGCTGCGAGCGCGTTGAGGTAGGTTTCGTTGACGAATCCGATGACCTGGGCGCGGTCTTTGGTGCCGTGCTGGCCGCGTGCGCCGGATTTGATCTGACCGTCGGCCTGCACCTGACGGTTGGTGCGGTCGGTGTCGTCGATGGCGGTGACGCATAGGGCGTCGAATCGTTCGTCCTGGGTCTGCGAGCGCAGCCAGTCGGCGAAGGGCGAGTCGTCGCGGTAGCGCAGTTTGCCGGACAGCCAGTCGCCGTCCTGTTCTCCGGTGAGTATGTTCGCGTGCGCGCCGGTGTCGTCGTAGTGGCGTGCGGTGTCCACGAACTGCCAGGTGCGTCGGGGCATGGTGCGCGGGTCGATGGTGCTGACTTTGGCGGCGAAGCCCTGTTCGTGGCGCTTGTCGACGAGGATGGTCTGGGCGATGGGCGCGTAGGCGACGTTCATGGCGAGACGCCAGTCTTCCTCGTGTTCGTTCACGTCCATGAGTTCGGCCACGTACGGCAGTTCGGCGGGGGTGAGTCCGGTGGCGCGGCAGAGCATGGCGCGGGTTTCGTCCATCTGCTGGGAGATGCGGGTGCGCTGGGAGCGTTGCCGGTCGAAGTCGCGTTGCAGTCGTTCGAGGTCGCCGCGTGCGCCGGCCCGCGCGTTGATGGCGGCGGTGAGGGCTTCCTCGCATTCGCCGTCTCGTTTGTTGTATTCGCGTTTGAAGTTCACGGCGTTGATGCGGCGTTCGTTCCAGGCCTGTTCGTCGCCGGGCAGCGTCTCGCCGATGGATGCGAACGTTTGTTTGATTCGTGTTCGGTTGGCTTGCACGTCTTCGAGGGTGCGGCGGGCCTGGTCGAGTTCGAGTTCGAGTCGGGTCAGGTCGCCGCCGTCCAGACCCTGCATCTGGCCTCGGATCATGTCGAGACGGGTGCGCAGGTCTTCGGTTCGGCGGCGCAGCAGCTTGGCTTCCGCCTCGCTGTTCTGTTGTTCGGCGCGATCGGCGGGCAGTTGGACGGCGACTTCGCCGCGCATGCGGGCCAATGCCCAGTCGCGCAGCACGGCCGGCACCGTGCCGTCGACGGCCGGCTTGACCGGTTCGAAGGCGCGGGCCTTGCCGCGTGCGGCGGCGTATTCGCCGTAGGCCTGTTGGATGCCGCGCAGCGTGTCCATGCGGCGGGTCTTCTCGTCCATGGCGTGGAAGTTCTCGTCGTAACGTTCGTAGTCCTCGACCGTGGTGCGGGCCAGGTCCAGGGCTTCGGGCACGCCGAGCACGCCTTGTTTGAAGATGTCGTCGAGCCGGGAGGGCGCGTCGGCGGACTGGATCTTGTGCAGCAGTCGGCAGGCGGCCTCGCTCAGGCCCATTGCGCTCCAGATGTGTGTGTGGAACGCTTCGGCGCTGGGGAATGTGAGGCAGTCGGGGTAGGTGGCTTTGAGCTGGGCCGGCGTGAACGGGGCGTCACGGTATTGGTCCATGCGCCTGGGGTCCACGGGCTTGCCCCAGACCACGTACTGTCGGCGCACGTCGCCGCGGCCGTCGCCGGGCATCAGGTAGAGGAATTTGGCGCAGGAGAGCACCTGGCCGGTGGTCTGGTTGCGATAGGTGTCCACGATGGCGCCCCACACGGGTTGCGGTGCGCCGTTCTCGTCGCGGCCGCGCAGGTAGAGCGGCTCGTCGCCGGTTTCGGTGCTGCCCACGCCGACCATGCCGCGCAGGTAGGTGTAGTCGCTGCGTTCGGAGCGGCCGGAGTTCGAGGCCTTGTTGAACGGCGTGCCGGTTGGGTACAGCAGGGAGATCTGCGCGTCGACCAGCGTGGATTTGCCGGATTCGCTGGCGCCGGCGAGCAGGGTCACCGGCAGCTTGTGGTCCGTGGAGGGGCGGAATTCGTGGTAGCCCTCATAGGAGCCCCAGTTGATGAGTCGGCGGGATTCCAGCATCCACCGGTCCGCGATCATCTGCACGTCTGTCGCCTGCATCATTCGGCTCCCTTCTCGTCGTCATCGTCATCTTCCGTGTCGCCGTCGCCGTGTTCCGCGACGTCGAGCCAGGTGTCGGCCAGTTCGCGGTCGAGCACCACGGGCACGAGCGGCGTGATCTGGTACATGGCTTCGTCGTCCAGGCGCACCAAATACCCGTAGGTGATCATCGCGGAGACGATGGTGCCGATCTGCTTTGCCACGCCTTCCTCGTCGTTGCGGGCGGCCAGATAGCCGGCGCCGGTGGCGAGCGCGGCGCGGATCTCCTCAAAGCTGACGAGCCAGTCGGCGGGGTCGGCGTGCACGTTCTCGTATTCGAGGACGCGGATGCGCAGGAAGGCGAGCAGCGCGGCCTCCTCGCGTTTGAGGCTGACACGGGTTTTGAGCGAGCGCAGGGTCACGTCGTCGCCGGCCACGGGCGTGGCGTACATGATGCGGTAGCGTTCGTTGATCACCAAGTCGAGCAGGTCGTTGTTCAGGGAGCGTACGACGGCGTCGCGGTTGTCGAGCACGGTGTCGTAGGTGGGCCCGCTGATATAGCGGTCGCGTTTGAGGGCGATGGCGGCCATGCGTGCCTCGGCCGGCATGTCGCCGGTGTCGCCTTCGAACAGGGCGTACGGGTTGGCGTTGTCCATATGCTCCTCGTGTTCCTCGTGTTCCTCGGCCACGGTCATCCTTCCTCCACAATGATGCTCAGCTCGTCCATGTCGGCCAGCACCGGTCTAGTGATCCAGTTCCGGGGCTCGCCGTCGATCGATACGCAATGCCAGGTCGCGGTATCGCCGCGCTGCGCCGGGGCCGGCTCGGTGGCGATGTCGCTGTCGACCCCGACGCCGACGCCGTCAGTGGACGGCTCGTCGGCGATGGCGTTGCCGCTTACGGCTCCCAGCCCGCCCAGGAAGCCGACGATCTCGCTTTCGCGGCGTTCGCTTTCGGGCAGCCGGTTGAAGCTGGCGGCGATGTCCACGAGGGTTGCGCCGGGCCTGTCATCGGACCTGTCAACGGTCACCGGGTTGCGCCGGATGAGGCTGACCATGCGCAGGAGTCGGGGGCCGCCGCTGTTGACCATGTCCCGCAGATCGGCCACCGGAGTCGACTGCGGGGCTTCGGCGGCGAGGTCGCTCAGGCCGGGTGCGGTGGCGCGGGTCATGGATTTGGCCGGGCGCATCGGCAATGGCGCGAACAGCGCGTCCGAGGTGGCCGTGTCGTACGGGCGCGAGGCGTCTCCCATATGGGTTTTCGCATCCGCGTTGAGGCGCGCGTACAGTCGGTTCAAGCGGGTGAGCATCGTGCGGTAGCGAGTGTCGGTTTGCTGGCGCACGAGCCGGCTGATCGCCTCGTCGGAGACGCGCATCTGGCGGCGCACGGCTTCGATGCCGTCGTAGATGCGGGCCAGTTCGTCGCGGATCTGGCCGAGCAGCACGCCGGATTCGCCGGCCAGATACGGGGTTTTGGCGATGGCGCGCAGGGCTTCGTCGATTTGCTGGCGGCCCTCGTCGGTGATGATCACCTGGAAGGCGTCCTCGAAGCGGCGGCCGCTGTCTGATTCGCTGAACGAGCGGCGGTATTCATCGTGGTAGCGGGTCAGGTTCTCGTCCACGCTGATGTCGCCGGCCTGCATGCGCCGGCGCAAGGCGTCGCCGTTGTCCCGCTCGTCGAGCACGAGTTCGCGCAGGTCGATGGGCACGCCGCGCAGCGTGTTGTGGATCACGGCGATCACGTCCTCCACCTGGGCTTCGCTCAGCGTGGCATGCTGCTTGCCCTGTTGGATGCGTTTGATCTCGTGCTTGCGTTCCTTGATTTCACGGTTGAGGAGTTTGATGCGCTCGCCGGGGTCGGCGGTCAGCTGCATGCGCGCGTGCTCGATTTCCATGATGATGCTGTTGGCCTGCGCGCCGGACAGGGCGCGTGATTCGTCTTCGAGCCTGCTCAGCGCCTCGATGGCGCGGTGGGCGCGGGCCGTCAAACGGTAGAGGAATCGGTGTGAGGCCGCATCATGCGAGTTGGCGAGCCAGGCGTAGTCGCCTTCGCCTTCACGGGTCAGGTCGGCGAGGATCTGATGAGCGGCCTCGGCGAAGGTCTGGTCCTCGCGCGGCGCATATTCGCCGGCGTCGGCCAGAGCGTTCAGACTTTGCGCGAACCGCTCCTCCACGGTCTCGCGCGGCAGCTCGCCGGTGAGCGGGTCGAACGTGGAACGCAGCAGCGACACGTACAGCATCGCGTTCTGGCGCAACAGCAACCGCAGGACGCCCGTCTCATACACCGGTCGCAGCCGTTCCAGCTCCCGCATCACATCGGCCACAGCATGCCTCCCTCTGTCGTGACCGCACCATACTAGCCGATAGCCGCGAACCACACCCCGCCCGCGCCACGTCCTTCGCCCCCCACAGGGAGGGGCGCCAAGCCATGCTAAAAATCACAGACAGACTATTGCCTTTGCGGGAAATCATCGTTAGATTGGCGAGAGGAATATTGTCAATGCATACGAAACGGAAAACATCGTGACCGCACCGAACACGCCCGCCGAAACCTCTGACCAGCTCAACAAGCCCGCCAAATCCGGCAAACTGGAGGTCTCCGACCTCATCACCATCGGCGTGTTTGCGGCCCTGTACTTCGTGATGGTGTGCATCGCCACACTGGTGAGCACCCTGTTCACCGGCGGCTTCGGCTCCATCTTCCTGCCCGCCATCACGGCCCTCATCTCCGGCTGCGTGTACATGCTGCTGGCCGCACGCCTCGGCAAATTCGGCGGCATCACCGTCATGGGCGTGATCATCGGACTGTTCCTGTTCATCTCCGGGCATTTCGTGCTTTCGTTCATCGCCAGCATCGTGTTCCCGGTGGCGGCCGACCTCATCGCGCGCGCCGGCAAGTATAAGAGCAAGGCGCTACTGCTCGTCAGCTACGTGGTGTTCTCCTACGGCCTGACCGGCCCGATCCTGCCCCTGTGGTTCATGAAGGACGCCTACGTGGCGAGCCTGCAGGCGCGCGGCAAGGACGCAGCCTACATCGACGGCGTATTCGTCAACATCAACACCGGCACGTTCTTCATCTCGATGATCGCGATTCTGGTGTGCGCGGTTCTCGGCGGCTGGTTCGGCCAGCGCATGATGAAGAAGCACTTCATCAAGGCCGGTATCGCCTGATGAATCCTGCCCGCCGGACGCTCGATCCGCGCGCGAAACTCTACCTTCTGCTGGTGGCGAACCTCATGCTGTTCTTCCACGTAGGGCTCGCCACGCAAATCGTCATGGTCGTGCTGTTCCTGCTGCCCCTGCTGGCGGCCGCCCGATGGCGAACCGCGTTGAACTTCGGCGTGACCTATGCAGTACTCACCGCGCTGGGAATGCTCGACCCCGATGCCCTGGGACTGCCGTGGCTGCATGTGGTCTCCGCGCTGGCCGTGGGCGTCACGATGATGCTGCCCTGTTTCATCACCGGCGCGTATACGTTCACCACCACGTCCGCGAGCGCGTTCATCTGCGCGATGCGGCGTATGCGCGTGCCTGAGGCCGTGGTGATTCCCTGTGTGGTGGTCATCCGCTTCTTCCCGACCATCGCCGAGGATTACCGGCAGATTCGCAATGCGATGGCGTTGCGCGGCATCGCGTCCGGCGGCTGGGGGCTGGTTCGTCACCCGGCCCAATCGTTGGAATACATTCTGATTCCGCTGCTGATGAACGCCACCAATGTGGCACAGGACCTGTCGGTGGCGGCACTGACCAAGGGGCTCGGGCGTGAGGGCGAGCACACCTCGCGCACGCTGATCCGTATGACCGTGGTCGACTGGCTGGTCATGATTGTGGTCACTTTGCCGCTCGCGCTCGATATCGCGGGGGTGATCTGATGGGTGGCAACCAATCGCAGCCGAATGCAACTGCCATTATTGGGACCGGCAAGGGTGGCCCACTCGACACGTCTGCGGGAACCATCGCCTCCCGTGGCATCTCCTTTACCTATGACCATGCCGCAGAGCCGGCATTGCGCGACATCACGTTGACCGTGCCCGCAGGCGAGTGCATCGTGCTGTGCGGGGCGAGCGGCTGCGGCAAAACCAGCTATACGCGCGTTGCCAACGGGCTCATCCCCTCATTCTTCCATGGTGCGTTCGCCGGCAACCAGACCACGTGCGGGCTGGATGTGGAGACCGTGCCGATCGACCGGCTCACCCCGCTGGTCGGCAGCGTGTTCCAAAACCCGAAAACCCAGTATTTCAACGCGAACGTCACCGACGAGCTCGCCTTCCCGGCCGAAAACATAGGGCTGCCGGCCGAGGACATCAATCGTCGTATCACGGCCGTGGCTGAGCGCTTTGGCATTGGGCATCTGCTGCATCGCAGCATCTTCCACCTGTCGGGCGGCCAAAAGCAGCGCATCGCCGTGGCGGCGGCCACCATGCTGGGGCCCAGGCTCGTGGTATTGGATGAGCCGACCAGCAATCTCGACGCGAACGCCATCGCGGACATGCGCGCCATGATCGAGCAGATGAAGGACGAAGGGCTCACCATCGTAATCGCCGAACACCGACTCGCATGGCTCAACGGCGTGGCCGACCGGTACGTGGTATTCGACGGCGGGCATATCGTGCAGGATTACGAGGCCGATGAATTCCTGTCCCTCTCCCCCGGCTGCGTGGCCGCCATGGGATTGCGGGCGTTGGACCTGCAACCGTATCGGCACCGGATTGCGACGCTGGCTTCAAGCCCGGCCGCGGATGAGTGCACTTCGGCATTGCTCGGCACCCATAACCTCACCATCGGATACAAAGGCAAGGACGGCTTCACCCGCGCCATCCCGGACCTGCGGTTCCGTGCCGGCGAAATCACCGGGCTCATGGGCAACAACGGCTGCGGCAAGACCACGCTCGTGCGCACGTTGACCGGACTCATCAAGCCTGTTTCGGGCCGCATCGAGCTCAACGGCGTGCCCGCGAAACCGCGCGACCTGACCCGCGCCGGATTCCTAGTCATGCAAGATGTCAACTACCAACTGTTCTCCGACAGCGTGCGCGAGGAACTGCTCATCGGACTCGACGAGACGGATGCCGGCATCACCGCTCAAGCCAATCAGGTCATGGCCGATCTTGACCTTGCAGCGTTCGTCGAACGGCATCCGATGAGCCTGTCCGGCGGGCAGAAGCAGCGGGTTGCCATCGGCTCGGCATTGATGTGCGGCAAGGACCTCATCATCTTTGACGAGCCCACCAGCGGACTCGACCGCTACCACATGGAGCAGGTCGGCGAACTGCTGCGGCAACTGGCGAGCCAAGGCAAGGCGATTCTCGTGGTCACCCACGATGAGGAGCTCGCCGCCGGCTGGTGCGACCGCATTGTCAATCTTGGCGCCGACGATTCCGGGAACAACGGCTCGCATGCCAGTAACCCAGATGCCAGCAGCCCCAACCCTAATGCCTCTACCAATTTCGCCACCGCATCCACCCATGAAAGGAACGCGCAATGACCGCCAGCAACACCACGGATTCCACGGCCTTCGACATCACCGACTGGCTCGGTGAATGGGAAAGCTTCGAGCATTACATTGATTCGGATGACGCCGCCATCCAGCAGACCTGGGAAGCCGCCGAGCAGGCGGTGCTCGCCAACCCGAAGATGGCCCCGATGGCCGCGCGCGGCATCAGGACGTTCTGGTCGATGGCTTGCTCCACCACCAGCCCGGAGAACATCATCCATATCGGCTACTGGCGTGTGAACGAGCCGGCCGCCGAATCCGGCTCCACGGACGATGCCGCGCTCGCCATCGAATGGTTCGCCGAGGACGACACCAGCCTCGACACCTACGAATACACCATCGACCATGTCATCGAGCACGGTCTCGAAGGCTCCCCCACCTTCGTGTTCCACACCACCGATCCGGCCGCCGAAGACAGCCCGTTCCGCTGGCTACTTGCCATCAATCCGCTGCCTTCGCGCAAGGCGTTCGCCGAGGGCGGGCTGCTCAGCCACCTGCATTTCCAGTACGCCAACGATCTGCACACGCTCGTCGCCACGGATGAGGCCACCGGCGTCGAGACCTTGCGCAATCCGCGTTGGTACGCCACCATGTGCGCCAACGAGGGAACCGTCGAGGACCGTTGCGCCATCATCCGTGCGTTGCACCACTTGCAGTAGACCTGGCAACATACGGCAGTATGGCGGCTCCCCGCTAGTGAAACTAGCATCGCTTCAGTAGCCGTGCGAGTGCAGATACTCGTCATCGAAGCCGAAATAATGGCCGATTTCGTGCAACACGGTTTTGCGGATCCGTTGGCGCAGCTCGGCCTGTGTTGAGCATACGCGTTCATGCGGCCCCTTGAACAGGGTGATGACGTCCGGTATCACGCCGCTGTAGCCCGTAGTTCGCTTCGTGATGGGTATGCCCTCATACAGTCCGAGCAGTTCACCGCACGGATTGCTCATTGTGGCCAGTTCGCGCTCATTGGGTTCGTCCGCAACGACGATGCCGACATTCTCCAGCACCCGCGCAAACCGTTCAGGCAAATCATCCAACACCTGTTCAATTGCCCGTTCAAACTCATCGTCACTGATGTGCATTCGCTCTCCACACGCGAAATGCCTTGGCACCAAGTATGTACCAAGGCGCTGAAATCTCAGACTAGCAGGCTCAGCTGTTGCGGTTGATCTCGATGTCGGTGACGGTGAGGTTGGCCTCGTTGATCAGGTTGAAGAGGATGACTTCAGCCAGCGGGCCGGGCTGCATGAAGGTGTGCTGCTTGGCCTCGGAGACGTAGTCGCGACTGTCACGGTAGAAAGCGGTATCAATGCCGCCCGGATAGACGGCGACCACCTTGACACTGGTGCCCTTGTATGCGGCCTGCAGGCTCTTGGTGTAGCCTTTCTCACCCCACTTGGTGGCGCAGTACACGCTTTCGTTCGCGTTGCCGCGTGTGGCGGCGGTGCTCATAATCTGGGCGATTTTCACGTTCTGCTCGCCGCAGGCCTTGAGGGTTTCCACCGTCCACAGAATCATGCCTTTGAGTCCCTTGAGACATTTGTCGACGTCGGCGGCCTCGTAGGCGGTGGGCACCTTGAACGAAGGCTGGCCGGCGTTGTTGATGAGCAAATCGATGTGGCCGAGCGTGGCGATATCCGCCACGGATTCCTTCACGAACGCTTCGTCGGTGATGTCGCCGACGTAGGCGCGGTAGGAGTCATCGGGCCACTGCGCGGTCAGTTCGGCCTGACGTTCGGCATTGAAGTCGACACCGGCCACCAGCCAGCCGTTGGCGATGAGCTGGCTGGCGAGCTCGTAGCCCAAGCCCAGCGCGCTGCCGGTGACGATGGCGATTTTCTTACCTGTTGTGGTTGGCATGGCAGACCTCTCCTACTACTATTCTTCGGCTACGAGTTTACTACTATTCTTCAGCTACGAGTTCGAGATACGAATCATTCCAGAGGTCTTCGTCGCCGTCGGGCATGAGGAGCACGCGCTCGGGGTTGAGCGCCTCGACGGCGCCCTCATCGTGGGTGACGAGCACGATGGCGCCCTCATACTTGGCAATGGCCTTCAGAATCTCCTCACGGGAAGCGGGGTCGAGGTTGTTGGTGGGCTCGTCGAGCAGCAGCACGTTGGCTCGCGAGGTGACCAGCGTGGCCAGAGCCAGACGGGTCTTCTCACCGCCGGAAAGCACGTGAGCCGGTTTCATCGCGTCGTCACCGGAGAACAGGAACGAGCCGAGAATCGAACGGGCCTGCGTGTTATCGAGCTCGGGCGCCACATGCTGCAGGTTCTCCAACACGGTGGCGTTCAGATCCAAGGTGTCGTGCTCCTGCGCGAAGTAGCCGATCTTGCAGCCGTGACCGTATTCCACGGAACCGGTGTCCGGCTCCTCGATGTGGGCCAGCAGGCGCAGCGTGGTGGTCTTGCCGGCACCGTTGTAGCCGAGGATCACCACACGCGAGCCCTTGTCGATGGCCAGGTTCACGCCGGCGAACACGATGTTGGAACCGTAGGCCTTGGAAATATCCTTGGCCATGATCGGCGTGCGGCCGCAGGGCGCGGGCTCGGGGAAACGGATGTCCGCCACCTTCTCGGCCTTCTGCGCCTCGGAGGTGTTTTCCAGCAGCTTTTCGGCACGGCGCATCATGTTCTGCGCCGCCACGGCCTTGGTGGCCTTGGCGTGCAGTCGAATGCCTTGCTTCATGAGACGGTCGGCCTTCTTCTCGGCCACTTCGCGTTCGCGGCGGCGGCGCTCCTCGTCCACCACGCGCTGGTGCAGGTAGGCCTTCCAGCCAAGCGAATACATGTCGATCTGGCCGAGCTGCGCGTCCAGATGCCAGACCTTGTTCACCACTTCGTCCAGCAGTTCGGTGGAGTGGGAGATGACCAGGAAGCCGCCCTCGTACTTCTTCAAGTAGCCGCGCAGCCATTCGATGGAATCGGCATCCAAGTGGTTGGTCGGCTCGTCGAGGATCAGGGTGTCGGCATTGGAGAACAGGATGCGCGCCAGCTCGATGCGGCGGCGCTGGCCACCGGAGAGCGTGCCGAGCTGCTGCTCCATGACCTCCTGCGGCAGGCCGAGCGAGGCGGCCATGGAAATCGCCTCGGACTGGGCCGCGTAGCCGCCGGCCTTGTCGAAGTCCTGCATGGCCTTGTCGTACCGGGTCATGGCCTTGCTCATCACGTCCGGATCCGGGTCGGTCATATCCTTTTCGGCCTTGCGGATGCGGTTGATGATGGTGGCGATGTCGCGCGCGCTCATCATGCGGTCGAGCGCGGTCTGTGTGGGATCGGAGGCATGCGTGTCCTGCGGCAGGTAGCCGAGCTTGCCGGAGACGCGCACCTTGCCGGCGGTGGGCAGCATGTCGCCGGTGATCACGCGGGTCAGCGTGGTCTTGCCGGCGCCGTTGCGGCCCACCAGACCGATCTTGTCTCCCTTGGCCACATGGAAGTTGGTGGGGTGAAGCAGCGTGCGCGCGCCGATCTGAATTTCAAGTCCCTGCACCTCAATAGCCATGAATAACCTACTTGCCTGTTACGAATACTGTCTCTTACCAAAGTCCGACTGTCCATCATAGCGAACACCATGCCGACCGGGCTCAGCCGACGCTCATGTGTCCATACGCAGCCGCGCAACTGATCGGCAAGGTGAAGAATGCGACGCCCGGTATGGTGATCGCCCTGTATGGTGTGATGCGTCTCGTGTCCGCCGCGTTCAACGTGAGTTTTGGTGGCGTGGCCGGGTTCGTGCGTCCGGTCATTATGCCGATGGCGGTGGGTGCGATTGAAGCGTCCGGTCACAAACCGAACGGCACGCCGACCATGGAAATCGCGACCATGGCGCACGGTATCGAAGCTGCCATCGAAGCCGCTGTGAGCACCGAAACCGACGCCACCGACATCATGGGCGAAACCCACTAACGTACAGACAGCGATGCCCCCGCCGACAACTTCTGTCAGCGGGGGCATCGCTATGCGTTGAACGTTACAGTTCGCGCAACTGGGCGGCGATCTGGATGGATTCGACGCTGGCCTCGGCCTTGTTGCGCGTCTCCTGCCATTCGGTGGCGGGCACGGAGTCGAGCACAATGCCGGCACCGGCCTGCACGCTCGCCTCATGGTCGCGCAGGAACGCGGTGCGGATGGCGATGGCCATGTCCATGTTGCCGGAGAAATCGAAGTAGCCGACGGTGCCGCCGTAGATGCCGCGGTCGGCCGGTTCCAACTCGTCGATGATTTCGACTGCGCGCGGCTTAGGCGCGCCAGACAGCGTGCCGGCCGGGAACGCGGACTTGAACACATCGAATGCGGTCAGCGAGGGGTCGACCTTGCCGGTGACCGTCGAGCAGATGTGCATGATGTGGCTGAAACGCTTGATGTCCATGAGCTGCACGACTTCCACGGACTGCGGCACGCACACCTTACTCAGGTCGTTGCGAGACAGGTCGACGAGCATGATGTGCTCGCTGCATTCCTTCGGATCGGCAAGCAGCTCCTTGGCGAATTTCTCGTCTTCCTCAGGGGTGGCGCCGCGAGGGCGGGATCCAGCAATCGGGAAGGTCATCGCGTGGCCGTTGTCCACCTTGATGAGGGTTTCCGGGCTGGAGCCGATCACGTTGAAGTCGCGGCCCTGAGCGTCGGTCAACGCCATGAAATACATGTACGGGCTCGGGTTCAGCGTGCGCAACACACGGTACACGTCGAACGGGTCAGCAGGCGAATCGATGTCGAGGCGCTGGGAGATGACCACCTGGAACACGTCGCCGTCGACGATGTACTGCTTGGCTCGTTCGACGGCCTGCTCGTAGTGGCTCTTCTCGGTGCGGAAGCGCAGCTCGGGTTGGGCGACCGTTTCGTCCAGGATGTTGACGCGGGACTCGTCCGGAGCCGGGGTGGCGGCATCGCGCTGCATCTGGTCGAGTCGAGCGACGGCCTCGTTGTAGGCAGCGTCGGCGCGAGTGGATTTATCATCCACATTCACCGCATTGGCGATGAGCCATACCGAACCGGATACGTGGTCGACCACGGCGATATCGGTGGCCAGGGCAAGCACGGTCTCAGGCTGGCCGGTCTCGTCCGGAGCTTCGGCGCGCAGGGTCGGTTCCCAGTGGCGGATGGCATCCCAGCCGACCGTGCCGACCAGACCGCTGGTCAGGTTCGGCAGGCCTTCCACATGCGGGGCCTTCAGAGTCTTCAACGTGGCGTGAGCGACTTCGACTACATCACCGGTGACGGGCACGCCGACCGGGACCTTGCCCAGCCAGTCGGCCTGACCGTTGTTGGAGCGCAGCTGGGCCATCGAGTTGACGCCGATGAAGCTGTAACGGCTCCACGTGCCGCCGTATTCCGCCGATTCGAGGATGAAGGTGCCGGATCGGCCGCCGGCGAGACGCTCGTAGAAGCCGACCGGGGTGAGCGAGTCGGCGAGCAGACGGCGCACGATCGGAATCACACGGTAGCCGGCGTCGGCCAGTTCGTGGAACTGGCCGCGACTGGGCCAGGTGGCGCCCCACTTCAGGTGTTTGACGCTGCATTCGCTCATATTCGCTCCTTTGCTTACAACTCGATGTCTTGTTTCGTAGTACGCGGTCGTTCGGCTTCCCCCAGTCAGGGAAGCCCGTTCTACTGCTCGGCCGGGCGATGGCCTTCGACCACGGACAGGGGGCCGCCTTCGAGGAAGCAGCTGCGCTTGCCGGTGTGGCAGGCGGCACCGACTTGGTCTACTTCGACGAGCAGTGCGTCTCCGTCGCAATCCAGGGACACGCCCTTGACGTATTGCACATGGCCGGAGGTATCACCCTTGCGCCAGTATTCCTGACGGGACCGGGACCAGAAGGTCACGCGGCCGGTGGTCAGCGTGCGGCGTAATGCCTCGTCGTTCATGTAGCCGACCATCAGCACCTCGTGTGTGTCGTACTGCTGGATGACGGCAGCGACCAGGCCCTTGGCGTCACGCTTCAGGCGTGCGGCAATACGGGGATCGAGTTCAGTGGAATTGTCGTATGTAGTGTCTGTCATACCTATCTTCTTTTTGTGGACCACCCTCAGTCAGCTTCGCTGACAGCTCCCGGATTATGTGCGACGTGCGCATAGCGCACTGCCACGAACAATTCACTGGATTGTTCGTCCAGCGGGAGCAAGGTGTATTCGTTTAGCGAACGGTGTAGCCGTGCTTCTTGAGTTCCGCCTTGACATCGGCGATGGTCAGGATGCCGTAATGGAATACGGATGCGGCCAGCACCGCGTCGGCACCTGCTTCGATGGCGGGCGGGAAGTCCTCGACCTTGCCGGCACCGCCGGAGGCGATGATCGGAATCTTGACTTCCTTGCGCACGGCGCGAATCATCTCGAGGTCAAAGCCTTCCTTGGTACCGTCGGCGTCCATCGAGTTAAGCAGAATCTCGCCGGCGCCAAGCTGCTCGGCGCGCTTGACCCACCAGATGGCATCAATGCCGGTGGATTTGCGGCCGCCCATCGTGGTGACCTCGAAGCCGGATTGCGTGTGTTGCTCGCCCTTTTCGCGGCGGGCGTCCACGGAGAGCACCAGCACCTGGTTGCCGAAACGGTCGGCCACGCGGCTGATAAGCGACGGGTCGTTGATGGCCGCCGTGTTGACACCGACCTTGTCTGCACCGCAGCGCAGCAGCGAGTCGACGTCCTCGGGCGTGCGTACGCCGCCGCCCACGGTCATCGGAATGAACACCTGTTCGGCGGTGCGGGAGACCACGTCAATCATCGTGTTGCGGTGGGAGCTGGATGCGGTCACATCCAGGAAGGTGATCTCGTCGGCGCCCTGACGATAGTATTCGGCCGCCAGCTCCACCGGGTCGCCCGCATCCTTGAGGTTTTCGAAATGCACACCCTTCACCACGCGACCGGCGTCAACGTCCAGGCACGGGATGACTCGTACCGCCAACGACATGCTTCACTCCCCTGTTCGGCTTTGCATTACAGTCCTTCAGACTACCTACCGCCCGTTACATGCGCCGCACCTGTTTCTGGAATATGAGAATCATCATATTGAGCACCGGTATGGCAGCCGCTCGGCATGAGAGAATGGCTCGTGGAAGTTGTTCGCCGAATCAAGGAGATTGACATGGCTGTCGAAAACAGCAGAGTACTGATCATCGTCAACAACTGGGGTATCGAGGAGACCGAGCTGACGCGCCCGCTGCGCGATCTCAAGGCCGCCGGTGCCAAGGTGACGCTTGCCGCCACTACCTTGGACCCGTGTGAGACGGTGCAGCACGACCGCTACGAAGGCGAGACGCTGACGCCGGATGCGCTGCTGAGCGACGTGCAGACCGCTGATTATGACCTACTGGTGGTGCCCGGTGGTACCTGCAATGTGGATCGTATCCGCGTCAATGAGGATGCGATCGCGCTGGCGCAGGAGTTCGCGCACGAAGGCAAGCCGATCGCCGCGATCTGTCATGGCGCGTGGCTGCTGGTCAACGCGGGTCTGGTGGCTGGCAAGACCGCCGCGCCCTGCCGCTATATCGCCGCTGATATCGAGAACGCGGGCGGCCATTACGTCGACGAGCAGCTGCACGTGGACGACGCCAACGGCTTCAAGCTCATCACGTCCCGCAAGCCCGACGATCTGGGCTACTTCGTGGACGCAATCAAGGATGCGCTGAAGTGACGGAATCGCCGCAGGCCGATTCCGTCACCGAAACTACCGCTCCTTGGCAGCAAGCTGGCCGCAGGCGCCGTCAATATCCTGACCGCGGGTGTCACGCAGTGTGGCGGTGATGCCCGCGCGGTGCAGGATCTCCAGGAACCGCTGTTCGTCTTCCGGCTTGGAGGCGGTCCACTTCGAGCCCTCGATGGGGTTGAGCGGAATCGGGTTGACGTGGGCCCAGTTGTCGCCGTAATGGTTAAGCCTCTTGGCCAGCAACTGCGCATGCTCGGCCTGGTCGTTGATGCCGCGCATCAGCGCGTATTCGATACTGACGCGGCGCTTGGAGGCCAGCCAATAATCGTGCGCGGCATCCAACACCTGCGCGGTGTTGAAACGCTTGTTCATCGGCACCAGCTCGTCACGCAGTTCGTCGCTGGGGGCATGCAGGGAAACGGCCAGACGCACGGGAATGCCTTCGGCAGTGAGCTTCTTGATGCCGGGGACCACGCCCACCGTGGATACGGTGATGTTGCGCGCGGAAATGCCGAAGCCTTCGGGAGGCATGGCGGAAATCTGTCGTACGGCGGACAGCACGGAGTTGTAGTTGCCCATCGGCTCGCCCATGCCCATGAACACGATGTTGCTCAGGCGGCCCTCTCCCCCGGCCACTTCGCCGTCGCGCATCATCTTGGCGGCCACACGCACCTGTTCGATTATTTCACCGGTGGACATGTTACGGGTCAGGCCAAGCTTGCCGGTGGCGCAGAACGGGCAGCCCATGCCGCAGCCGACCTGCGAGGAGATGCACAGCGTGGTGCGGGTCGGGTATCGCATAAGCACCGATTCGATGAGGGAGCCGTCGAACAGCTTCCACAAGGTCTTGATGGTGGTGCCTTCGTCCGCCACTTGGCGGGTCACCTCGGTGATGAGCCGCGGGAAAAACGCGGCGGCGGCCTCGCTGCGCTTAGCTGCCGGAAAATCAGTGAATTCGGCGGCATTCACATCGAAATGGCCAAAGTAATGGTTGGCGAGCTGCTTGACTCGGAACTTCGGCAATCCGAGTTCGGCCGCTTTCTCGACGCGCTGCTCGGGCGTCATATCCACAAAGTGCAGCGGCGGCCTACCACGGCGGGCATGGTCCTTGGATAGCACGTCACGGAAGGCACCTGATGTGCCGCCGGGAGTAATGCCGGTTTCCGGAGTGTCAGGATGCTGTGTGGTCATGATGGGTTCGCTTCGCTCTCAATATCAGAAAATAGTCAAACATGCAATAGAAATATCAGAATCCACCATACGGCGTGCCGCATACGAATCAGATGGCCCATGTCTTAGCCCATAGCGAACGCATATTGAACGATGATTTCCCCATATATGGCATGTGGCACCGTGCGATATACACACGATGCCACATTGTTCATGCACGAGACATGCGAATCACAGTCCGGTGATCCACAGCAAGGCGCAGGTGAACGGTGCACTCATCAAAATGGAATCCACACGATCCATCACACCGCCGTGCCCCTTGAGCAGATGGCCCATGTCTTTGATACCGATATCGCGCTTGAGCATGGAAGCACACAAATCACCGAACGTGCCCACGGCACCGATGAGAATACCCGCCACGATCGGCACCCACCAACGAGGGGCCCATTTCGAGGCATCATACGTGCATGCGAATACGGCAAATGCGCCAGCCATGGCGAAGAGCATCGAGCCGACAAGGCCCTCAACGGACTTCTTCGGCGAGATGCGCGGGCTGAGCTTGTGTTTGCCGAGCCAGGCACCGGCAAACAAACCGCCCGTATCGGATAGGGCGGGTAGGAACACCAGCATGATGGCGTGTGCAATCGGATGCCCATTAAAAGTCAGTGAGATGATGACGCAGCTGGCCAACAACGGAATATACAACACGGTAAGCACGGACACAGCCACATGGCTGAGCCGGGAATGATGCTGTTCCCCGCCCTCATGATTAAACGAGGATTCGAGGCGCGCGCTGGCATCCGTGTTGGACAGTTTGCCGGCAACCGCCAGAGATAGGCGGTTGCCGACGCTGATTTTTGCGCTGGCCGCGATGGCGACCAGAATAATCGACACGATGATACTCAGCGACATCGTGATGAGATGGTACGGGGAATAGTAGGTGGCAATGAGGGTGAAGGACGAGCACAGCCACAGCATAAACACCGGGAGGTGCAGGCCTACGGTGGCGAAGTCCACCCTGAGCTCCCACAGCGCCAGAATCATGAACACGACTACCAGCAGCACGAAGAGGTCGACGCTGAGCAGCAGGCACGCGACAATAAGGATGACCAGTGCCGCGCCTGTGGCGATGGCCTGCGGCATGTTGCGGCCGGTCTTCTTGTTGATCTGGTCGAGCGTCTCCTCGGCCTCTTCATGGGGTTGTTCGTTGCGTTCCATAATTCTCCGGACCTGGTCTGAATCAGACCTCCATGATCTCCTTCTGCTTGGTCTCCAGCAGAGTATCGATCTCGTCGGTAACGGACTTGGTGACCTTGTCAAGATCCTTCAGCAGGCGATCGCCTTCGTCCTCACCCATCTCGCCGTCCTTGACGGCCTTGTCGATGGTTTCCTTGGTCTTACGGCGAATGTTGCGCACGGCGACCTTGCCATCCTCGGCCTTGCCCTTGGCGAGCTTGACGTATTCCTTACGACGATCCTCGGTGAGTTCCGGCATGGTCAGACGGATGACGTTGCCATCACGGTTCGGGCTGATGCCGAGATCGGAGTTGCGCAGGGCCTTTTCGACGGCACCGGCCTGGGAAGCGTCAAACGGGGTGACGGACAGGGTGCGCGGTTCGGGAACGCCGATGGAGGCGACGGCCTTAATCGGGGTGGGGGCACCATAGTAGTCCACGGTGATGCCGTTGAGCAGGGCCGGGTTTGCGCGACCGGTGCGGATGCCGGAGAAGTTTTCCTTGGTGTTTTCCACGGTCTTGGCCATCTGTTCCTTGGCCTGGTCGATAAGAGACATATTCACTCCTTGTGTGTTGGTGTTCGTCAGTGTTGTTCGTCTATGAACGCTTGATTCGATTGTGGGCGTTTGCGGCTTACTCGGCCACGCGCGATTCGGCGGTGGAGACCAGCGTGCCGATTTCATCGCCGACGAGGGCGCGGGTCACGTTGCCCGGCTCTTCGAGGCCGAAGACGCGGATGCGCTTCTTGTTGTCGCGGGCCATGGACAGTGCGGAGGCGTCCATGACGGCCAGATTGTCCACGAGGGCGCGATTGTAGCTCAGGGTTTCAAAACGCTTGGCGTTCTCGTCCTTGCGCGGGTCGGCGGTGTAGACGCCGTCGACGCCGTTCTTACCCATAAGTACCTCGTCGCAGTGGATTTCGAGGGAACGCTGGATGGAAACCGTGTCGGTGGAGAAGTACGGCATGCCGGCACCGGCGCCGAAAATCACCACGCGACCCTTTTCAAGGTGACGGATGGCCTTGAGCGGAATATACGGCTCGGCGACCTGTCCCATGGTGATGGCGGTCTGCACGCGGGTGGCCTGCCCCTCCTGCTCCAGAAAGTCCTGTAGAGCGAGGCAGTTCATCACCGTGCCGAGCATACCCATGTAGTCGCCACGGGAACGATCGATACCGGCCTGCTGCAGTTCGGCACCGCGGAAGAAGTTGCCGCCGCCGACCACGATGGCCACCTGCACACCCTGTTGTACGGCCGGAACGATCTCCTCGGCAATGCGACGAATCACCTGGGTATCGATGCCGACCTTGCCACCACCGAATGCTTCGCCGGACAGCTTGAGCAGAACTCTGCGCGGATTGTCGCTATCAGTCATATTGTGCCTTTCTCAAAACCGAAAGTGCGAAATTATCCGTAGACAAGCGTATCGGTTTACGACGACACCCCCTAGCAACGACACCCTTGGAATAGCGAAACGCCATCCGATTATTGAATAACCGGATGGCGTTTCGTTGAAATTACGCTAAGCGCGTGGAGTAAGCCTTAGGCTCACTCCTCTTCGCCCTTGCCGACCTCGACACGAGCGAATGCGGTGGCGTTGCCACCGACTTCCTTGAACAGGTCGCCGACGGTCTTGGACGGGTCCTTGACGAACGGCTGCTCAAGCAGCACGACTTCCTTGAAGAAAGCGTTGAGACGGCCTTCGACGATCTTCGGAACGATCTTCTCCGGCTTGCCCTCGGCCAGGGACTTCTCGGTGGCCACGCGACGCTCGGACTCGACCACATCGGCCGGAACGTCCTCGCGGGTCAGCCACTTGGCGCCCATGGCGGAGATCTGCAGAGCAGCTTCGTGAGCCACGGCGGCGCCGGCCTTGTCGGTGGCGATCATGGCGACGATGCTCGGCGGCATCTCGGCGGACTTCTTGTGAGCGTAGACTTCGACGTGCTCGCCGGAGATCTTGGCGAACTGGCCGACCTTGACGTGCTCACCGAACAGGGCGGCGGCCTCTTCGACAGCCAGCTTGACGGTGGTGTCGCCAGCCTTGGCCTCGAGCAGCTCGTCAGCGGAGTTGGCGTCGGCGTCCACGGCGTAGCCGAGAACTTCCTCGGTGAACTCGACGAACTTCGGGGTCTTGGCCACGAAGTCGGTCTCGGAGTTCAGCTCGACGGCGTAGCCGGTCTCGCCATTGGCGGTCTCGACGACCTTGGAGGCGATGGTGCCTTCCTGAGCCTTGCGGCCTTCACGCTTGCCGGCTGCGGCGATACCCTTGGCGCGGATGATTTCCTTGGCGCGGGCGACGTCGCCTTCGGCTTCGGTCAGAGCCTTCTTGACGTCGAGCATGCCGGCGCCGGTGTCTTCACGAACCTGCTTGATCAGTGCGGCGGTAATTGCTGCCATTGATTATTCTCCTTGAGAAATTTTGCTTACCCGTGAACGATGGGAAGCGCTTATTCAGGCACTTCCCATCGTAGAGCATCACTCGGCCTTGGGGGCCTCGGCGGTTTCGCCCTCGGCGGCAGCCGGAGCGGCGGCTTCAGCGGAAGCCTCGGCAGGAGCCTCATTGGTCAGGAGTTCCTTCTCCCAAGCGGCCATCGGCTGCTCGGCGGCTTCGCCCTCGGCCTTGTTGGCGCCGGAGCGCTCCAGCAGACCTTCGGCGACGGCGTCAGCCATCAGGCTGGTCAGCAGTTCGATGCCGCGGATGGCGTCATCGTTGGCCGGGATCGGGTACTCAACGGTGTCCGGGTCGGCGTTGGTGTCGACGATGGCGACAACCGGGATACCCAGCTTGTGAGCTTCCTCAACAGCCAGGGCTTCCTTGGTGATGTCGACGACGAACATCGCGGACGGGGTGCGGTTCATGTTGCGGATACCGCCCAGCTGCTTGTTGAGCTTGTCCTTCTCGCGCTCGAGCAGGAGGAGCTCCTTCTTGGTCAGGCCGGAGCCGTGCACGTCGGTGAAGTCCATTTCCTCAAGTTCCTTGAGGCGGTTGACGCGCTTGGAGACGGTCTGGAAGTTGGTCAGCATGCCGCCGAGCCAACGCTCGGAGACGTAGGGCATGTTCACGCGGGTGGCCTGGTTGGCGATAGCTTCCTGAGCCTGCTTCTTGGTGCCGACGAAGAGCACGGTGCCGTTGTGGGCCACGGTGGTCTTGATGAAGTCGTACGCCTTGTCGATCATGTCGAGCGACTTGAACAGGTTGATGATGTGGATGCCGTTGCGCTGGGTGAGGATGAACTGCTTCATCTTCGGGTTCCAACGACGGGTCTGGTGGCCGAAGTGCAGGCCAGCCTTCAGCATATCGCTCATAGTGATCTGAGCCATGGTATTACTACCTTTCATTGTCGGTTCTTGCCTGGCCATGCGCACCTGCGTGCAGCTGCTCCCCCGGTTTCACGAGTTGTGCAGCCGACCGACACAAGCCGTCGCGAGCATGACGCGAATTTGTTGTGTGCCGGTTGACAATATTGGGTGGCTCTGGACACCAGCGACTGCGTCCGTTGCCGGGTGGCACACGAGTTTCGAGAATAGCACGGAGCCGGTACTAAAAAAACAGGCTCCCCTCTCTGAGGGGAGCTGTCGCCGTAGGCGACTGAGGGGAGTCACGGGCGGTACCGGCAGAACCACCCTCAGTCTCACTACGTTCGACGGCTCCAGCCAGCGGGAGCCGAGTATGGACTACTTCGCCTGACGATTGCGCATGTAGCGCAGGGCTTCGCGGCGTTCTTCCTTTTCCAGGCGATCCAAATACACGTGGCCATCGAGGTGGTCGCATTCGTGCTGAAGCATACGGCCCATCAGCCCGGAGCCCTCGAGCACGACCTCGTTGCCGTCCAAGTCGATGCCACGCACGCGAGCGTAGTCGGCACGACGGGTCTTGTACCACAAGCCGGGCACGGACAGACAACCTTCATCGCCATACTGCTCGCCGGACTTCTCCTCGAGTACGGGGTTCAGAACGTAGCCGACCTTGCCGTCGATGTTGTAGGAGAAGGCCCTCAGGCTCACGCCGATCTGGTTGGCGGACAGGCCCGCTCGGCCCGGATCGTCCACGGTTTCCAACAGGTCGTCAACCAGGCGGCGCACGGCCGGGGTGATTTCCTTGATCTCATCGCAGGGGGTGCGCAGGACTGGGTCGGGCACGACCCTGATCTCACGGATGGCCACTTCTCGTTACTCCTCATTCTTCTCGTCAGCCGGCTGGTCCGGCTTGCTGCCGGTGTCAGCGGCATTGTCAGCGGAATCGCCGGTCTCGCCCTCTTCGGGTTCGGCCTTCGACTTCTTGATCTTCTCCGACACGCTAGCAATCGAATCAGACACGCTGGTTTTCATCTGTTCCGAGGCCTGTTTGACCTGTTCGGACGCCTGCTTGACCGATTCGGAGGATTTCTTGACGGTCTCCAGCGTGCTGTCGATGATCTTGGCAGTGGCGGGCAGCGGCTTGTTGGATGGCTTGGGCGCGTACAGATCCTCCTCGATGACGGTGGCGTAGCGCTGCAATACCTTGGGACGCACCACTTTCATGCTCGGGGTGAGTGTGCCGTGCTCCTGACTGAATTCCTCATCCAGCACCGCGAATTTGCGCACGGACTCAGCGCGGGAGACATTGGCGTTGGCCTGGTCGATGTACTGCTGGATAAAGGCGCGCACCGCGTCGTTGTCGCTGGCCTCGGCGAGTGTCATGTCGGCATTGAGGCCCTGACCTTCCAGCCAGGAATGCAGCATTTCGGGGTCGAGCTCGATAAGTGCGGACACGAACGGCTTGCCGTCGCCGACTACTACTGCATGAGCCACGATCGGGCAGGTGTCGATGACATCCTCCATCGGGGCGGGGCTGATGTTCTTGCCGCCGGCGGTGATGATGATGTCCTTCTTGCGTCCGGTAATGAAGGTGAAGCCGCGGTCGTCGATACGACCCAGATCGCCGGTTTTGATCCAGCCGTCGGCAGTCATCGTCTGTGCGGTGAGTTCGGGCTGCTTGTAGTAGCCAAGGAACACGTTCGGGCCGGTCAGCTCAATTTCATCGTCTTCGCCAAGACGCACGCCCATGCCAGGCCCAGGCTTGCCGACCGAACCGATCTCGTTGTCGTCCTCCCAATTGACGAGCATCGGAGCGGCGGTTTCGGTCATGCCATAACCCTGGATGAAGGTGATGTCATTCATGCCGTTGAAAAAGTGGGCCAAATCCACGTTGAGCGGCGCACCACCGCAGGCCAGCCATTTGAGGTTCGGTCCGAGAGCGGAACGAATGGATTTGCCCACCGTGGCCATGTAGAACGAATGGCGCATGCGCTCGATGAACGAATGGCCGCGACCGGCCTGCTCATCCTTGCTCCACTTGACGAAGTGCTTGACCGACTGGGCGAAGATATGCCCCTGGATGCCGGCACCAGCCTTCTGCGAGGCCGCGTTATACACCTTCTCGAACACACGTGGCACGCCCAGCAGGTAGGTGGGCTTGAAGCTGCGGATATCGGCGAGCAGTCGCTTGGCGTCGGGAATGTATCCGACCACGCCGCAGCCACCGATGCACACGTACTGGATGTAGCGGGCGAAGCAGTGCGCCAGCGGCAGGAACAGCAGCAGACGGTTGTCGTCGTACAGCATGCCACGCAGAATCTCGTAGCCGTTAAGCACGATGTGCGTGTAATTGCGGTTGGAGAGCATCGCGCCCTTGGGCTTGCCGGTGGAACCGGAGGTGTAGACCACGGTGAGCAGATCATCGGCTTTGATACGAGCGATAGCCGCATCCAACGTCTCATCGGATACGCCATGCCCGAAGTCAACGACAGCGTCAAGGCCATCGGCCTTGAAATTGAACACGTATTTCATGCCCGGATGATTGACACGGATCTGCTCAAGCGTCTGTGCGCGCTGGAAGTCGCCGGCAAAGGCGATGGCGGGATCGACTTCCTCGACGATGCCCGCGGTCTGACGGGCGGAATCGGTCTCATAGACGGGCACAACCACAGCGCCGATTGCCGCGCAAGCGAAATCAGCCACACCCCACTCATAGCAGGTAGGCGAGTAAATCAGCACCATGGTGCCGGCTTTGACGCCAAGTCCCAACAGGCCCTTGGCCACCTCGCGTACGCGGGACAGCATTTCAGTAGCTGTGGCGCTGCGCCATTGGTGGGTGTTGTCATCCTGCCATTCCGCGATGATGTCATCCGGCGTGCGAGCTGCTCGTTTGGACAGCAGCGAGTAGACGGTGTCGTCATCGGTGGTGACATATCTGGGTTCTTCTACATGTTCACGCATGGTCACTACTATAGGCGAACCAGCCTATGACACGGCAGAACCGTCTTCCGCTACCAGCGTAGGAATCGGTGTGCGGGCGGGGCCGTCTGGTCAGCCCAAATCGGCATAGATGCACATCCATCGAGAACCGATGTACTTCAGTTTGAGGTTGACTCGCAGATTTTCCTGGCCGATGGTCATGAATACCGCCATTTCCAGCGTGTCCTTGCCGGTGATCATGCCGTCGATCAATGTGGGGACAGTGGGCAGATAGCAGAATTTCGCTTTGAGCTCCGGATGAGTGACCATGTGGATGCCGAGCAGGTATTGCATGGTTTGCAGCCGGTCCAGGCATGGTTTTGTCATGGCTCTGTTGAGATGTGCGACGCTGAGTTTGCCACGTATCGCGTCCGCCGATGTGCAGGCGATGCGGCATGCAGCCATGGCCATGGAATGACATTCCTTCGCATTCAGCCCGCCTATGAATGTGGGTTGGATGTGATACCGCACCGGGCGATCCGACAGCTCCACAACGATGAATCCGTCATAACTCGGCAACGGCCCGTACTGATATGTGCCGTGGAAAAATCCCGAATACTCCATGATGACCCCCTTCAAGCCCCCTTGCAACTCACCATCATCGGCGAGCGTCTGTACTACAACATCACGAAAGGCGCGCCAAGTCAAACTACTTGAGCGCGCCTTCGGGCAAGTTAAGCCTCCTGCATGGAGGGCAAACCCCCATTTTCAGGGGGCAATCGGGATTATCGTGCGGAATACGGGTTGACCACCATGCCGCAACGCTGGAAGTTCTTCACGTCGACGTAGCCGGTGGAGGCCATCGCGCGCTTGAGGGCGCCGATGAAGTTGGTCTTGCCGTCCGCCTGGTGGCTCGGTCCGAACAGCACCTGTTCGAGCGGGCCGACCGTGCCGACCGTGGTGCGGTAGCCACGCGGCAGCGTCTGGTGGCGGGCTTCAGAACCCCAGTGGGTGCCCTTGCCGGGGGCCTCGGTGGCGCGGGCCAGCGGCGCGCCGAGCATGACCGCGTCGGCGCCGAGGGCCAGGGCCTTGACGAAGCTGCCGGAGTCGCCCATGCCGCCGTCGGCGATGACCTGCACGTAGCGGCCGCCGGATTCGTCCATGTAGTCGCGGCGGGCCTCGGCCACGTCGGCGATGGCGGTGGCCATCGGGGCCTGCACGCCGATGGTCTGGCGGGTGGCGGAGACCGCGCCGCCGCCGAAGCCGACGAGCACGCCGGCCGCGCCGGTGCGCATCAGGTGCAGGGCAGCGGTGTAGTTGGATGCGCCGCCGACGATGACAGGCACGTCAAGGTCGTAGATGAACTTCTTGAGGTTCAGCGGTTCCTGGCCGGAGGAGACGTGCTCGGCGGAGACCACAGTGCCGCGGATCACGAACAGGTCCACGCCCGCGTCCACCACGGTGGAGTAGAACTGCTGGGTGCGCTGCGGGGAGAGCGCGCCGGCCACGGTGACACCGGCGGCGCGAATCTCGTGCAGACGTTGCGTGATGAGCTCCGGCTTGACCGGCTCGGCATAGATCTGCTGGATACGCTCGGTGGCCTGATCGGCCGGCAGTCCGGCGATTTCGTCCAACAGCGGGGTCGGATCCTCGTAACGGGTCCACAGACCTTCCAGATCGAGCACGCCGAGCGCACCCATCTTGCCCATGGCGATGGCGGTGGCCGGGCTGGTCACCGAATCCATGGGGGCGCCGATCACCGGCACATCGAACTCATAGGCGTCGATCTGCCAAGAGGTGGAGACGTCCTCGGGGTCGCGGGTGCGACGGGAGGGGACGATTGCCACATCGTCGAGTGCGTAGCCGAGACGGCCTTTTTTGCCCAAACCGATTTCAATTTCCTGAGACATGGTTTCCAGCCTATTGCCCGGGTGGGACGCCAACAAGGCCGTTTCCCACGGACCGGACGATTGCTTCAAGTCGTTACAAACATGCGCTATGACTAAATCATCTTCACACCATCTATCAGGAGGAAGCATGGCCAAAATCAAGGTCGAAGGCACTGTCGTCGAACTCGACGGCGACGAGATGACCCGCGTGATCTGGAAGGACATCAAGGATCGTCTGATCCTGCCGTACCTCGACGTGAACCTCGACTACTACGATCTGGGCATCGAGCACCGCGACGAGACCGATGACCAGGTGACCATCGACGCCGCCCACGCCATCCAGAAGCACCATGTCGGTGTCAAGTGCGCCACCATCACCCCCGATGAGGCCCGAGTCAAGGAATTCGGTCTCAAGAAGATGTGGAAGTCCCCCAACGGCACCATCCGCAACATCCTGGGCGGCACGATCTTCCGCGAGCCGATTGTGATGAGCAACGTGCCTCGTCTGGTGCCCGGCTGGACCAAGCCGATCGTCGTAGCCCGTCACGCATTCGGCGACCAGTACAAGGCCACCGATTTCAAGGTTCCGGGAGCCGGCCAGCTGACCGTCACCTTCACTCCGGACGATGGCTCCGAGCCGATTCAGCACGTGGTCTACAACTACGGCGAAGACGGCGGCGTGGCCCAGGTGCAGTACAACGTCAACGATTCGATCCGCGGTTTCGCTCGCGCCTGCTTCAACTACGGCCTGATGCGTCATTACCCGGTGTACTTGTCCACCAAGAACACGATTTTGAAGGCCTACGACGGCCAGTTCAAGGACATCTTTGCCGAGGTGTTCGAGACCGAATACAAGGACAGGTACGCCGAGGCCGGCCTGACTTACGAGCACCGCCTGATCGACGACATGGTGGCCAGCTCCCTGAAGTGGCACGGCGGTTACATCTGGGCCTGCAAGAACTACGATGGCGATGTGCAGTCCGACTCCGTGGCCCAGGGCTTCGGTTCGCTGGGCCTCATGACCTCCGTGCTCATGACCCCGGACGGCCAGACCGTCGAGGCCGAAGCGGCGCACGGCACCGTGACCCGTCACTACCGCCGCTGGCAGAAGGGCGAGAAGACCTCCACCAACCCAATCGCATCCATCTTCGCGTGGACCGGCGGCCTTAAGCACCGCGCCGATCTGGACGGCACGCCCGAAGTCCGTCACTTCGCCAAGACGCTGGAGAAGGTCATCGTCGACACCGTTGAAGGCGGTCAGATGACCAAGGATCTGGCCATGCTCATCGGCCCGGACGAACCGTGGCTCGACACCGACGGCTTCATGAACGCGCTGGACGAGAACCTGGCCAAGGCTCTGGCCGAGTAAATCATCGAACACATCGTGCGGACCTACATGGGTCATGTCATGTCGCAAACTGTCATGATTGTCGTGCTTCATCTGGAATGTTCCTCAGCACGATAATCATGACAGTTGTTCGATGCACGCACGTAATACCTCTAATTGTTCCCGGATATGTGGCGATTTGTCCACTGGTCCGGGACTTTTTCGTATACGGCCTACTAGAATCGTGATTCAGCTTGTTTTCACGCCCGCTTGAGGAGGTTTCGCCGCTTATGGTGTTCGCACGCCGCTCAACCACCCTGCTCGCCGCCATTATCGCATCCTGCGCGATGGTGCTGTCACTGACCGCGTGCACCTCAGACAATAAGACCGTTGTAGATGGTCAAACCACGGTGACGTCCAATTCTGCCGGCGGCGTGGCCGTGTTCACACCTTCGGACGGCATTACGCTGAACCAGCAGACGCCACTGAACAAATGGGCGAAGCTGGTGCCTGACCTAGCCAAGGCTCTGGCCGACGCCGGTTTCAAGAAAGGCGATATCGATCATACGACGTCCGACTCGTTGGCCAAGCAAAGCCGCGCCATCCAAGACTTTGTGGTCGATCATCTTTCGAATAACACCACGGACGATTCCGGCATTGCCATCGCGCCCGACAACATGACATTGCTCGTGGCTCCAGTAGTCGAGGCCGACGCTTCCACTCGCCAATACGGCGATTACATCAGCCAGAACCTGAGCACCAACGATGCCACGGATGGGGAAGCTACTTCTGACGGTGAATCTTCCGAAGACGACTCGTCCAAAGACGATTCGTCCAACACTGAGAGCGACAGCACTGCATCGGACGAGCAGGCGCAGGCCGTGGACCGGCTGGTCTCATCGCTCAAGCTGGCCAAGGAATCCGGCATGCATGTGGTATTGCTCGGCAACAGTATCGAGGGATATAAGCCGGACGCCTTCGTCAAGTTCTCGGACGCCCAGACCATCGGCAAGCTACAGGCGGAAAAGATGGTGTCCAAACTCAAGTTGGATAAGGCCAGTAAAGACAACCCCAAATACATTGAGGTGCTGCTGCCATACACCGCCGTGGACGAAAAAGGCAACGCCAACGATTCCACGTTCGCCCAAGAGGCGTTCCGTGGTATCTGGCAGGTACTGGGCTCCTACTATCAGAAGGGCGTTGTGGAAAGCCCTTCAGGCACCTTGGACGGCAAATCCACGGAAAACGATTGGCAAGCCGTGGCCTACGATGCCGCTAAGGAAGGCTCCACTGCGAAAGTGCTTGACAAGCGTCTGGCAAAAACCGACGGACAGTCCACACTCACCCGTATTGACGGCATCATCACGATGAACGACTACATCGCCTCCGAGGTCGTCAAGGAATTGGACGATCTGGGATACACCGGCTCTGCCGCCGATATCAATCCGCAGATCACCATCTCGGGCATTGTCGGCAATATCACCGGCAAGAAGGATCTCAGCCGCGACGCCGTGCCGGACCCGATCAAATCCCCTGAAAACGACAACGCAAACGACTCATCCAGTTCCGATGACGATGCGGACGAGGACACCTCCGCTTCCGACAAGGACCGTGACTCGCAGTGGCCTCTAGTAACCGGATACGGCGCGTATGTCTCGAACATCCCATCCATCGTCAATGGCAAGCAATGGATGACCGGCATGGAAGACAGACAGACCATCGCCACGGATATCGCTCAGGCCTGCGCCAAGCTCAACAAGGACGAAGCGCTGAATTCCATGCCTTCAATCAGGAACTCCGAGGTAGGCGGCGTGAAGAAGATCCCGACCATCAGCGAACCGTTGCTGGCTGTCAGCGCCAGCAATCTCAAGTCCGCGCTGATCGACCCCGGATATATTTCCTTGGCCGATGCCGGTCTGTGATTCATACTCGTCACGCCGCTAGCCGCCTGCGATGTCTCTTCCGTACGGCCCTGTTCCGGCCGACAATCACCGTTAAATCATGACGGTTTCAGTACGATTTTTCGACTCCCCGCATATTGCTGTGGATCAAGATAATCGGCCGTTCCTCGCTTGAGGCCCCAATGCAGGCAACGGTCTTCGCAATGGTCCGAGCTGCCTTCAACGATGCCTACGGGCTGTCTGCGGGAGATCGTATCCCCCACTGAGAGCTCGGTAACGGCCGGTTCGAATGTCGACGTGACACCTCCACGATGCCGTACACTCACCACATCTTTGCCAGCTACTTTGCCAGCAAAACTCACGGTCCCTGCCTGTGGTGACAGAATTACGGTACCTTGCTCCGCAACAAGATCCACTCCACGATGACCTGGTGCCCACGGGTTGATCGGCCGCTCGAACTGTTGTTCGACCTGTGGATCGTCGACCGGCCAGTCGAATCGGGATTCGCACTGATTGCCATTGCGCCACGCCAAATCAGACATATCGGTGAAATCCTCCACCGTGTATGCCGCATCTCCGGTCACCGCAGTATCCGCATGCGCAACATGCTGAGGCGTGGATGCCAGCCCTACTCCCAAGGCAAGCAGCAGGCCGATAACGGCGGCCAACGCGATTATGGCATCCATACGCCGTTGCCGTTCCTGAGCCCGCTGACGCGCCTGCTGACGCCGCCGGCTGGCACGTCGGGCTTCGTCGCGACGCCAATCAAACAACAGTGGTGCATTCATGAGATTCCTCCCCATAGTGTGAGTGTGATGTGATTCCGGCTTCTTTGCCGGTGATACCCACCTTGAGGGGTCCGAAACAGGATGTCCAGCCAAAACGACCTATGTGGTTCTAGCTTCCGAAGTTATCCACAATGAAATTTCGCGTGACAGTATCGCCGCATCGTCATGTTGTTCGACCTTCAGCCGCGGCCGATCCATGTCACAACCGCTGCCATGCAGTGACAGCGGAACATCAGAACTCTTGTGATTGTTCCCACTGGGTTCGCATACTCAGACGGTTGTTCCGTTTCACCGATTCCAGTATTTGCCAAGCAGACACCAGCTCCTCTACCGTTAGTCGCTAGTGTATATCCGTGTTCGGTTTTTGGCTGTATGAGATAGTATTCGATGAGTCCGATTCTGCGGAATTCAGCGCGACATGCCCTACACGCATGTAATTTGCTTTTTCGTGGCAGGCATGTAAGATATGTGACTTGTGCGCGAGAGAAATCTCAAACACAGCAGACATTCCTGCGTAGCTCAGTTGGCAGAGCATCCGACTGTTAATCGGACGGTCACTGGTTCAAGCCCAGTCGCAGGAGCTCACCTGAACGGGTAACTCCGGTCGGGATGAAAATTGAATATTCCTGCGTAGCTCAGTTGGCAGAGCATCCGACTGTTAATCGGACGGTCACTGGTTCAAGCCCAGTCGCAGGAGCCATCGAAAGCCTCGGTTCTCCGAGGCTTTTTTATTTTCATCGTATTGGTGGCCAGACACGACACCCCATCATCAACCGGGAAATCCATGGCGAAGACCTCACCACTACTCACATCAGGCAGACAGGTCACTGTCAATTCACCGATGAGAGGCACGGTATTCCCAGTATCAGTTTGGGAATACCGCGCAAATCTTACATCGAGACCTTGGTCAGGGGCATGGCGGAGTCAATCGGGAAGTCGGGGGCGCTGGGGGCCACGCCGGCTTCGACCAGGTTCACGCCGAGCATGGCGACCATGGCACCGTTGTCGGTGCAGAGCTTGATTTGCGGGATACGGACGTCGACGCCGTAGTTCTCGCCGAATTCGAGCAGTTTGGCGCGCAGCTGCGAGTTGGCGGAGAAGCCGCCGCCCACGATCAGCGTGTTGGAATCGTACTGCCGGCAGCCGCGCATGGCCTTACGGGCCAGCACGGTGGCCACGGAATCGGCCAGGGATGCGCACACGTCGTCCACCGGAATCTCATGGCCGGCGGCCTGCTCGCTTTCCACCCAACGGGCCACGGCGGTCTTGACACCGGAGAAACTGAAATCATACGGGTGCGCGGCACCGGCCTTGCCTTGGGTCAGACCCATCGGCACCTTGATGGCGTGCGGGTCGCCGTTCTGACCATGGCGGTCGATGTGCGGGCCGCCCGGATACGGGAAGCCGAGCAGGCGGGCGACCTTGTCGAAGCACTCCCCCGCCGCGTCATCCAGCGTGGTACCAACCACGTCGATTTTGCGCGGCATGTCTTCCACGTGCAGCAGCGAGGTGTGGCCGCCGGAGACGATCAGCGCCAGCGTGTCCTTGGGGAACGGGCCGAACTGCAGCTGAGTGACGGCGATGTGCCCGATCACATGGTTGATGCCGTAGATCGGCTTGTTCGCAGCCCAGGCCAGCGCCTTGGCGCCGGACACGCCCACGGCCAGGCAACCGGCCAGTCCGGGACCGGCGGACACGGCGATGGCGTCCACATCCGCCAACGTCATGTTCGCGTCGGCGAGCGCCTTGGACACGCATGGCACGAAGGCCTCGGCGTGCGCACGGGAGGCGATTTCGGGGATCACGCCGCCGTATCGCGCGTGTTCCTCCATGGATGAGGCCACGACGTTGGAGAGCAGTTCGCGGCCGCGTACGATGGCGGCTGCGGTTTCGTCGCAGGTGGATTCAATACCCAGTACAACCGGTTCGCTCATCGTGCTTCTCCGTTCTTCTCCGTTTGCTTGCTGGTGATGTCTTCAATGTCCGCCGATGCCGTCTGCGGGGCGGCAAAGCCCACGACCCTCGGCTTCAGGTCCAAGCTCATGGTGTATGCGTCGATGCCTTCGGGCTGGTAGTAGCGTTTGCGCAATCCCATGCGTTCGAATCCGAACCGCTGATATAGGGCCAGCGCAGGGTCGTTATCCACACGCACTTCGAGCAGCATGCGCGAGGCGCCCTGACGTTTCGCCTCGTCGACCAGTGCCTGAAGCAACGCAGCGGCGATGCCTTGCCGCTGGTATGCCTTGCCCACGCCGATGGTCATGAGCTCGGCGTCCTCGCCGTCATACCAGAAGCCGGCGTAGCCGCGGACAACCGCCTGTTCCGCCTCCCCCAGCACATCCAGCAGATACGTGCGGGCCGGTGCGTCCAGTTCCTCTCGCACCATGTTCGCATTCCATGCGCCGCGGCCGAACAGTTCGCCTTCCAACTGTGCAATGGAACGAACCGCAAGATCACGACTTACGGCAGTGATATCAACAATCATCGGACACAACCCGCCTCACGCTTTATCGGCACCGGCATGGCCGAGCACGTGCTTCAGCGGGTTCGGCACTTCGGCGTCCGGCCGGCGCAGGTACAACGGTTCGATCGGCACGACCTGGTCGCCGCGCAGTTCGCAGCTCAACGCGGTGGTCGCAAAGACGGCGAGCCCGGCTTTCCCGGCATCCAATACCGATCCGTCCACCACGGAGCCCAGCGCACGCAGTCCCTGCCAGACGGACGCGTATTTGGCCGCGCCGTGGCCGGCCACATCCACCACATAGCTGACGCCGTCGCGTTCGCCGTGTTCCGCGAGCGCCGCGTTCACCCGTTCGACGATATGCTCCGGGTAGTCGATATCCATCTCGATCCAGCGTCGTTCGGCGGCGTCCTCGTCCGGCAGGCTGATGCTGCCGTGGTTGAGCGAGAAGTACAGCTGCTTGCGGCGCGCATCGTTGACGCACAGCGTGACGTGGCGGTCGAGTTCGTGTTCCTTGGCCTCGGCGTCCGGGACGTCACCATCCGATTGGCGCGAACTCAAGCGCGGCACGTCGGCCAGGAAATCGATGCCGTCGAACATGGCGCTGTCACCCAGCACGAAGCTCATCATCTCGCCTTGCGGGTCGAGTACGTTCTGTCCGACGAGCTTGGCCCCGGTGGCGAAGGCCAACGCCTTGGCGGCCACGATGCCGGCGCGCAGGCCGGTGAATGGCGCCGGGCCGATGCCCACGACGATCTCCTCGATATCGGCAGGAGTCAGGCCGGCCTCCTCGACCGCGCGCGCGATATTGACCTGCAGTTTCTCCACATGGGTGCGCGAATCGGTCTCTACAATGGGCTCGCGCCCCACAATGCCGACCGTCGAGCCGAATGAGGTGTCAATCACCAACGTGCAACCCATGAATCCTCCTAGTCGTAAAGCCTCTAGAGAGTGTACATCGAGGAGTCTATGGGCGCATGGCTTATTGCAGGTCGAACGCGGCCCATCGCTTGCCGACTGGGACGAATGCGACGGTACGAGTGCCGTTGCTGGTGAGTTCGCCGTCTGATCCAGCGGATGCGACATCGGAGGAATCGAGAGGTCGATCGATATGGATTTCAAGTCGTTCTGGTGCCAAGGCGGTGGCCATTTGTTCGCCCCACTCCATAAGCACCACCGTGTTCTCGCCGGGGTCTTCAAGTTCTTCGTCCAATCCCAGCGATTCCAGCTCGTCCAACAAACGCCCGATGGCGTCCTGCCCCGGCGCATAGGCTGAGCCGCCCAGACGGTAGGCATCCACATGCACCAGATGAGCCGGAGTGCCGTCGGCGAAATGCCCGTCAAGTTCGCGGGCAATGGTGAATGTAGGAGACACGATGGGTTCGGTAATGTCCAGCCCCGCGCCGAAGCCCTGGGCGAATGTGGTTTTGCCGGCACCAAGAGGGCCTGAGAGCAGCAATACATCGCCGCCGTGTACCATTCCGGCCACGCGGCGGCCGAGCTCCTGCATGGCCTCGCTGGTGGGAGCCGCAATAGTGTGTTCGCTCATAAATACCCCTTTATCGACTTTTACCGACCTTTATGACTGATGTCTTCAATGCAGCGTTCCAGCGCATATACCGGGTCGCCGCCGTTCGTTTTGCTTTGCTCATCCGCCCAGGCGAGCATACGGATGCAATGCGCGAGTCCTGCCGAAGTCCAGCCGCCAAGTTGGCGCATCGCATTCTTCAGCACCCACGGATTGGTTTTCGCTTCGGCCTGTGAAATCGTGCCGGCCCGGACCGCCGAGGCTTTGGCAATGGTACGGAGCTTCATGGCCAACGCGCCGATCAGCGCGATGGGATCGGTCCCTTGTTCCACAGCTGCACGCATCATGACGATGGCTTCTGCGGTTTTGCCTTCCACGGCCTTGTCTGCCACGGCAAAACCGGTGACCTGCGGATTGGCGGTCAAATACTGGTTGACACGGTCGAGCCCCATCGGATTATCGTCAAAGTCGAAACACAATTGCTCGCACATGGCGGCGAGTTCGCCGGTTTTGCCGCCGAGCACGGATACCAGCTGCTGCGCGGCCATCGGTTCGACTCTACGACCGCGTTTCTCGAATTCTCCGAGTACGAAATTGAGTTGGGCATCCGGTTTCTTCAAATCCGGCACGTCCTCTTTGCGAGCGCCGGCTTTCACCAGTTGGTCGATGATCTTGCGCCCTTTGACGCCGCCCTCGTGCTGGCAGATCACCACGCTGGAGCCGTTCGGATCCTTGGCGGCCTGCTTGGTGTACGTCACCAGAGCTTCGGCGAGCTTTTCGTCGGCATTCTGCAGGTTGACGAGTTTGACCACGGCAACGTCGGAAAGCAACGATGGGCTGACGGCTTCATCGAAGGCATATTGGTCGGCCGATGTGGCGTCGAGCTCGATGAGTTCGGCGTCGGGTCGCGCCTTCAACGCTTGTGCGCACAGTGCCTTGGTGCGCGCGTCGTTCAAATACGAGTCGCCTCCGGGCACCACGGTTACCGGTACGTTCGCTGCTGTTTTCGCCATGCCCCCATCTCGCCACACAGGTTGGACAATGACCTGCCGGCATAACGGCCCGGCAGCACTCCGCGATTAGGCGTATGCCTCATCCAACAGGGCGTCGATATCCGCGAAACGCTTGGGAGCGGGACGCCATACCGGGTGACCGGCCGCGATGACCAGTGCCGGGTGTTCCAACGCGCGCAGGTCGTCCAGCGGATTGGCATTCAGCACAAGCAAATCAGCGGATTTGCCGACTTCCAAAGAACCGGTCTCGGCATCGACGCCGAGAATGGAGGCGTTGACGGCAGTGACTGCGTGCAGGGCCTCAGCCGGGCTGAAACCGGCGTATGCGACCAGCAGCTCCAGCTCACGCCATGTGGCGTACTGCGGCACGAATGTCATGCCTGTATCGGTGCCGACGCCTATCATCAATCCGGCCTCGTGCGCTTGACGGGCACCTGAAACCATGCCGCCGACCACATTCTTGGAATTCTCCAATTGGATGTCGGTGATGCCGGTCGCGTCCTGTCCAAGCAAGGTCAATGGCAGGCCGGCGGACAGTGTCGGAATCAATGCCGAGTATCCGCGCAACGCATTCGGATTGTGCCGGAACATGCCGATCAATTCGTCGTCGAGCACGCTGCCGTGTTCGATGGTATCGACGCCGGCCAGCAGCGAACGCCGCACGCCTTCCGGGCTTTGCGCGTGCGCGCCGACAATAACACCGTACTGATGCGCCTCATCGCAAATCGCCCGCATCTGTTCCACGCTCATCTGCGGGCTGCCGGCCTCGCCGATTTCCTGTGCATCGGTTACGCCGCCGGTCGCGGCGATTTTGATGGCGTTGACGCCAGCCTTGAGATTCTGCGCGACTGCGGTACGCGCCTCTTCCGGGGTGCCGCTGGTCAGTGCGATAAGCGGGGCGCCATGGCCTTCGGGAATCGCCATCAGCGGTCCGGACGCCAAGATACGCGGTCCGAGGATTTGGCCTGCATCAATCTGATCGCGTAATGTCACGACTTCATATCCCACGTCGCCAAGCGTGCGGATCGTCGTAACGCCGGACTCCAGCAATGTTGTGGCGTTGTGTTTTACGGTTGCGGCCATGTACGGCTTGCCCAATGGCGAATGCGCGAATGTGGCGACCATACGTTGGCCTTTGGGCGTCGCCAGCTTCGGATTGAGCGGCTTGCCTTGGGAGAACAGATGGGTATGCGCATTGATCAGCCCCGGCATCACGATTTTGCCGGTGCCGTCAAGATAGTGGTATTCGGCTGGGATACTGGTTTCGATGCTGGGTGCAACCTGTTCGATACGTCCGTCGGCTCCGACCACGATCGTCATGTTACGCAGTATGGTTCCGGCTTTATCTCCGGTGACGATGGTGGCGTGGGCCAATGCAAATGGTTCGACTATCGGATTATGAGACAACATCATCGCCGGCACTCCTTCATGCAGCTGGTTGAACTGGTCTCAACTGTATCGCAGTTTTACCGGCTGATGGTTTATGCCGCGCGGCCTATCGCATAGGTTCGGCTGGCTATTGCGATGGTTGCTGCACCGAATACCGCATTGGCTATTCGGCTTGCCGCCGCGTAAAGAGACGTCTCGTCTCCTCGCACCAGAGACTGAGGCGGACATGCCAAGCGGAACCGAAGCGCACGCCAGGCATTCCGGCCTCATAACGACGGACATGCTGGAGGCAACGGCTGACGAACACCAGTAGCATGCCGATACCGATTTCCACCGCCACAATCAGCACGGCACCCGTAACGCCATCTTTCCATGGGATGACGGCCATCGTGCTGCCACCCAGCCACAACGCCACCCGTTCCATCACCAGCGTGCCCCATGACGATATCCACGCGAATACGCCGGCCAGCCATGGCTCGCACCATGCGCAGGCCAATGCCATCAATCCCGCCATCGTGGCCAATCCCACAAACGGCGACACCAACAGGTTCGCCGGCACGGACAGCAACGGCAACTCCGGTTCCATCAACACCTGAATCGGCAGGGTGAACAACTGCGCGGCCACGGTCATCGCCATCATTTCGGCGATGCCGTGCGGCATCGCTCGCTCAAAGGCACCGGCCAGCCGCCCCGCAAACAGCACGATACCCAGTACGGCGGCCGAAGACAAGGCGAATCCGTAGCTGGCCGACATATCCGGATTCACCGCCAATACACCGATTACCGTCCAGCACAGGGCGCTCAACGCTTGCGTACGCCGCCCCATCGCATACGTCAACGCACCTATCAATCCCATGATGAACGCGCGGGTGACCGAATCACTGGGGAACATCGCCAATGCCAGCAGCACATATACTCCAGAGACCAGCAACGCCGTCAGCCGCCGATCAAGCAGCATCCACATGCATAACCGGCGCACCAATCCCGCCACCAGTACAAAGTGGCCGCCGGATACGGCCATGAGGTGCATGATGCCGGACTGGCGGAACTGATTCTCCAACGTTTGCGCATACGTGCTGTTGACCGGCATCGGACCGGTCTCGCCGCCGATATAATCCTGGCCAAGCACACCCATCGTCAATCCCGGCACCAACACACGCCCCTGATCGGACAATTGTTCGGTCACGGTGAAAAACGCCTCCTGCACATGCGCAATCGCGGCGAGATGCCACGGCGGAGCCCGCACCTGTGCTACCGGCTGTTTTCCTTCCAAGAGCAGCCATAGTGGTATGCGTCCATATCGCGCTTGCTGCAATACGCCTGTCAGCAGATAGACCGCGCCTCGACGCAACTGCCCACAATACGATTCGTCGGCGTATACACGCACAGCGACCGTGGAACGTACATCCGTACCATCCACAGTGATGCCGCTCAGCCGTATGTCCGTCTGACAATCGTATGTGCGTTGGTCCGAAGCGATCACGGGCGTCGTCACCGTGGCCATGACTTCGTGGTATGAACTGGATTGGCGAGCTTGTGCGGAGGCAGGATCATGCCAGGCAATGGTGTCCGACGCGATTGCCGTCATACTGCCGATGCACGCCACCGCAACGCATACGGTCAATGTTCCCGTCCACCGGATCCGCAGGCGGAAAGACACCACAATCATCGCCGCCACGGCAGCACATGACGCCACTGTTATAGGCAATATTCGTGTGACAGGCCATTCCATGCCGATTATGGTGACGTCAATGCCAGCTCCGGCATCAGCCTTTGCCTGACCGGTGCCGAGTCCATCAGACATCCTCCATGCGAATAATGCGTGCGCTCCCAGACTCGCCGCCCACATCACTATGGCGATCGGCAGCATCCTCCAATCGCGGCTCCCCTGCTCGCGCAGTATCCAATCCCTGCTCATCCGACCGTCACCTGCCCTCGCATGGTCTCCAACGTCTTGGAGCCGATGCCTTTGACATCCAGCAGCTGATCGACTGATGTATACCCGCCAATCGCCGTGCGATGATCAATGATCCGCTGAGCGGTAACCGGCCCAATACCTTTGATGGATTGCAATTCCTCAGCGGTAGCCGTGTTGAGGTTGATAAGACCATGCGTGGAAGCGCCGGCATCGCTGCCGTCCGTCTGCATGTGCGGAGATTGCGTGGTATCCGATTCGGGGTTCGCTGTGGCATCGGAATGCTCCGACTGCTGCGGATCCGTGCGTTTCTCGTCCGTGGTGTTCTGCGATGGCATCGTCTGATCTCCAGCGGAGCCGCCCGTGGTCTGCATGGCGGTCGGTTGAGACAGCATGGCCATATTCATCGACTGTTGGACCAGCAATGCCAAGCTGATGCCAAGGGCGACGATCAGCAGCAATATCACGGCCAAGGCATGCCCAATGGTGAACGACAATCGCGGCTGATCCCGGGTGAGTCTGGCTGATTCGCCGACGGCATCGGCGGAACGTACGCCAATCAGATCCGATAACGCACGTTTGTCACGGGTCGCCTGCCGCAGGCCGCTCTGCGCCCTTTGGGGCGGGTGGCCAGCCGGACGGATCCGTGCATGGCCAGGAGGCGGCGGAGGCGTCGTGGGCCGTTCCACTCGCGGTTGGGGCATGGCTGCGCTCTGCCTGCTGAATGCGCGCAAACGGTTGGCGGCATGGTCTGCGCGATGGTTATGAGAAACGCCCATGCATCCACGCTGATGGATTCATGGGCGTTTGTCCAGCTGAAACGGGGTATGTGGTTCTAGCTTATGAAGTTATCCACAATTGAGGTGGGCGGTTGACGCTCCCCTCAGTCTCGCTACGCGAGCCAGCTCCCCTCAAAGAGGGGAGCTGGCTCGCAACAAGTCACTCCGCGGGAACGATGGAGACGATCTTCGGGGCCTTGACGATCACCTTGCGCGGCTCCTTGCCGCCAAGACGGTCGGCGACGGCGGCCAGCGCCTGCTTCTCGAGATCGGCCGGATCGATGTCGACCGGCACTTCGAGCTTGGCGCGCACCTTGCCCTTGATCTGCACCACGGCGGTCACGGTGTCGTGGCCCACGTAGCGTTCGTCGGCCACCGGCCACGGCTCGGCGGACAGGGATTCGGCGTGACCGAGCTTGCTCCACATCTCCTCGCAGATGTGCGGGGCAATCGGCGCGAGCATCAGGATCAGCGGCTCCACGGCGGCACGCGGCACAGCCTTCAGACCGGTCAAGTGGTTGTTGAGCACGATGAGCTTGGCGATGGCGGTGTTCGGGCGCATGCCTTCCATTTCCGCGGTCACTTCGGCAATCGTGTTGTTGAGCAGCTTCAGGGTCTTTTCGTCCGGCGTGTCCTCAGTCACATGGGCCTGGCCGGTGGTCTCATCGACCACATTGCGCCACAGACGCTGCAGGAAGCGCATGCCACCGACCACGTTGCGGGTGTTCCACGGGCGAGACTCGTCCAGCGGGCCCATGCTCATTTCGTACAGGCGGAAGGTGTCGGCACCGTAGTTCTCGTACATGTAGTCCGGGGTCACGATGTTCTTGAGGGACTTGCCCATCTTGCCGAACTCGCGGTTGGCATGTTCGCCGTTCCAGGTGAAGGTCGGCTCGCCGGAGGCGTCGGCCGGGCCTTCCACGACCTCGTCGGCCGGCACGTACTGGCCGCGGTCGTCGGTGTAGGCGTAGGCCTGGATCATGCCCTGGTTGAACAGCTTGTGGAACGGTTCGGCCGAGTCCACGTAGCCGAGGTCGAAGAGCACCTTGTGCCAGAAGCGGGAGTAGAGCAGGTGGAGCACAGCGTGTTCGACGCCGCCGATGTACAGGTCCACACCGCCTTCATCACCCGAGTACTTGTTGTGGTTCGGGCCCATCCAGTAGTCGAACTCGTCCTTCTCCACCATGTGCTTGGTGTCGGTCGGGTCGATGTAACGCATGTAGTACCAGCAGGAGCCGGCCCAGTTCGGCATGGTGTTGGTGTCGCGGTAGTAGGTCTTCTTGCCGTCGCCCAAGTCGAGCTCGACCTTGACCCAGTCCTCGTTGCGGCTCAACGGTGCCTCCGGGTTGGACTCTGCGTCCATCGGATCGAAGGTGCGCGGCTCATAGTCGGGCACGTCGGGCAGGTTGATCGGCAATGCGGAATCCGGCAGCAGGTGCGGGGTGCCGTCTTCGCCGTAGACGATCGGGAAGGGCTCGCCCCAGTAGCGCTGGCGGGAGAACAGCCAGTCGCGCAGACGGTAGCTTACGGTGCCCTTGCCCACGCCGGCGGATTCGAGCCAGGCGTTGACCTTGGCGATGGCGTCGTCCACGCGCAGGCCGTTAAGGCTCAGCGCGTCGCCCTTGGCTTCGGTGGCCTCGACGGAGGAGTTGATCACGATGCCGTCATGGGAGACGAACGGCGCCTTGCCCTCGTAGTTGGCCAAGTCGTCGCCGGAATCCGGCAGAGGCGTGACGGTGTAGATGACAGGCAGACCGAACTTCACGGCAAAGTCGTAATCGCGCTGGTCGCCACCAGGCACGGCCATAATGGCACCGGTGCCGTAGTCCATCAGCACGTAGTCGGCAGTAAACAGCGGGAGCTTCGCGCCGGTGATCGGGTTGGTGGCGTACAGGCCGGTGAACAGACCGGTCTTCTCACCGGCCTCGTTCACGCGGTCCTTGGCGGTCTTGGCTTCGGCGGCCAGACGGTAGGCCTTCACCGCCTCGACCGGGTTGGCATAGCCGCCCTTCCAGTCTTCGGGTACATCGGCCGGCCATTCGGCGGGCACGTTCTCCAGCAGGTGATGTTCCGGGGAAACCACGGCGAACGTGGTGCCGAACAGCGTGTCGGGACGGGTGGTGTAGATTTCCATGTCCTTGTCACCGTCGGCAGTGGCCACGGTGAAGTGCACGGAGGCACCATGGGATTCACCGATCCAGTTGCGCTGCATGAGCTTGACCTTCTCAGGCCAGTTGATGCCGTCAAGATCGGCGATGAGGCGGTGGCCGTACTTGGTGATGCGCATGGACCACTGGCGTAGCTCACGCTGGAAGACCGGGAAGTTGCCACGCTCGGACTTACCTTCGGCGGTGACCTCTTCGTTGGCCAGCACGGTGCCCAGACCCGGGCACCAGTTGACCGGGGACTTGGAGATGTAGGCCAGGCGGAAGTCGTTCAAGATATCCTGCTGCTCGGCGTCAGTGAGGTCGGACCACTGCTTGCCGTCGGACTCGTGGCCCGGAATGGCCTTTTCGCCGGATTCGAACTTGGCCACGAGCTCGGCGATCGGGCGTGCGGAGCCCTTGGAGCCGGACGGGTTGGTGGCGTCCTCGTCGTACCAGGAATCGTAGATGCGCGAGAAGATCCATTGGGTCCAGCGCACGTAGCCGGGGTCGATGGTGGCGAACGTACGACGGTTGTCGAAGCTCAGGCCCATACGGTGCAGCTGGCGGCTCATGTTGGCGATGTTCGCCTCAGTGGTCACGCGCGGGTGCTGGCCGGTCTGGACTGCGTACTGTTCGGCAGGCAGGCCGAAGGCGTCGTAACCCATGGCGTGCAGGACGTTCTCGCCCTTCATGCGGTGGTAGCGGCTCACCACGTCGGAGGCCAGGTAGCCCAGCGGGTGGCCGACGTGCAGGCCCTTGCCGGACGGGTAGGGAAACATGTCCATGGCGAAGTAGGCGGTGCGGCCTTCGGCGTTACGGCCCTTGCCGTCCTTCAAATCGCCGTTGACGTTGGCGGCCCAGAAGGTGCCTTGCTCGTCCCAAATCTTCTGCCACTTGTTTTCGATGTCCTGCGCCAGTGCGGCGTTGTAGCGGAAGTTGGGCTCTTCGGTTTGCGTGCTCTTCTCGTTGTCACTCATAAATCAGCAAGGTAGCCTCGCAACTGGACACGTCGTCAATCGTTATTCAGCATCCGAGACGATGGCTTTGGGGTCGCCGTTCAGCGAAACCGTGAGCTTTGTTTGGCTTGTGAACGTATCCTTGGCGGCCGTCCAGCTGCCATCCTCAACCATGTCTTCCAATGCTTCCGCGATTTTCTGCGCCAATTGGCTGGTGCCTTGACTCACGGCGATGCCATAACCGACCTCGCCCTTGTCCGCAATCACGTCCATATACTGGGGCCCGTTGGCCGCTTGAAGACCGGAAAGCACCGCCATATCGGAGGCTATGGCATCCGCCGACCCTACTTGCACGGCCGTGACGCACTGCGCATAACTGCTGCGCTCCTGAATCCGAGCCTGCGGGTGGTTGCCGCGGAAGATGCCGACTGTCTCGTCACCTTTCACTGCGCACACCGTGCCGTCGCCTACGTCACCCACCGAACCTGCGTCATTGGTGAATCGGCCACGCTCATCCGACCTGACCAGCAAACCGACGCTGGTCGTGAGGTATGGTCCGGCAAAATCAACGATCGCACTGGACCCATCGGTGATAGGCCAAGAGGCGACGACCATGTCGACCTGTCCATTGTCCAGCATGGAGCGCCGGTTTTCGGGGCGAACCTGTTTGAAGACGATCTGCTTGTTCGCATAGCCGAGTTTGGCGGCCACGTATTTGGCGATGGTGATGTCGAAGCCCTGGTATGTGCCGTCATGCCATGCTCCCACCGATGGCTCGTCGGCTGCGACCCCAATGGCGATGGTGGGCCCCTCCGGCGCTCCGGAGACGGTGGTGACTTGAATTTGGCCGCAACCGGCCAGACCGGATAATGGCAATATCACGCCAAAGGCCGCGGCGAATCCTGCCATCAGTCGGGAGCGAAATCCGCGCCGCATCGGACGGCGAGCGCGGAGCATGCTACGGCTGGCGAACGATGACCAGTGGTGCATAACCGTCAAACGCCTTACTTGAACATGCGCGAACGTGTGAGGAACCAGGCAACCGCACCGGAGAGCACCATGGAAATCACGATAATGAGCATGAAACCCCACGGCTTGTCAGTGAACGGCATACCCATCATGCCGCCATCGAAGTTCATGCCGTACATCGAGAAGATCAGGGTCGGGATGGACAGTGTGATGGAGATGATGGTGAAGATGCGCATCACGTTGTTCAGGTTGTTGGACACGATCGAGGCGAAAGCGTCGGTCATGTTCGCAAGAACGCCGCTGTAAATGTTGGCCATCTCGATAGCCTGCTTGTTTTCGGTGATGACGTCGTCGAGCAGGTCCTCGTCGTCCGGGTATTGCTTGATGCGTTGCAGGGTGGTGAGCTTCTCCATCACGATTTCGTTCGATTTCAGCGATGTGGTGAAATACACCAAGGTCTTGCTCAGCTCCATGAGCATCACGATCTCGCGGTTCTGCATGGAGTGGCGCAGCTTCAGTTCAAGCTTGTCGCTTTCGCGGTCGATGATGCGCAGGTAACGCAGGTACATCGTGGCGTTGCGGTACAGGATCTGCAGGATGAAGCGCGAACGCATGAAGGTGTTGAAGCCTCGGATCGTGCCTTCCATGAATGGGTGGAGCACGGGCGTGTCCTGCATGCAGACGGTGATGATGAGGTTTTCGGTGACGATGATCGACAGCGGGATGGTCTCGTACCAGTCGCGTCCGCCACGCTCTTCCACGGTGGGAATGTCGACGATGATCATCGTGTAATCGTCTTCGACGTCTACACGTGAACGTTCCTCGTCATCCAAAGGGGCACGCAGGTCGGCCAGGTCGATGCCGGTTTGCGAGGCGACGGTGGCGAGCTCCACATCAGTGGGTTCGCTCAAACATAACCAGGAGCCGTTTTCCGGTTTCTCGATCTGCTCCACTTGGCCATTGATTGAGCTGAAGATTCTCAGCATGTCGTCTCACCCGCCTTCCGCGCTTTCTTACTGTTCTATCGCTGTACGGTTCCAAACCGAGATTAGTCTAGACCCACCGTTCGAATTTGCGAGCGGGGTTTCGCATAGCGACCATCACCAGACGATTGGCTGCCAACTTGGCATGTGCGGTCCTCGCAGATCGGTCGGCCCGTTCTCCCAGTCGGCGCTGTCGGCGATGGCGGGAGCCTTGTTGTATTCCTCCAACTCCCACAGGGGCTGTTCGATGGGGGTGCCGTTGACGCTGTGGCGCACTTTGAGCCGGCACCAACAGGCGTTGCGCATGCCGCCGAGTGCGTTCATGCCGTCCGGGTCAAGTTCGAGCAGGTTGGAGATGGTGGCGGTAATCCATGAGCCATGGGTGACGAGCATCAGCGTGGTGGGCGTGCTGTCTGAATAGGCGGAGTCGATGACCAGTGCGCGCACGGCATCGGCACCTCGCTGCCCCACGGCGGCACGGCTTTCCACACCATGCTTGGTTTCGCCCCCAGTGTGCTGTTTCCAAGAGGCGTAGTCGTCGGCTGCCACGGCTTTGATTTCGGCGCGGGTCATGCCTTCCCACTCGCCGAAGCTGCGTTCACGCAGTCGTTGGTCACAGGTGACTGGCAATCCCAAAATATCGGCGAAGGCGTGTGCGGTCTGTTGGGCACGGAACAGGTCGGAGGTCATCACCACCATGCGCCGGCCGGCGGCGGGAGCCTCCTCGAACTGGCGCGTATCAGTGCGTTCGGCGGCGTCAGGACCGGGCTGGGCGATGGCTTCGGGATGCTCGGCAAGTCGGTTCACCTTGGCCCAGTAATACCGTGAAGCGAGCGCGAATCCGGTCTGGTCAACCTGCCATTGGCCTACGATGTCGAGCGGCACATCGATCTGGCCTTGCAAGCGATGTTCGAGATTGTATTGCGTACGGCCATGACGCAGCATCATCACTTCATCGATCATCGGTTTTCGCCACCTCGTTCTCTTGCGGTTTGCCATACTCATCTCAGCACAACCCCTAGAATGGCGGCATGGAGATTTCTGAGTCGACTTGGGCGTTCATCGCCAAACACCGCCGTGAAGATGTGCGTGATGTGGCCTTGCACGCCAAGCATGATGGCGACGTGGATGTGCCGTTCGCGCTGGAGCAAATTGCCGGCTGGCAGCGCGCTTCACTCAAGCTACCTGACTGGGCGTCCCATGATGGGCTGATTTTCCCGCCGCAAGTCCCAATGGAACAATGTTCCAGCCAATTCACCGCACAGTACAAGGCTCGGCTGGCACAGCGATTGTTGGCCGAAGAAGCAGTCGACGACGACTCCCCGACATCCCTAGTCGATCTGACCGGCGGTTTCGGCGTCGACTTTTCTTACATGTCCCGAGTGTTCAATCGTGCCATATATGTGGAACAACAATCCATTTTATGTGATATCGCTCGCCATAATTTCCCGATACTCGGCCTTGACCACGCCGAAGTCATCAATGATGATTCAACAGCAGTGCTTGACACGCTTGGCCGAGTCTCCATGATCTTCCTCGATCCGGCCCGCCGTGACGATCATGGCTCGCGTACCTACGCGATTGCCGATTGCATGCCGGATGTGCTGACCCTGAAGGATATGCTGCTGGCCAAGGCACCAACGGTCATGGTCAAGCTCTCCCCCATGCTCGACTGGCATAAGACCGTCGCCGATTTCGCCGGCGCGGTACATGAGGTGCATATCGTCTCCACCGGGAATGAGTGCAAGGAATTGTTGCTGGTGTTGGGGCGCGGCCGTTACGCCTCACCGCTCGTGGTATGTGCTAATGACGAGCAGGTGCTGTCGTACAAGGCCGGCGATAACAGCGACAATCACACCACTATCAGCGATTCTGCCTTGGCTGCACGCAATACTTGCAATACCGAAGATTCCCTGTCTGAGGAAAGCGCGAACGACTTCGATTCCTCGCATTGGAAGTACCTTTACGAGCCCAACGCCTCAATCATGAAGGCCGGATGCTTTGATGTTCTCGAACAGCGCTTCGCCGTGCATCACATCAGCCCGAATAGCCACCTGTTCGTGGCGGCCGAACCTATTGCCGATTTTCCAGGCAGGTCATTCGCCATCGAATCCATCGCCACCATGAACAAGAAAGAACTGAAACAGCTATTGGCCGGCCTCACGCACGCCAACATCGCCGTACGCAATTTCCCCCTAACCGTGGCCCAGCTGCGCAAAAAACTCAAACTCAAGGACGGTGGTAGCACCTACCTCTTCGCCACCACCGACGCCCAAGGCCGTCACCTAGTACTGCGCACTAAAAAGCGAAAAAGTGGCTCCCTCTGACGAGGAAGCCACCAATACGTCAGCTAATCAGTCCTTGGCGATGGTCTTGCCGGCGGTCGGACCGGAGGCAAGGTCCTGGATCTCGGTGACTTCGAGAACCGGAATCACGGCCGGCTTCTTGGTGCCCTTTTCCTCGGCGACCTTGACCTGCTCGTTGTAGATGTCGTCGTCAACGTGCAGCACCACGTTGCCGCGGAAGCGGTAGCCCTGCTTCTTCTCGAGGTTGGCGAAAGCGATGACCAGCGGGGAACCGTTCTTGAGGTTCTCATAGTGCTGGCCGGCGGTGCGCTCGTGGTAGGCGATGTGCGTGTCGTCCAGCACGAACAGGGACATCTTCGGGCCGAGATCCAGTTCGCCGTCCTTGGAGACGGTGGTGATCCAGCCGAGGTTGTTCTTGATGAATTCCTTGATTTCCGGAGTAATGACTGCCATGTCGAATCCTTTCATGATTGATACGGATAACGTATCCTTACTCTTTCCAGAGTACCGGTTTCGAACGCGACTAGCCCGGATGTTCGCTGTGAGGAACCTCACCTTCGCACAGCTTTCATCCGGTTTTTGCCTGCTTGGCGATGCCATGCCCCGGTCGCGCACCAGCCACACACCTGTCACACACCCGACGCCCATCGACCGGTCGATTTTGGCCGGTAGTTCCCGTAATCTGTGAGCCGAGAGAGCCACAAGTTTTCCTAACTGTCCTGAGGTGCACCATGGGTTTGGTCGAACGTTTCAGCAAGCTGCGCAGCCGCTGGTCCCGCAACTTTCCCCCGAATCTCGCCCGACTCATGTTGCTGGGCTGCGCTGCATTATGGGGTGGCAGCTATCTGCTCGCCAAATTCGCCATGGAGGCGATTCCGCCCCAATGGCTGATGGGTCTGCGCATGATCGGCGCCTGCCTGTGCATGCTGGCCTTGTTCCATAAGCACATCGTGCCGTATCTGACGCCGAAAATCATTGTGCCGGCGCTCGTGGTGGGCCTGACCTACTGGGGCACGATGGTCACCCAGACCATCGGCCTGCAGACCATTGAACCGGGCCGCAGCGCGTTCCTGACGGCCGCCTACTGCGTACTCACCCCGTTCGCCACGTGGATTATTTCAAAAAACCGCCCGAAGGCCATCAATCTGGTCGCCGGCGTGATCTGTCTGATCGGCGTCGGCTTCGTCTCGCTGAAGCCGGGCGGTTCGCTGTCGCTGAGTGCCGGCGACTGGCTGACCATCGCCACCGCGGTCATCTTCTCGTTCAATCTGACCTGCCTTGGTGTCTACACCAAACGCTTCGACCCTATCGCCGTCACTTTTGTGCAGTTCGGCGTTGCCGGCGTATTGTTCATCATCGGCGCGTTGTTCACCGAACCCATGCCGAACGCCAGCTGGCTGGCACCCTCAGTAGTGGCCAGCGTGCTCTATCTGTTCCTCGGCGCCACGATGAGTGCCCAGATCATGCAGAACATCGGTCTGGCTCACGTGCCTGCCTCGCAGGCGTCAATCATCATGTGTACGGAAAGTCTGTTCGCTGTCACGTTCTCCGCGCTGTTCTGGGGCGAGACAATCATGTGGAGTTCACTGGTGGGCTTTGCGCTGATCTTCGTCGCCGTGCTGATGTCGGTAATCAAGCCGACCAAACAGTCGCTGCACCGGAACTGACGATTCAGTTTCGGCCATGGATGGTCATGGGTTCTCCATTGCCCTGAACCGTTACGGTGAAGGCCGAGGCTCTTGAAGGCGTGCAATCGGAAATCGGACTTGGCATCGCCAAACTGCATTTCGAGTTGGGTGCCGGCAACGGCAGCTTCGCTTGGGCTGCATGACGTTCTGCTGAACGTCGTTTTCGCTCCAAGCGAACCAATTTCGGTTGTTCTTTGCGCTACTTTGCGCCACTTTGCGCTGATTCCCACTGCTCATCGGCACCATATTTTTGAGTCATTCCACATTCCGCTGGCTAGGTTTTGAAGGTCTCGTGTAGGCATCCTCTCGGTATCACCGAGCCTTAAGCAACCTTCCAGCCCGACACTTTACGGTCGTGTCTTGTGAAGAAGTTTTTCGAAGGTCTTTCCCTCTCATCCATCGTGGCGGGCACCCTTGCCGCCGTCACCTCATTCTTACTGGCATCGAAAATCGGTATCGCCGGCTCGGTAATCGGCGCGGCAGCCAGCTACATCGTCTCCGCGGTGGCCACCAAAATCTATCAAAACATACTCACCGCCTCCGGTGAGAAACTACAGTCGGCCTCGTCTTCCGGCAATGACGATGACACTACGGATAATAAGTCCGATAAGGCAGCCGAATCCGAGTCCGATACGACGATGACCGGCATGGTCAATACCGTTTCCACCGCGCGCAAGCCGCGCGAAGTCGTGTCCAATCGAGCGAACGGACGAACCTATTCGGTCAATGAACTGCGCAAGGCCCGCTCCCATAATTCGAAGCGCACCGCCATTATCGTCACGCTGGTATCCGGCCTGCTCGCCGTGGCAGTAACCGCCGGCATCGTCATGCTGGTCACGCAGGGCCGTGGCACGGACCATATCATCACTCCGTCCACCACGCCCACGCAAACCGACACCAAAACGCAGACCGACACGTCCAATCAGAATAACGGACTGCCGCAGCCGGGCATTACCGACGGTTCGAATGATTCCAACACCAAGGACTCCACATCCGGCTCGTCCAACGACGGCACCGATTCAAGCACGTCCGGCTCAACCGGCACCGACTCCTCAACCGATTCCAACACCAATGGATCCACCGATGGTTCGACCGGCACCGATTCCTCCACTAATTCGGGCACGACTGGCGGTTCCACCGGTTCCGGCACCACCGGAGGCACCACCGGCACCGGCAACGGTTCAACCGGATCGGGTTCAGGATCAGCCAATGGCTCCGGTTCCTCTTCCAGCTCCACGGGCGGATCATCCAGTTCAAACTCCGGTAATAGCGGTTCGAGCGGCTCCTCAACCGGTAGCAGCAGCGGAACCGGCATCAAATTCATTGGCTGACAATCGCCGACTCGATAGCAGCGATGGCGGCAATGCCAGTCAATGACGTGGGGCAATGAGAACATGGAACGTATGACTACCATCATTATGAATACCTCTGAGGGCAGCATCACCATCAACCTGTTCGACGACAAGGCTCCGAACACCGTGGCCAACTTCCTAGGCCTCGCCACCGGCGAGAAGGAATGGGCGGACCCGTACACCGGCCAGCCTTCCCACGGCAAGTTCTACAACGGCCTGACCTTCCACCGCATCATCAAGCAGTTCATGATTCAGGGCGGTTGCCCGCTGGGCACCGGTACCGGCGGCCCTGGCTACGAGTTCGACGATGAGATCGACCCGAGCCTGAAGTTCGACAAGCCGTACCTGTTGGCTATGGCCAACGCCGGTCTGCGTCGCGGCATGGACGGTAAGGTCCATGGCACCAACGGCTCCCAGTTCTTCATCACCACCGTGCCGACCCCGTGGCTGGACGGTCACCACACCATCTTCGGTGAGGTCGCCGATGACGACTCCAAGAAGGTCGTCGATAAGCTCGAAGCACTGGACACCGATCCGATGGATCGCCCGCTCGAGCCGGCCGTGATTCTGTCCGTGGACGTGGCGGAGTAAGACCGACAACATATACGAAAAGGTCCTGATTCTGAACCGCACCCCGATTGTTGGACTGAAGTAATTCAGATTCGATGATCGGAGGTGCGGTTTCTCATGTGTAGGGATCGCAGGCGTCATTACGATGACGGTTTCATGCGGGTCGTCGCCGACCTGATCCGGGGCGGGGCCGGGAGGCGTTCTCTCGCCCGCCGGCTTGGCGTGCCCGTCAGTACCGCGGGAAAATGGGTGTTGTCATACCGGTTTGGCGGGGAGGCGGCGCTCATGGGAGAACGCGAAGGCAACAGGAGATACGACTACGAGACGAAGCTCGCGGCGGTGCGCGACCATGTGGAGCATGGGCTGACGAAGGCCGAAGTCATGGAGAAGTACAGGATCGCGGGTCCCGCCCCGTTGGAGCGCTGGTGCCGCGAGTACCGGTCCGGCGGCCCGGACGCGCTGCGTCCGAAACCGAAGGGCAGGCCCAGGGGCGCGAAATCCAAGCCGAGGCCGGCTCCCACAAGGGAACAGCTCCTTGAGGAGGAGAACGCGTACCTCAAGGCGAGGGTCGCGTACCTGGAAAAAGTCGACGCCCTGCTGGCGTGGAGATCGGCAACCGGGACAGAACGGTGATCGTCTCCATGCTGGCGGGGCTGGGACATCGGCTCCGGCACCTGCTCAGGGCGGCCGGACTGGCGAAAAGCACGTATTACCATCTTCTGTCGCATCCGGCCGCCGTGACCCGGCCGGACATCGAGCCGATGGTCGCCGAGATATTCGCGCGCACGCCCAACGGGTGCGGCCACCGGCAGATACGCATGTGCCTCGTGCACGAGTTCGGGGTGCGGGTGAGCCACAAGAGCGTGCTGAAGGTCATGAGGCGCATGGGCCTGGAATGCCGGATACGCAGGCCGAACCCGTACCGGAAATACAGCTCGTACCGGGACGAGACGGGCGCGAGGGCGGAGAACCTGCTGAACCGCGACTTCACGGCCGACCGGCCGTGGGTGAAGCTGGGCACGGACGTCACCGAGTTCAGGGTCGCCGACGGCAAGGCGTATCCGGCTCCCGTATACGATATGGGATCCAAGGAGATCGTGGCCCGGGACGTCAGCCGGCATCCCGACATGGCCCAGCAGCGGCGCCTGCTCGCCATGCTCGAGGAGAAGCTGCCCGAAGACGCCGACCCGATCCCGCACTCCGACATGGGCTGGCAGTACCGGCACCGGTGGTGGCGCGACCGGCTCGCGGGACTGAACATCCGCCAGTCCATGAGCAGGAAGGGCAACTGCATCGACAACGCCGCGACCGAGCAGGTGTTCGGCCACCTCAAGGACGAGTTCCACGCCGGACGCGAGTTCGCCTCATACGAACAGTTCAAGAACGAACTGGACGCGTACATCATCCACTGGAACACCAAACGCCGCCAGATACGACTGGAGGGACACACCCCGGAGGAATTCCGGAACATGTCCCCCACAGCCTAATCAGGTACCCTTAATAAACCACGTCCAACAATCGGGGCGCAGTTCAGGTATTCCAGTCAGGACCTTTTCGTGTTCTTGGCTCCCCTCTCTGAGAGGGAGCCAGAGTAAGGTAACGGCCTACTTCATCTTGCGCAGTCGAGGTTCGGCGGATTCCTTGGCACCAGTGATGCGGTACACGTCGAACACGCCATCAATCTTGCGCACGGCTGCCAGCAACGAGTTGAGATGCTGCGGATCGGCCATTTCGAAGCTGAACTGGCTGGTGGCCACGCGATCGGAACCGGTGGCGATCGTACCGGAAATGATGTTCACGCCATGGTCGGAAAGCACACGTGTCACGTCCGAAAGCAGGTTTCGTCGATCCAGCGCCTCGACCTGAATCTTGACCATGAACAGGCCCTTGGTGCTGGTCCATTCGACTTCGACCACACGCTCAGGCTGCTTGTTTTTCAGATCGATCATGTTCTGGCAGTCGGTGCGGTGCACGGATACGCCCTGATTACGGGTGATGAAGCCGATGATATTGTCACCGGGCACCGGCATGCAGCAACGGGCCAGCTTGATCCACACATCGCCCACGCCCTTGACGGACACGCCGGTGGAGCTGCTGGAGGCCTTGCGTTCCATGGGCTTCAGCGGCAGGACTTCCTGCTCGACTTCCTCATCGACCTCGTCGGCACCCGCATCCTTGACCAGATGCGAGATGACGTTCTGCGTGGAGACCTGTCCGTCACCAATGGCGGCGAACACGGCGTCCGCGTTCGGGAAGTTAAGGTCGTCGGCCACACCCACCAGTGCTTCGGGCGTAAGCAATGTGTTGACCGGCAGATTGCGCTTGCGCATCGCGCGGGTCAGCTCGTCGCGGCCCTCCTCGATGGCTTCAGTACGACGCTCCTTGGAGAACCACTGACGAATCTTGTTGCGGGCCTTCGGGCTCTTGACGAAGCTCAGCCAATCGCGTGACGGGCCGGCTGTATCGGATTTGGACGTCAGAATTTCGACGGTATCGCCATTATCGAGCGTGGTGTCGAGCGGCACCAAACGACCGTTGACGCGCGCGCCCATCGTACGGTGGCCCACTTCGGTGTGCACGGCGTACGCGAAGTCGACCGGCGTGGCGTGAGCGGGCAGGGATACGATTTTGCCTTTCGGCGTGAACACGTAGACTTCGGACGAGCCAAGGTCTTCCTTGAGCGAGCCCAAGAATTCGTTGGAATCAGGGGTTTCGCTGGTCCAGTCGGCGAGCTGCTGAATCCATTTGAGGTTATCGACCTCGGAAAGCTCCTGATTGTTTTCATCACGCTTTCGATCGGACTTGTCCGGCGAGCTCAGGGCGCGGCCGGCCTGGCCGTTTTCCTTGTATTTCCAGTGCGCGGCGATGCCGAATTCGGCGCGGCGGTGCATGTCCCAAGTGCGAATCTGGATTTCGACCGGCTTGCCACCGGGGCCCACCACCGTGGTGTGCAGCGACTGGTACATGTTGAGCTTCGGCATGGCGATGTAGTCCTTGAATCGGCCGGGAACCGGGTTCCACCGCGCATGCACGGCACCAAGCGCCGCATAGCAGTCCTGAATGGTGTCGACGATGATGCGCACACCGACCAAATCGTAGATGTTCGCGAAATCATGGCCGCGCACGATCATCTTCTGGTAGATGGAGAAGTAATCCTTCGGGCGTCCGGTGACGTATGCCTTGATGTTCTGCTCGTCGAGATCCTCGTTGATCTCCGCCAGAATCTGCTTCAGGTACACATCGCGCTGGCCGGCTCGGCGAGCCACCAGCACCACGATCTCGTTGTAGATCTTCGGGTAGAGCACCTTGAAGCTCAGTTCCTCGAGCTCCGTCTTGATGGCGTTCATACCGAGTCGGTTGGCCAAAGGTGCGTACACGTCAAGGGTTTCACGCGCCTTCTTCTGGGCGGACGTGGTCTTCACATAGCGCCAGGTGCGAGCGTTGTGTACGCGGTCGGCGAGCTTGACCACCAAGGTACGCACGTCGCGGCTCATGGCCACCACGAGTTTGCGAATGGTTTCGGCTTGGGCGGAATCACCCACTTCAAGCTGACTCAGCTTGGTAACGCCATCGACCAGACCGGCCACGGTGTCGCCGAATTCGGCGCGGCATTGATCCAACGTATAGTCGGTGTCTTCCACCGTGTCGTGCAACAGGCCGGCTGCCACCACGATCGGGCCCATGCCCAGATCCGCGAGAATCTGGGAAACGGCCAGCGGGTGGATGATGTACGGCTCGCCAGACTTGCGGCGCTGGGCGGAGTGCTGGATGACGGCACGCCGGTAGGCACGGTCAAGAATGGACAAATCCTCATCGGGGTGATGGGACTTGCACACCTTCTTGATTGGATCCAGCGGATTGAGCGGATCGGCACTGATCTCACAACCCAACTTACGGGCGGCGTACTGCTCGCCATCAATCTCTGCCATGCCAGTCACCTCCCTCGTCATGAAGTTCATTGTAGCCGCGAACCGGAGCCTTGTGCATTCACCTGTTCGCCATCATTGGTTCCACAACCGTTGTTGCCGTCATCACCTTAGTCATTCAACCGGCCTAATCCGGTCAGGACGCCACTCCCGTCGAACCGAACCCGCGTTCGGCGCGATCGGATCCGGGCAGTGTCTCGGCCGGGATGAACCGAGCCTCAACATACCGCTGAATCACCAATTGAGCGATGCGATCGCCCGGATGGAAGACGGCGGTGTGCTTCGGATCGAGGTTGATCAGAGGCACCTTGATCTCGCCACGGTAGCCGGCATCAACGGTGCCAGGCGCGTTGAGCACGGTGACGCCCTGCTTGGCGGCCAGCCCGGAACGCGGATGCACCAACGCCACGTAGCCCGCAGGTAGGGCGATGGCCACGCCGGTGGGAACCAGTGCCCGTTCAAAAGGCTTCAGCGTCACATCGACGGTGGTGATGAGGTCGGCACCGGCATCGCCCGCGTGGGCATAGTGCAGCTGGGCCGGATGTTCGGGGTCGAGGCTCTTGACCAGGACCTCGGTGGATTCGGGCTCGTTGTAGGTCTCGTCGAACGCCATCAGGCGGCGCACTCCTCACACACCGGCTGGCCATCCTCGTCCGTGTAGGCGAGCTGGCTGCGATGCTTGACCAGGAAGCACTGCGAGCAGATGAACTCGTCACCCTGCATGGGGATGACGGTCACCGAGGAATCCTCGTTGCTCAAATCGGCGCCCGGCAGTTCGTAGTCTTCGGCGATGGCGTTCTCATCGTCGTCGATGTCGCTCGAGGCGTTCTGCGAGGACTTCCCCAGCGCCTGCAGCGATTCCTCGTCCTCATCCTTGTTGCGGGGGGAATCATAATCCTGAGCCATCATGGTCCTTTCGTCGTCTTTGGTTCGTAAGTCGATATATATAGCACGGTCAGCGCCGTACTCGCCCATAGGATACACGATTTGAAATACTCGTAAAGTTCGACACGTGGGGCATACTTAAAAGAAGTAATGTCTTTGCGACGGAAAGTGGTGCGAATATGCCAGATGATCGGCTTGAAAAAGCCCGTTTCGTGCGCGTGAGCAAGACGGGGGACCTCGTATTCTCCCTTGGCGGCAGGGAAATGGCTGTGAGCGTGGACGACACGCTCGAACGGGCGATTCTTGAGGCCAAGCAGGTCAGAAGCGAGATGCGACAGGCTCCCCAGCCGCATCAGCAGTCCACTTTGCCGATTTCCCAGATACAGTCGCTGATTCGCGCCGGTGCCGATCCGGCCCGTGTCGCGGAGAAATATCATCTGAGCGAAATGCTGGTACGTCGTTTCTCCATGGCTGTGGAGACCGAGAAACAGTATGCCATCGAACAGTTCCTTGCCGTGGCGGCACCCAAAGACAGCAGGGTGCGCACCATCAGCGAACTGGTGGAACGCACGCTGGCCTCTGCGGGAATCGGCATGGAATCAGTGACCTGGAAATCCACCCGACGTGGACTTGAGCCTTGGCGCATCGTGGCGATATTCACTTCCGCGGGCCGTGAGATCCATGCCGAATGGACGTGGAATATGCACGACAATTCCGTGATGAGCCTGAACAATGCCGCTCGAAAACTGCTCGGCGAACAGAATCCGGAATCAGCCACGGATTCCAAACTCAAGCCGACGATTCCCGAACTGCCCGGCGACTCCGTACGCTCCGCGCGTATCGAGCGCGCCGTGTCTGCTTGGGCGGCTCCTACGCCTTCGATTCCGGCCGCACGGCCTGCCGCAATCCGGCCCTCTGTCACTTCCACAGGTTCCATGCCCCCAGTGGATCTATCCACGTCCATCTCACCGGCCACGACCCAGGCTCATGGCACTACGGCCCCCAGTCCGGTCTCTTCGCAGACCGCCGGATCTGTTTCGCCATCTGCCGCAGGATTACAGCAATCGCCTGCCACGGCACCAGAGCAGGGCTCTGACAATGTTTCGGACAAGACCATACGGAGTGGCCCCAATGCACAGCTAGTAGCCACCGAGCAGGAGCGGGCGGCCGAATCCGCCGCCACCGAACATGAGGCACCAGCCAAACCGGCCAAGCGTAAATCAGGACGTTCGGCCGTACCAAGCTGGGACGAGATTCTGTTCGGAGACTGAATTTCCGAATCAGGCCATATCGATCAGGCAGGGAATATCCATTTCCAATGCTGTTTGGGAGCCATGCACGCTCGGCAGGTGGGTGGCCTTGTCTCCTTGCGTACGCGAATCGACGAGGGTCACGGCTCCCGCTGCCTGCACGACCACATCGCCGAGCATTGGCCGGACTCGCTCGCAGACCGGTCCAAACAATCCGTCCGCGATGGCCTCATCCTTGGTCCGCACCAAGGCTCGGTCTTGCAGACAATCGCGCCACCGGCAAGCTATATCCTCAGGTCGTTCATCCGGCTCGGCATACAGCATCAGCGAGCGCGGCTCCCCCCCGACCAGTGACACGCCTCGGGTGAGCTGCGGTTCAACGGCGATGTCAATCCGCTGGTCCATGTCGGTTTGCACCATGCCGTGGTCGGCTACGATGACGATCAGTGTGCCTTTGGGTGCGCTGCGTTTCAGGAGCGCGAGCTGGGCGTCGATATGTTCGAATGCGGCCACCCAGTGTTCGGAATCCCACCCGTAATTGTGGCCGACTTTGTCGGCGTCACGGATGTACAGGTAGGTCAGGCCGGGGGTGCGGGAGGCGCGTGCGGCGGCCAGCACACGATCGCGTGGGGTGACGTTGCCTTGATAGTCGGTGCCTCGCAATGCGGCTTCGGTCAATGGCGATTTGGAGAACTTGGGCAACCCCGAGCTCGTGACGCGCACCTCTTGAGCCGCAAGTTTCTCGAACACCGTCTCCTCGCGCTGCAGGTCGAGCGGATCGACCATGGGCGGCACAGGAATGTGCGGATTGGCTGGTTTGGGTGCCAGCGCGTCTTTGAACTGGATGAGTTGGATGAGCTTATGGCTGGCGGGTTCGAGCTGCGTATAGCCCGCCATTGCGGTCAGTCCCGGGCAGGTTCCGGTACCGAATGCGGCCATGGCCGCCACAGTGGTGCTTGGAGCGCAGGTAGCGATGGGACGCTGATTGGCGCTTTCGTTCATCAGCGAACGCAGATAGGGCGCGTGGCCGAGGCGCATGGCGAGGTTCCAGTAGCCCAGGCCGTCCACGAGCACCACGATGGCCGATTCGGCATCGGGCAGCCCCAACGCGCGCTGGCATGCCTTGGGATCGGCGTGGACCTTGGTGGGGGCCGGATGTCCGATGGCGGCGGACAAGGCGGGCAGCACGGCGGACAGGTGCAGTGCTCCCCCACGCCGATCGGCCGGGGCGTCATCCCCATAGCCCACTGTGGGCACCAGCCGCAGCAACTCGTCCATATCCGGCGTCTCAACACTCATAGTTGCCCATTCAAGTAGCACCCCTCCCCTTGGCTCAGTGCGCAGAGAACGGTTCTCAATAACAACTGTGCGCTCCAACGCACATAATCAAACAAACGCACATCGACTGAAACACTGGAATCACGCCGTTTTATCGGCAAACATGTGCGATTGGCGCACCGAAACCAGCGCACAGTTGTTATCGAGAACCGTTCTCTGCGCACTGTTTCGCGCCCTCCCGCTAATATGGGGGCGTTCGAAAGGGAGTTTCATGGCATCACACCGCAAACCGTCCGCGCAAACCTATGATCCGCGCACGGTCAAGGAGCATATCGTCGAGACGCCGCTGAACGAGGAGATGAGCAAGTCCTTCCTCGAGTATGCGTATTCGGTGATTTACGCACGCGCACTGCCCGATGCGCGCGATGGCTTGAAGCCGGTGCAGCGCCGCATCGTCTACCAGATGGGCGAGATGAATCTGACTCCCGACCGCCCGTATATGAAGTCCGCCCGCGTGGTGGGCGAGGTGATGGGCAAGCTCCACCCGCACGGTGATTCCGCGATCTACGAGGCCATGGTGCGTTTGGCACAGCCGTTCGCGATGCGTCTGCCGCTGGTAGACGGCCACGGCAACTTCGGCTCGCTGGATGACGGCCCTGCGGCCTCCCGTTACACCGAGGCCAGGCTTGGCCCGGCCGCTCTCGGCATGAACGCGGATATCGATGAGGACACCGTCGACTTCACGCCGAACTATGACAACAAGCTCAAGGAACCGACCGTGCTGCCGGCCGCCATCCCGAATCTGCTGGTCAACGGCGGCTCGGGCATCGCCGTGGGCATGGCCACGAACCTGGCCACCCACAATCTGGGCGAGGTGGTAAACGCCGCCAAGTTCCTCATGGCGCATTCGGACGCCACCCTGGAACAGCTGATGCGTTACGTGCCCGGCCCCGACTGGCCCACCGGCGGCACGATCATCGGCCGCGACGGCATCCGTGAGGCCTATGCCACTGGCCGTGGTACGCTCACCACGCGCGCCGCCACGCATATCGAGCATGTCACGGCCCGCAAGCAGGCCATCGTGGTCACCGAGCTGCCGTACATGGTGGGCCCGGAGAAGGTAATCGAACGTATTTCCGACGGTGTGAAGAACCGCAAGCTGGAGGGGATTTCCGGCGCGTTCGATCTGACCGATCGTCATAACGGCACGCGTATCGTCATCGAGATCAAGACTGGTTTCGACCCGCATGCGGTTCTGGTGCAGTTGTTCAAGCACACACCGTTGCAAGACAACTTCGCCATGAACAACGTGGCGTTGGTGGAGGGCCGCCCGCACACGATGGGTCTGAAGGAGATGCTTCAGGTGTGGGTGGACCACCGCCGTGTGGTGATTCGCCGCCGCAGTGAATATCGCAAGAAGAAGGCGCTGGAGCGCCTGCACCTGGTCGAGGGCCTGCTGCTAGCCATGTTGGACATCGACGAGGTGATTCAGGTAATCCGCACCTCGGATGATGCGGATGCCGCGAAGAGCCGTTTGATGGTCGTTTTCGATTTGGACGAGGTCCAGGCTCAGTACATCCTCGACCTGCGTCTGCGCCGACTGACCAAGATGAACCGTATCGAGCTTGAGGCCGAACGCGATGATCTGAAGAAGCGTATCGAGGAGCTGACCCGGATCCTGGCCTCCGCCGAGGCGCTCGACCAGGTGGTCACCGACGAGATGGACGAAGCGGTCGCCAAGTGGGGCTCGCCGCGCCGTACCGTGCTGCTGGATGCCGACCCGGATGGCACGTTGACGCCGGTCGTGGCGCAGGGTGCCGGGGCTTCGGGCGTGTCCAAGTCCGCGCTCGAAGCGGTGAAGGCCGCCACTACGATCTCCTCCGCCGAAGCCGATGTGGCCGCAGCCGCAGCTGCGGCCAAGAAGACCGGCGAACAGTCCACGCTGACCGGAGCCTTGAAGATCGAGGACGAGCCGTGCGTGGTGATGATGAGCGCTACCGGTTTGATTGCCCGTACCACGCCAAGCGCGATGGACGTGTTCAATGCACGATCCACTTCCGATGAGCGTTTGAGAGACGATCAGATCACCACAATCTTCGAGACTTCCACGCGCGCTACGTATGGGCTGGTCACGTCGGCCGGCCGCCTGGTGCTCGCGCATGTGGTTGATTTGCCTGCCTTGCCCGCTACCGCCACATTGTCGCTGAAGGGAGGAGTTCAGGCCGACGAACTGATCGGCATGACCGAATCCACCGATCCGATTCGCGGTGAGCGTGTGATTACGGCGATTGCCATGGAGCAGCCGACGTCCGGCAAGACCAGTGCCAAGGACGAGAGCGAGGATGGCGGGGCCGCCGAGGCCAAGCCGTTGCCGTCGCTGGCTATCGGTACCCGTAACGGTGTCATCAAGCGTTGGAATCGTGAGGCACCCACCACCATGGATTCTTGGCCCGTCATTGATCTGAAAGATGGCGACGAAGTGGTATTCGCCGCCGTGGCCGAGGATGACGACCGTCTGGTGTTCATCTCCTCCGATTCCTCGCTACTGACCTTTGAGGCGAAGAACGTGCGCCCGCAGGGTCGTACTGCGGGCGGTATGGCCGGCATCAAGCTGGCCGAGGGCGCCCGTGTGGCGGCCTTCAACGTGGTTCCCGCCGGCAAGGTGGCATGGACCTATGAAGAGGGCGAGAACGGCTTGACTTCCGGATCCGGTGCAGTGGTGCTCACCGTGGCCGGCGATTCCGATGCACTGCCCGGCACCGAAAACGGCGCGGCGAAGGTCACTCCGCTGGAAATGTACCCCACCAAGGGTCGCGCTACCGGCGGCGTGCGTTCCCAGCGATTCCTGAAGGGCCAGAACACGCTGATTCTTGCCTGGGTGGGCCTCTACCCGTTGCACGCCTCTACATCCGCAGGCTCTCCGGTCGAGCTTCCCAAGCCCGATATGCGCCGAGACGGTTCCGGAGTAGACCTCGCCTCCCCCATCGCCTTCATTGCGTAACCTCAATTAAGCTCCCTCTGATGGGCCGAGCCGTAAAGCAAACACCCCAGTGGGGTGTTTGTAGGCGAGGAGCGAACGATAGTGAGCCAAACAATAGAGAAGAGACCCTAAACCCGGCCTACACTAAGCATTAAGGAGGTGGCGATGAGACTACTGGTTGCCGTATCCAATGAACCGTTGGCCCACGCCATTCATGGTGCCCTGCTTGCCGGTCGTCATGAGGTGTCTTTGGCAAGCACCGGTAGTATCGCGCTCGCCGCTGTCGCCAAGGAGTCATTTGACGCAGTGATTCTTGATGAATCCCTGCTCGGCATTTCCACCGAGCAGCTCATCGAATCCCTACGCAATGCCCGTGCCTCCGTCAAGATTCTGCTGCTGACTTCGACGCCACTCAGCAAAACCATTGGTGAAGGCAGCCGCTGGCGAGCGCTGCCTGACGAGTACGCCCCTATCGAAGAGACGCCCTACAGCTCCTTCAGCGCGAATTCACGCGCAAACAACTCAGATGCCGAAGCCGAACAACGCTCGGACAATGCTGCCTCTAGCGCACAAGCTAACGTACGACGCCCAGATGCCGCGCTGAGCAAACCATTCTCCGATGGCGAACTGCTCTCATACGTCGGCTCGCTTGCCACCGACTCCCCCGCCATGATCATTCGTGGCAATCTCACGTTGGACACCACGAATCACAAGGCCTACTACGCATCCACTCACAGCGCAATCTCACTGTCCCGTCTGGAATACAGTTTGCTTGAAGCGCTGGTCAAGGCTGATGGCCAGTTCGTCAACACCAGCGAGTTGGTCAAACTTATCGGCGGCCCATTCTTCGAGCAACAGGGCTTACTCAAGAACGCCCTCTACACACTGGATAAGAAGCTCACCCGCGCCGGCCTCATCATGACCCAACGAGGCTCCAACTACCGCATTCGATAGCTGGGCTCAATCAGTACAGCCGCATGCCTTGGGGAACGGGGGTGAAGCCGGACTGGTGGAGGATGCGGGCGAAGGGGTGACGGGCGTTGAGGGGTTCGCCATTGATGTCGCTGAATGTCACGGAGCCGGTGCCATTGCGTTTGAGGGCGTAGGCCAGTTCTGTGGCGGCCTTGCGCATTTGTTCGTCGGAATCATTGACAGCGGCTTCATGGCCGACCGATTGATCGAACGCTGTCAGGTGCTTGGCTTTGGCGGCCGCGTATAGTAGCGCGCCTTGCGCATTGAGCACGACCGTGGCTCCGATACGGCGTGCCGGTTTACCCGCACCGGCAGGCGCGTCCGGCCACGCGATGGCGGAGCCACTGAGATTTGCGGGGTCGAGCACACTCAATGCCACCACGGACTGGCCGCGATGCTCTGACGGATGACGCAACGCATCCACGGTGTCGCGCTCGGCAAATTGGGCCGCGCCGAAACCACGGACGAACATGCCTCGTACCAGTCGACCATGCTCCTCCATGCGATTCAATACCGGATACAACGCTGAGTAGCCACCCGGGATATTTTCCTTGTCAATCACCGGCTGCGCGATGACGCCATACCTGTCCAGCAACGTCTCGACCAGTGCGAGTGCCCGTTCGGTCTGGTCGGTGTCTTCGGCTTCAGCTTGCCCGATTACGGCGGACCACAAACCTCCTAACGTCATATCCGTAGTGGCTCGGCGAATCGGAGCGACACGCCCACGACGACGTGATGTAGTGGATTTACGCGGGCTTGCTGCGCCTGCGGTTAATGCACGCACCGGCGCGAAGCTGGAATTGGTGACCTTACCTTGCCAGACCAAGCTCCACAAGGCATCCTTGAACTGCTGTTCGCTCCACTCTTGCGGAATGATTTCGCCGGTGTTTGGATTGATGTCCGGCTCCGCGGTCTCATTCCACGCACGTTTGGCGGCATCCATCAGTTGACGGGCATGGAACGCTCCCCCTGAGTCCAGTGCGGTCAGAATCGCTTCCGGCATGGTGGCGTCTGAGGCGTTCGATGTCGTACCATGTTCCACACCGCTGAACAATATTGAATCCGCCGGATAGAAAGCAACCTCACCGGGGTCCATCGCACTGGTTCCCCCGGTTTTTGAGCCGACCCAGACCACATCGCCGCTGGTCAGCAACTCATCCAGCAATGCAGGTTGGTAGTCTCGTACTCGTGCGGGGAATACTGCCGACTCCCAGAGTGCAGTGGGCAGTGATATGCCCTCCAGCTGCTCGATAACGCGCATGAGCCCGTCAGCACCTTCATATCGTTCGCCGCCGACCGGCCCGATACCTTGTCGGTCGATAAGAAACATCTGGAACGCCTCTGATTCTACTGGCTTGACTGCTTTACGCGCCTTGGCCAATGAGCGAGACCGAATACGGCGGAATACGTCCTTATGGAGCCACTGTTGGCCTTGCTCGTCATCATCTACAAAGTGGCCTTGCAGCAACTCGCCTTTGGCAGCCAGCACATCCAGAGTGTGCACGGCATCCGTAGCATCGAGGTGTAGATCGGCTATGAGCTGATCGGCGGTGAAAGGACCATGGGTTTTGGCGTAACGGGTCACGCGACCAGTCACATCATCGTCGGCAAGCTCATTCCAGAAAGTGTGCTCCCCCAGTTCCTGTTCGACTTCGCGAATCACGTCCGGGTTGAGCACTTGTGCCATATCGGTGGTGCCGAGCAAGCGTTCGAGCACGTGCGGATCGAGAGACAGCAGTTGCGCGCTACGCTCGGCCTGAGGTTGGTCATACTGGTACATCACCACGCCGACGAAGCCAAAGAGAATGTTCTCGGCGAAAGGCGATGGCGACTCGGTTTCCACGTCCTTCACGGTAATGGTGCCGGCTTGCAATCCGGTCATCACCTCGTTCAGGGCGGGCATGTCGTATACGTCTTGCAAACATTCGCGCGCGGTTTCCAGCAGCAGCGGAAAGTTCTTGGCCATACGTGCGGATTGCAGGAGCTGTGCGGCGCGCAGTCGCTGCTGCCATAGGGGCACGCGACGGCCCGGGTCGGAACGAGGCATGAACAACGACCGAGCGGCGCACTCACGGAATCGAGCCGCGAATAATACGGATTCGCCCACCTGACGTTCTACATCCGTTTGAAGATCCTCGGAATCGAAAAGGAACAGATCCTGAGCGGGAATATGTCCGTCACCGTCCGGTAGCTGAATGACGATACCGTCATCGGCGGCATATACCTGCCCGTCGAAACCGTAGCGTTGGCGCAGTCTGCGGCTGATGGCCATGGACCACGGTTCGTGAACGCGGCGGCCGAAGGGGCTTAACAGCACGATGCGCCATCCGCCGTCTTCATCGCGTGTGCGCTCCACGATAAGGGTTTGGTCGCTGGGGACTGCACCAGTGGCGGCTTGTTGCTCGGAGAGTAGGCGGGCCAAGTTGGTGATGGCGTTGGCATCTAGGCCATCGTGGTGGAGACGGGTGAGGATTGTTGGGATGAAGGTTGGGACAGCTGGACCTTCTGCGGCAGACCTCCCCTCAGTCCGCTTCACGTCTAATCCGGCGGCGATTTCTCGGGTGAAGCGGGCTATGGTACGGCTGAAACCGTAGTCACGGCCAGCGCCTTCACCGTGCCAGAACGGCAGGCGGGCGGTGCGGCCCGGAGCCGGAGTCACGACCACACGATCACGGGTGATTTCCTGAATCTGCCATGTGGAGGTGCCGAGCGTAATGACATCGCCCACGCGCGATTCGTAGACCATCTCCTCATCCAACTCGCCGACGCGACGCTGGCCTTTGCCGGCGTCCGCCTCAGGCAGGACCACGGTGTACAGCCCTCGATCGGGAATCGTACCGCCAGAGGTAACGGCCACTTTCTGCGAACCGGGACGGGCGGAAATCAGGCCATTATCCCGATTCCATACCAGTCGCGGCCGAAAGGCCGAGAATTCCTCGCTGTTGTATTCGCCGGACATCATGCCGATTACCGCATCGAACATGTCACGTGGCAGTTCGGCAAACGGCGCAGCACGGCGCACCGTGGCATACCAGTCATCAGCGTTCAAATCGTGCATCGCGGCAGCGGCCACGGTCTGCTGGGCGAGAATATCGAGCGGATTGCGCGGCACGGCCAATGGTTCTATATCGCCGGCAATCATGGCTTCCAGACTTGCGGCCCCAGTGACAATCTGCTGACGGGTGAGCGGATAGAACAATGCGTGAGAGACGCCACCGACCTGATGATCGGCACGGCCTACACGCTGCAATCCGGAGGAGACCGACAACGGCGTATCGACTTGAATCACCAAGTCGACCGAGCCCATATCAATGCCGAGCTCCAAACTGGAGGTGGCCACCACGCAGCGCAATTCACCACGTTTAAGCCGTTCCTCAATCATTTTGCGGCGATCTTTGGAAACCGACCCATGATGAGCCATGGCGATGACATCATCGCCCTCATGTGAGCCGACAAGCATGGTGGTGGAGCCGACCACAGCATCGTAATGCGTGGAGAACCCTTCGCGGCCTTCCGGAGAGCCCGGATCCCGCACAGTGTCGGGATTGGTGCCATGCCGGGTCTGCGCATACAAATCGTTCAAGCGCGCAGTGAGTTTCTCAGCCACACCACGCGAATTAACGAACACCAATGTAGTGCGGTGCGCGAGAATCTCATCCAAAATACTGCGTTCCACCACAGGCCAAATGGAACCGGAGGTACGGTCGCCCGCCGCTCCAACCAACGCGGAAGAATCAAACTCATCACTCGCATCAGAATCGTCCCCAGAAGTGGAAGAAACATCTCTATCATCCACCGGCACAATGCCCCTGCGTTCAGCAAGTCGCTGCATGGCCGGCGTGACACCACTGATATGCGGAGCGGACCGTTCAGCATCCACGCCACCGACACGCTGCTTGGCATTCGCGGACTGCAAATCACGCATGTTTTCCAACGGCTCAATCATGCGCAAATCCATTGCAGGCCGCCCACCGGGATTCACGATGGTAACCGGTTGCCCGCCGCCCAGGAATCGCGCCGCCTTTTCAGGCGGATTCACCGTAGCGGATAGACCGATGCGCTGCATATGACGATCGCCGCGGCCAGCATCAACGGCGGCATCACCGCCCTCATCAGCATCTGCATCGATTGCATCTCGCTTGCGCGATTCTGCGACAAGGTTCTCCAGCCGTTCCAGACTTACCGCCAAATGTGCGCCGCGCTTGGTGCCCGCCACTGCATGAATCTCATCGACGATCACCGTATCGACAGTGCCGAGAATCCGCCCTGCCTTCGAAGTGAGCAACAAATACAACGATTCTGGCGTGGTAACGAGGATATCCGGTGGATGGGAGGCTATGCGCCGCCGCTCCTGTGCGGTGGTGTCGCCTGAACGAGTGGCGACCGCGATCTTCGGTACGGGCAGCCCTTGCGCCTCGCATTGTGCAGCAATGCCCTCCAAAGGCTGTTCTAGGTTCTTGGCCACATCGGCCGCGAGCGCCTTTAACGGCGAGATATACAGCACACGCACACCGGCACGCCGCGTGCGTGGCACGGTCATCAATCGGTCGATGGCTGAGAGAAACGCAGCCAATGTTTTGCCGGAACCGGTAGGGGCGATGACCAAGACATTGCGACCGGAATGGATTGCCGGCCATGTCTGAGCCTGTGCCTCGGTCGGCTGACCGAAGGCATGCTCGAACCACATCTTGGTGGGTTCGGAAAACAGGCTCAGGCTTTCGTACATATGTACGATTATAGGTCAGCTGAAGTAGGCGATGACTTCTTCGGCGGTACCGTAGGCACTTTGGGCACCAAGCTTGGTGGCCGCATAGGCGGAGACGTAGGAGCCGATTTGCGCGGATTGCAGCAGCGTATGACCGGCGGCCAAGCCAGCCAGCACGGTCCCCATGAACGAGTCGCCGCAACCGGTGGTGTCCACTGCATTGACTTGCGCGGCGGATACGCGATGCCAACGTCCGTTCTCGATCACCACCGATCCCGACGCACCAAGCGTCACTATCGCCCGGTCGAATCCGTAATCGGTGAATCGTTCGGCGACCTCATACCAGTCGAGTGATTCCACGTCATCATCCGGCAGGCCCAGCAGTTGAGCCACTTCATGCTGGTTGACCAGCAGAATATCCGTGGCTTCCACCAGTTCGTGAGGCAGCTCGTCCATAAATGGCGAGTCGTTGAGCAGCACGGTCACGCCAGCGTCATGCGCGGTCTGCGCGGCGGCGATAACGGTGGCAATCGGGCTCTCCAGACACAGTCCCAATACCGCGTATTCGGCGATGGTCGTGCGATGTGATTGCACATAGCCGGCACTTGCCTTGGCATTGGAACCCGGCGAATAGACGATGGTGTTCTCGCCCTCAGCGCTCACGGTGATTACCGTGGCGCCGCTGGGGCCTTCGACATGCAGGATATCGGCGGTGTCGACGCCGGCCTCATCCAGCTTGCTTAATAGGAAGTCCGCGTTGGAGTCCTCGCCCACCGCGCCCAGCAACTGGACATTGACACCGAGACGAGCGGCGGCAGACGCCTGATTCGCGCCCTTGCCGCCCGGCAGCACTTTCATGGCACCACCATTGACGGTTTCACCTGGCTTGGGTAGTCGTTTAGTGGTTACGGTGTAATCGGCGTTCATCGAGCCGACCACGATTACCGAGCCCGGCGCATCCTTCAGCGCTTCCAATCGTTCCCGTACGGGCTCGGGCATCTGTTCATGTTCTTCTTCACTTATCACCATGGGCTCCAAGCATAGTAGGCGTCGGGCCCAAATGCGCATATGATCAGCCGCGCAACTTGCGAAGACGCTCGTGCATGGCCACCATCAGCACCAAGAGCACCAGCAAATACCACGGGTAGAGACTGATTGTCACATATTGCGCGATGATGCCGAACAGTGGCGGCATGAGCAGTGAGCCCACATAGGCGCAGGCCATCTGCACGCCGACGATGGCCTGCGATTTGTCTTCGCCGAAGTAGGCCGGCGTCGAGTGGATGACGCACGGATAAATCGGCGCGCACCCGAAGCCGATGACCACCAGCCCAACGACCACGCCAAGGTGGTGAGGCAATGGCACGAACATGGTGAGGATGCCGGCGAACACCAGCACTTGGCCGAGGCGAATCATGACCGGGTCCTTGAATCGCATGGTCAGGAAGCCGGAAAGCGCACGGCCCACGGTGATGCCTACGTAGAATAGGCTGGCCCAGCTGGCGGCGGTGATCTTGTCGATGCCGCTGTGCATCACCATATAGCTGGAGGCCCACAGGCCCGCCGTAGATTCGACGGCGCAGTAGCAGAAGAACATCACGAGGATTTCCTTGGCACCGCGAATGGCGAGCACGCCGGCCACGCCGAGCGGTTTGCGTTCGGCAACAGACACCCCTTCAGCAGTGCCAAATCTCTCGGCATTGCCGTCAGATGATGCGGTGTCATCGGTCGATTCGCCGACCGCAATTGCGCCACGTTTCTTCCACAGCGGCAGGCTCAGCACCAGGATGACGGTCAGCATCACCTGCAGGATCGCGATGTACCGATAGCCCCACGGCCAACCTTGGCCTTGAGAGAGCGCATAGCCCATGATGTAGGGGCCGACCGATGCGCCGACGCCCCACATGCAGTGCAGCCAGCTCATATGCCGGCTTTCGTAGTGAATGGCTACGTAGTTATTGAGCGCCGCATCCACTCCGCCCGCGCCAAGGCCGTATGGTATGGCGATGGCCAACAGCACCCAGTAATTCGAGGTAACGGAGAAACCGGCCAAGGCCGCCGCAGTCAACGCCACCGAAACGGCGGTGACCTTGCCTGCCCCGAATTTCAATGTCATTCGGTCCGAAAGCAGCGCCGAGACGATCGTGAACATGGAAATCACCGCGGAGATGCCGCCGGCCCACGCCACCGGCACGTTCAGATCCTGGCTCATGGTGGGCCATGCGGATCCGAGTAGCGAATCCGGCAATCCCAGACTGATAAACGCCACATAGATGACGGCAAGCAACAGACTGGCCATGTCCCATCTCCCATTCACAGTACGGCACCGGTTGTGATAACGATGTCATCAGTCTATCGAATGACTCATGGGCAACACGCATAAAACATATGACAACGTGCTCACCTCAAACGCCAATTACGGAAATTCTCGGTAAGCACGATGTCATTATCAGCGACGTCTTCGATCAGGTATCGATCTTGGAGCGGTCGAAATCGTCGGCGTTGTCGACGATGAACTGCTTGCGCGGCGGCACGTCGTCGCCCATCAGCAGGCTGAAGATCTCGGATGCCTGGGCGGCGTCCTCCATGCGGATGCGGCGCAGCATACGCGTGCGCGGGTCCATGGTGGTGTCCGCCAGCTGGTCGGCATCCATCTCGCCCAGACCCTTGTATCGCTGGATGTCGTCGTTGTAACCGATGTGCTTCTTGTCGAGGTCGGCCAGTTTGCCGGCCAGCTCGTCATCGGAATACGTGTAGATGTATTCGCCCTTGTGCGAGCCGGTCAACGCGATGCGGTGCAGCGGCGGCACTGCGGCATACACGTAGCCGTGTTCGATAAGCGGCCGCATGTACCGGTAGAACAGCGTCAGCAACAGGATACGGATGTGCGCGCCGTCCACATCGGCATCGGTCATCATGATGATCTTGTGGTAGCGCGACTGTTCGATGTCAAAGCTCTGGCCTGAGCCGGCGCCCACCACCTGGATGATGGCCGCGCATTCCTTGTTGGAGAGCATCTGCGTAATCGACGCCTTCTGCACGTTCAGAATCTTGCCTCGAATCGGCAGCAGCGCTTGGAAACCGGCGTTGCGGGCGGCCTTGGCGGTACCGAGTGCGGAATCACCCTCGACGATGAACAGTTCGGCCACGTCGTCATTGCCCGGCTGGCAGTCGGAGAGTTTGGCCGGCATCGAGGCGGATTCGAGCGCGTTCTTGCGGCGCGTGACCTCCTTGGCCTTGCGCGACTGGATGCGTGCGTGCATTTCGCCGACGATCTTCTCCAGCACGCGGCCGGATTGTTCCTTGTATCCGCGTTTGGAGCCGGTGATCATCTCGCCGAATTGCTTGTCGGTGAGCCGGGTGACGATCGGCTTGACCTGCGCGGTGCCAAGCACGTCCTTGGTCTGGCCTTGGAACTGAGGTTCGGCCACGCGTGCGGTGACCACGGCCACGAGTCCGGCTTGGATGTCGTCGCGCTCCACCTTCATGGCGGAGTCCTTCATGTTCACCTTGAGCTTGCGGGCGTTGTCTTCCACCGCCTTGCGAATCTGCTTGGTGATGGCGTTCATGAAACCGTCCACGTGAGTACCGCCGCCGGGCGTCTCCACGATGTTCACGAAGCTCATGATTGTGGTGTCGTAGCCGTTGACCCATCGCAGGGCGATGTCCACGCCGCAGGTGCGTTCGATTTCCTGGGCGTGCAGTTCACCGCCTTCGCCCACGGCCTGGGTCTCCTCCTTATAGGTGCCCTCGCCTTGGATGCGCCAGATGTCGGAGATCGGCTCGCCTTTGGATAGGAAGTCGACGAAGTCCTTGACGCCGCCGGTGTGCAGGAATTCCACGACGCGCGGGTGCGCGGGCTGCTCGCCGAACGCGCCATCGACGACCTGGTCGCCGGCCGTCAGCGAGAAGTCCTCCTCGGACAGGCTCTCGGTACTGTCGGCTTGAGCCTCGGTGGAGTCGTCGAAGAGTTCGGCATCGTTGGACGAGACGTCCAAAGCCGGGGCCTGGTCTTGCGCAGGTTCGACTGCGTCGGCATCAATGGCTTCGGCGGTGTCAGTCGCCGTTTCCGGTACGTTTTCGTCAACAATGGTGATTTTGAGGCCGGGCACCAGGAAGCTGGTCTGGCGCACGCGGTCGATGAGCTGTTCGTATGAGAATTCGGCGGTTTTGTTGAAAATCTCCGGATCATACCAGTAGCGAATACGGGTACCAGTGGTTTTGGGAGATACCTTGCCGATGATTTCCAGCTCGGTGGGTCGGTTCTTGCGAGTGCGCTTGAACGGGGAATCGGGAGACGGATTGGCCGGGTCGGCATCCGTGTATACGCCAGGGTGACCTTGGTGGAAGGTCATGTGGTGCGTCTTGCCGTCACGATCCACTTCGACGTCCAGTCGGGAGCTCAGGGCATTGACCACGGAGGAGCCCACGCCGTGCAGGCCACCGACGGCGTTATAAGACGAGTTGCCGAACTTGGCACCGGCATGCAGTTTGGTCAGTACGACCTCCACGCCGGACAGGCCGGTTTTCGGTTCCTTATCCACCGGAATGCCTCGGCCATTGTCCGCGACTTCCACGGAACCGTCGGTGTGCAGGGTGACCACGATATCGTTGCAGAAGCCGGCCAAGGCCTCATCCACAGAGTTATCGATGATCTCCCACAGGCAGTGCATAAGACCCTGCGAGTCGGTGGTGCCGATGTACATGCCCGGACGCTTGCGCACCGCATCCAAGCCCTCAAGAACAGCTAGGTCCTTGGCGCCGTATTCTTCTTTGGGCATACAGTCCTATTTTTCTCTTCAAATGCTTGGCTCCCCTCACAGAGGGGAGCCAGATGATCATTGATCCAGGAAGTCGCGCAGGGTCTGCGAACGGGACGGGTGGCGCAGCTTGGACATGGTCTTGGACTCGATCTGACGGATGCGTTCACGGGTCACGCCATACACACGGCCGATGTCGTCCAGCGTCTTCGGCTGGCCGTCTTCAAGGCCATAGCGCATCTTGATGACGCCGGCCTCACGCGGAGACAGGGTTTCCAGCACCTGCTTGAACTGTTCCTGCAGCAGGGAGAAGGCCACGGCGTCGGACGGAGCGATGGCGTCGGTATCCTCAATGAGGTCACCGAACTCGGAATCGCCATCCTCGCCAAGCGGGGTGTGCAGGGAAATCGGCTCGCGGCCGTACTTCTGCACTTCCTGCACCTTCTCAACCGGCATATCCAGCTCGCGGGCCAGCTCGTCCGGCGTAGGTTCACGCCCCAGATCCTGCAGCATCTGGCGCTGTACACGGGACAGCTTGTTAATCACTTCGACCATGTGCACAGGCACGCGAATGGTGCGGGCCTGATCGGCCATGGCACGGGTGATGGCCTGACGAATCCACCACGTGGCGTAGGTGGAGAACTTGAAGCCCTTCTTCCAGTCGAACTTCTCGACGGCACGAATCAGACCAAGGTTGCCTTCCTGGATCAAATCAAGGAAGAGCATGCCGCGACCCGTGTAGCGCTTGGCGAGCGAGACCACAAGTCGTAGGTTGGCTTCCAGCAGATGGTCCTTAGCCTTCTTGCCGTCGGCGGCGGCCCACTTGAGTTCACGCTTGCGCTTGAACTCCATGCCTTCGCTTTCGGTGTCGAGCAGGTGCTGGGCGTACAGGCCGGCCTCGATGCGCTCGGACAGGTCGACTTCCTGCTCGGCATTCAGCAGGCTCACACGGCCGATCTGCTTCAGGTAGTCCTTGACCGGGTCGGCGGTTGCGCCGGCCGCAATCACACGACGCTTCGGATTGCCCGAGGGGATGATGTTCTCTTCCTCATCATCCGTGTCGGAGACCACGTAGGCACCCTTTTCCTTGGGCTGCTCGGGTGCCTTGGACTTGGCTTCTTCCTCGTCCTCGTCGTCTTCCACATCATCGTCGTCGGCATCGTCCTCATCGAGGTCTTCGTCGTCGGCATCGTCTTCGTCAACGTCGTCAAGATCCTCGTCGAGGTCGTCAACGTCCAAATCGTCGTCGTTGACCTCGGCATCGTCATCAAGCTCGTCATCGACCTGAGTGTCCTCGTCTTTGACGAGCTCATCGTCCTTGGCCTTCTTCGCGGTTTTCTTCGCAGCGGACTTGCGCGTGGTCTTTTTCGAGGGCTCTGCGGACTTGGACTTCTTGGCGGAAGTCTTGCGTGCGGTGGTCGTAGAGCTGGCCTTCTTCTTGGTCTCGGTCTCCTCGCTGGACTCGGCTGTCTGCTTGGTTGCCGTCGTTTCCTTCGTGGCCAAAACTGCTCCTCCTGATCTCTCGCCGTGAAGTGCATATACCACATGGGCCCACTTCTGGCAAGGGCAAATCGTCAACTATGTGAGTAAACCACCCTCCACGGACGATTATTCCCACATCGTTGCCCGACGTGTTGCCGATCACCACACGCTTTCCTTCCGCGCATCGCGCGTAAAACCTCGGAAATCCGCCGTTTCTGTTCACTCAGCCCGAGCACCATGCCGGTGCCACGCCTCGATCGGCGGCTGAGAATATCATCGCCGCCAGCGAACAATCCTCATCGAGCAGCAGGCATCGCAAGGCGAACACCATTGCTCGCGGATCGCCCAGCCACCATAAGGTGTAGGCGATTACGGCCAATGGCTGTATGCAGTACGGCACCGGTGAGGCTTCGGCGATATCGAGCAACATACCGATGCCGGCATGGCAACGCTCCTTATCCGGCATCATGCCTTCATCCTCGAATGCGCAAGTCAGCAGCTCGCCCATTCGTGTTCTCGTACGCGCCAGATGCGGTCGCGCCGCGAATTCCATAAGCCATGACTTGGGGCAACGGCTTTCATCAATAACCAACGAGAGAATCAGCGCATCACGAATCGATAAGGTCTCACGCATGCCCACCGCAAACGCGGCCATCGTCTCTCGGCCTAGGTCGGTGTTCCCGGCATCAAGACAAGACAGCCATTCGTCCAATGGTTCGGCCACCCAGTCGGCATTAGCCTGTTGCGCGCCTCGAAGTCGTCGATCATTGCGAAATTCCTGTGATCTCGTCTCCAACTCGTCAAAGCCAAAGGGCTCCGTCTGCTCGGCGGCGTGCCGTTTGGCGTGTCGGCTCTTACGCGGCTTGTGCGGCGTGTTGTTGTTCATCATGTCCTCCTTGACTAATGGTGTGCAATCTATTGGTGTTGTGGTGCGCGCCGAGCCGGATAGCTCATGCGCCGAGGGGGTGTGTGCCCACTATGGCTGAAAACGCCGTATGACGCAGGAAAAAACGACCATTGTGGTTCTAGCTTCAAAACCCTTGATTCCCAACGTTCTTGTGTTCTTCAAACCCTGTGGATAAGTTATTAGGCATGTGCACAACTGCTAACAACCGCGAAATCATCGAGCCACGCATCATTCAGTTGGTGCGGGAACTGACTGCCGCCCCCGCCACCGACGAGGTTGCCGACGCCCTGAAACCGGTGATGGAACAGGTTGTGGACCAAGCCGCCTCCTCCAGCCAAGGAGGCAAACGACTGCGTGCGCTGCTCGCATTGGACGCCTTCGATATTCTTGCCGGCGACGTGACGCCTGATCGGCGTGACGCCATGATCGACCTGGCCTGCGCCATTGAAGTGTTTCAGACGGCCGCACTGGTGCATGACGACATCATCGACGAATCCGATCTGCGCCGGGGCAAGCCTTCCGCACATCATGCCTTGGAACAGGCCGTACACAGCGGTGCCATAGGCCGTGGCTTGGGCCTGATGCTCGGCGACATTCTGGCCACCGCCTGCATTGAAATCACACGCCGATCCGCCAGCCGTCTTCCCAACACCGATGCCCTGAACGAGGCGTTTCTTACCATGCAACGCGAGGTGGAAATCGGCCAGGTACTGGACTTGGCCGTCGAGATGACCCCACTGTCCAATCCCGAAGCTCTGGCGAACGCCTCATTGAACGTATTCCGCTGGAAGACAGCCAGTTACACCACCATCGCTCCACTGCTGCTTGCACTGCTGGCCGCAGGAGAGAGCCCGGATCAGGCCAGGCATTGCGCGTTGGCCGTCGGCCGGCCGCTCGGACTGGCGTTCCAACTGGCGGATGACCTGTTGGATGTCGTCGGATCAAGCCGCAATACCGGAAAACCAGTTGGCGGAGACATCCGAGAAGGCAAACGCACAGTGCTGTTGGCTGATGCTCTGTCTGCGGCAGATACGGCGGATAAGGCCGATCTGATTGCCATCTTCGAAGAAGATTGTCGCAATGACAACCAGGTGGCCCGCACCATTGAACTGTTCACGTCGACCGGTGCTCTTGATCGATCCCGCGAGCGCATCGCTGCCCTATGGGGTGAGTCCCGTAAGGCGATTGCCGGTCTTGAGCTGAATTCCGAAGCGCAACGCCGTCTGACCGAGGCTTGTGCGCGATTCGTCCCCGAATCCTTGCGATAGTCCACAATGCGAGCCGCCGGACCATGAGACCATGAACACCGGTGAAAACCCGTGAAAACTATGCGCTGATGCTCCGGCCGCGTAACCGGGGCCATGTACACTGAACATGTTTAGTCGTGATTAAAGGAACCGTACGATACAACATGAGTGAGAACGAGCCCGCACAGATGATTGAGGGACGCTACCGCATCGTGCGCAATATCGCCGAGGGTGGTATGGCCACCGTGTATGAGGCCATCGATGAGCGTCTGGGGCGCACCGTGGCGATTAAGGTCATGCACACACAACTCGCCAAAGGCCCGCATCGGGAGCAGTTCGTCGAACGGTTCCGCCGCGAGGCCAATTCGGCCGCGTCCATCGCCAACCCGCACATCGTTCAGGTGTATGACACCGGCGAGTTCAATGGACTTGATTTTCTGGTCATGGAATATGTGCATGGCGTCAATCTGCGGCATGAGATGAACGCCCAAGGCACATTCTCCGTACGTGAGACGCTGCGCGTGGTCGCGGAGACGCTGGATGGTCTGGCTTCCGCACATCGCGCCGGCGTGGTTCACCGTGACATCAAGCCCGAGAACATTTTGATCAATGATCGCGGCCATGTGCAGATCACTGATTTCGGTCTGGCCAAGGCCGCCAGCCAGGCCACATTGAGCTCCACCGGCATGCTATTGGGCACCGCCGCTTATCTGGCTCCCGAAATGATCGAGAACAATCAGGCCACCGCGCAAGGCGACCTGTATTCGGTGGGCATCATGGCATGGGAGATGCTGACCGGCAAGGTGCCGTTCGATTCGGATAATCCGGTGACGCTTGTTTTCAAGCATGTTCATGAGGACGTGCCGTCCGTGGCCACGGTCTGTCAGGGCATTGATCCGTCCGTGGCGGCGTTCATCGCCCATCTGACCGCGCGTCAGGTGGATGCTCGCCCCGCCGATGGCGCGGCAGCAGCTGAGGAATTGAGCCAGTTGGCCGCCAAATTGCCGCTGGAGGCGTGGCAATACCGTTTGCATGCCGAACCCATCGGAGGTGATCATACCGATGCCACCGCTGCAGCGCTGGTAGGCAATATCGCCGAGCAGGCCCCGCTGACCGGCGTACCTGCCGGTGCAGCAACGTTCAAGCCGTCCGTACCAGCGTTTTTGGCCGATGATGTCGCAAGCAATACCGTCGATACCGGTGGCGCCGCAGACGTCAATCCTCCGGCTCCTCCGGTCGCCCCCACCACGGCACTTGATTCGTCGACGCCAGCCGATGCTTCGGCTCCCCATAAGACGCAAATCATGGCACAGTCCGGCAGCGAGACACAAGTGCTGCCTCAGGCCGGCGATGCCTTCACCCGAGCGCTTGCCTTTTCCGATGAGCCGGACGTCGCTTCCAACGGCACCGGGCCAAAGAAGCAGCGCAGCAAAAAACCGCTCATCATCGTACTGGTGATCGTGCTGGTACTGGCTGCAATCGGCGGAACCGCCGGCTGGTGGTGGTTTGCCGGACCGGGCAGCTATTGGAGTGTGCCCAAGCCGGATGACGTGACCTGCGATGCGAATGCAAGCACCGAATGCTCGTTGGCCGGCGCGGATTGGGCCACGTATGAGAGCACGTTGAAGGCTCTCGGCATCCCCTACAAGACGCACAAGGAATACAGCGACGACGTGGCGGAAGGCAAGATCATCTCTTCTTCCGTGAACAAGACCAAGGCCGTTGTGAACAGCCGCATAAGCAAGCGAGCCAATCAGGAGCTTACGGTGGTGGTGTCCAAGGGCGTGCGGATGACCACCATCCCGAAGGATATTCTCGACGCGAATTCGGCCAATGGCAAGGACCCGTTGAACGCGCTCAAGAAGGCCGGCTTCGATAATGTCAAGCATGACGAGTCGAAGGATGAGTATTCGATGGACACGCCGCAGGGTGTGGCATTGACGATCTCCCCTGATCCCGGTACCACGGCCAAGCACAACGATGAGGTGACGGTTACTTTGAGCAAGGGACCGATGCCGGTGACCATGCCTAACATCGTCGGTAAGACCCAGGATGAGATGCAAGCCGCGCTCGGCGAGTTGAAACTCACGGCCAATGTCACCGAACAGTACGATGACAAGGTCGAGGCCGGTCAAGTCATTTCCGCGTCTCAGGAAGCCGGAGCCCAGCTGAAGTGGGGCGATAGCGTGGACGTGGTGATTTCCAAGGGTCCGGAGATGGCGACGATACCGTCCGGCCTTGTCGGCAAACAGGAAAGCGCCGTAACCAAGACACTTGAAGGTCTCGGGTTCGAGGTGAAAACCGACAAGGTGCTCGGTGGCCTGTTCGGCACGGTACGTACCGTGAAAAGCGGCGATACGGACCTATCCAACGGCGGCAAGATTCGCTTGCGCGACGCCAACGGCAACCCCACCGTCATCACCCTCACCATCGTGTGAGATTTGAATGAGGCTCCCTCTGTCTTCAGATGAGGGAGCCTCATTTGTTAATTACTTTTCGGCTTCTTCAGCGGCCTGCTGGGCCTTGAGCTCGGCCTTGACCTTCTGGGCGTATTCGTTCACGAATTCCTGACCGCTCATTTTCTGGATTGCGGTGGAAACACGATCGGTCAGCGAACGCAAATCATCATGTGTAATTTCATCAGCCGGCTTCTTCGCAACCTCAATCGGCTTGCCATACAACACCTTGGTCTTGCCCTTCTTGGGAATCGACGTGCCAATCGGCTGCAGCTTGTCCGAGCCGATGATGGCGGTCGGAACAATCGGGCAACCGGTCTCGAGCGCAAGTCGTGCGGCACCGGTGTGTCCCTTGTACAGTCGACCGTCTGGGCTGCGCGTGCCTTCAATGTGGATACCGAACAGGTGCCCATCCTCGATAATCTCGCGTGCATGCTCGAGTGCGCCAAGCGACTTGCTGCCACCGGAACGATCAACCGGGAACACGCCCACGGACGTGAACCACCACTTCTTGAACTTGCCCTTCAATCCCTTGCCCTCGAAGTATTCGGCTTTGCCCATGAAGTGCACCATGCGCGGGCAGGTAATCGGAATCAAAGCATCGTCAATCACCGCCAGATGGTTGGCTGCGATAATCGCGCCACCCTCTCGAGGCACGTTATTCAGTCCGCTGACAGCAGGGCTCAAACGATGATGAGCAATAGGGCCGAGACCTTTGACGAAGAACCAGTAGAGCACTTGGCATTCCTCCCGCAGACGAACTAGCCATTGGCCGGTCGCCTGATTAGAGTGACAGTTATGACTGAGAACCAGAATAGCAATGCCGACGGAGAGCGGCCAACCCCCACGCCGGGCAACGGACAGGATTCCGATACTTCGTCCAAGTCGTCGACTCCCGGTGCCGCCGGACCGGCCACGAATGGTGCCGATACACCGCAATCGCATGACATGAACGATTTGGATGCGGCGTGGGCCGCGTTCGAAGCCGAGCATCAGGCCGACTTGCATGACGTGGCTTCCTCCAGGCAGGCCAAAAAGTTCGAGAAGCAGGCCAAGAAACGCGAGAAGGAAGCACTGCTTTCCGTAGATGACTTGGATATCGGCTCGTTCACCGATGATGCTCGCCCGAGCCGTGGCGGCAAAAAAGGCAAGCAGTCAGGCCCCCGTGATTTCACCGGCTCCAGCTGGCTGGATACCGATAATGTGATGGACGCCTATGATGATGGCGGCTTCACTCCCCCGAACCCTGATCTTGGTCCGGTCAAAGCATCTACGGTACTGCTGACGGCGTTGCTCATCATCGGTCTCGCAGGCGAAACGGTGATGATATTCGTTCCCGGCTTGAACGCGATTCCTCTCTTAGGCGCGCTGCTCAATATTCTCTTCGGGCTGGGCGTCATTTTGGGTCTGGGCGGATTGGTGGCCAAAATCCTCAACCGCAAAGACCGCCCCGGTGATCAGGGTGGCTATTACGACGACGGCGCGAGGGTGTAGTTCGCGTAGGTTGTGTAGTCCTTGGCTCCCCTCTCTGAGGCCGAGCCGTTAAGCAAACAGCCCAGTGGGCTGTTTGTAGGCGAGGTGTGAGCGATAGCGAACCAATGTATCACAGGCGTAGCTCGTCCGTAATTGCGGCCGAGCCAAGATAGGTCACGAATTGAAGTCGATGGACTCCTGTAACTCGGCAATCATGGCCTTGATGCGGGCGTCGCCTCCCCACCAGTTGAGACGGATCGTCACGTCCCCTTTGGCCGGCACAACCGGCACATCAGCGGCACCAACCGAAGTGCCGCGCGTCGCAGTCACGCACAAGGCCACGGCCGCCATAACAGTCGCCATATAGACACATAAGCCCCCCTCATCAGAGGAGGCTGAGTACGGTGTATCACGCCTTGGACTTGGCGGTTTCGATCCACTTGTCGAACAGGGCTTCGGCCTTGCCGGAATCGACGGTTTCCTCGGCCAGCTTGTAGGCTTCGGCGAAACGCTCGGCCAGTGTGCCGTTGCCGACCAGATTGCCGTCGGCCACGATGGCGGAGGCGGCGTTGAGCAGTGCGGTGGTGCGGGACGGAATGTCCTTGCCGGCCAGGAAGTCCTTGAATGCGTTGGCGTTGACGTCCGGAACGCCGCCCTTGAGCTGTTCGACGGTAATCTTGGCCAAGCCCAGATCCACGGTCGGGTCGAACTCGGTTTCGGTGACCTTGCCGTCGCGAATCTCCCAGACGGAAACCGGGCCGGTGGGGGCGAGCTCATCCATGCCCTCATGCGAAGTGTAGACCAAGCCGGACTGACCACGGCTGGCGTAGACGGCAGCCATGATCGGGCTCACCTTGCGGTTGGCGCAGCCGATGGCCACGTGTGCCGGGTTGGCGGGGTTGGTCAACGGTCCCAGGATGTTGAAGACGCACGGAATGCCGAGCGCGGCACGAATCGGGCCCACGAAGCGCATGGCCGGGTGGAAGGTGCGGGCGAACGCGAAGGTGATGCCCACCTCGTCGCCCACTTCGCCGACGGCCTCCGGCTTCAAATCCAGCGGCAGGCCGAGGTCTTCGAGCACATCGGCGGCACCGCACTTCGAGGATGCAGCGCGGTTGCCGTGCTTGACGATCTTCACGCCGGCTGCAGCGGCGGCCACGGAGCCCATGGTGGACAGGTTCACGGTGGCGAAGCCGTCACCACCGGTGCCCACGATGTCGGTGGTCCCACCGGAAACGTTCAGCGGCACGGCGTGGGAGACCATGGCCTTGGCGGCACCACGCACCTCGTCGGCGGTCAGTCCCAGCTGCTGCTGCATAGCGAGCGCGGCACCCACGGCGGCCGGATTGGCGTTACCTTGCATCAGGTCGTCCACGAACCACTCCGATTCCTCAGCAGTAAGGTGGTCTCCCCCGACCAGCTTGGTGAGAATCGACTTCCATGTGATCTCGGCCATGATGCCCTCCTTGGCGTTTCCTACGCCGTGTGATGTATGTTCGCCGCTCATTGTAATGGTTCGTCATTTCAAGGCCCTGAATCTTCCATATTGCAAAATATGGCGCTATTGCTGTTTTCGTGGATGTCGGTTCGTCGTCGAGCCGTTGGTTTCGTAAGCGTGAGGGGCGTTCCCGCGTATTCTGTTTTCCGACCAAAGAAATGAATCACGAAGAACGCCTGAGCAAAAGCCCATTCACCGGATTGCCGAACGTCAAAGGCACGGTTGCAGAGGATGCGCGGATCACGGATTCGCCGCCGCGTTCCGAACCCGTGCTCGAGATCCGGGTGCGTCCACGTGCGGGTATGCTCCGATGCTCCCGATGCGGAAGGAGGCGCCGCGGGCATGACCAGGGCGGCGGCGTGCGGCGTCGTGGTCGCTTCCGTGCCGTGGGCCGAGCCGGGCAGCCGGTCCACACGCGATTTCGAATCGGAACGCGCGTGGCCGATGAGCGTCGCGAACCAGAAGACCGTAAGCGGTTTTCCGCACGTCGCGTGGCGCGCCGCCGGAAGACGCCGCCCATAGGGTCGCCGAACGGTTGAAAGCGTCGATGCCGTCTCCGTTCGGCGGCCTCACGTCGATCGGCGTGGACGAGACCGGCTACCGCAAAGGCCACACGTGCATCACCGTGGTCGTCGACCACGAACGGCATCGGGCGATATAGGCGCACGACGGGTACGGCAGGGACGTGTTCGGCCTGTTCTTCCAAACGTTGACGCCCGAACAGCGCGCCTCCATCAGGGTCGTCGCCGGGGACGGGGCCCGGTGGATCGACTCATGCGTGCATGAGTGGTGCCCGAACGCCGAACGCGCGCCCGACGGGTTCCACATCGTCAGTTGGACGAGCGACGCGCCCGACAACCCACGAAAACAGCAGAAGCCTCTTTTTTGTGCTATCCCGTAAAACTGCGGGACGGCAGCTCATTTTCGCCGTTTGAGCCGTGCCGTCCCACATCACCCTTTGCGGACCGTGACACCATAACACCGAGAATGGCGGAATTTCAACGATTCCGTAATTCGTACTGCGGGACGCCACGCTAGTCAATCGATTGACACTCGTGCCATCCCGCAACAGTGTGGGATACGACGTCAAAATCCGCGAAAATCGCGTGCCGTCCCGCGCGTACGGCACCGCACGAATACATGCTGATGAACCGCATAGAAAATGGCTCCCCGTGTGGGGAGCCATGAGCTAGTTACTAACTAGCGATGCGTCACTTCTCGTTCTGGCCGTGGCACATCTTGTACTTGCGGCCGGAACCGCACGGGCACGGGGCGTTCTTGCCAGTGCCAGGGAAGGTGCGGCCGTCGGCCCACGGCGTCTTGAGCTCTTCGCTCTTCGGACGCTTGGAAACCGGGACCTTGCCTTCGGCGTGGCTGATCGGAGCCGGTCCGGCAACAGGCAGCGTGGACTCGCCGGCCCCGGAGGCGGCTGCGGATTCGGCGATCGCCTGCTTGGCGTCCGTATCCTCGTCCTCTTCCTCGACTTCGCCCTCGGCGGCCTCGACCACGGATTCGCCGTTCTCGTCGGGGCCGGAGGCCACGGCGATGGTGTCGGCGCTTTCGGCGGTCTCCTCGACCTCGTCAACGGCCTCGTCGGTGGTGGCGACCTGCTTGATGTCGATGTGGAACAGCAGCTGGACGGTCTCCTCCTTAATGGCCTCGATCATGGAGTTGTACATCTGGTAGCCTTCGCGCTGGTATTCGACCAGCGGGTCGCGCTGGCCCATGCCACGCAGGCCGATGCCGTCCTTGAGGTAATCCATCTCGTAAAGGTGCTCGCGCCACTTGCGGTCGAGCACGGCGAGCACCACGCGGCGTTCGAGATCGCGCAAGCCGGTCTCGCCGATGGTCTCCTCCATTTCGCCGTACTGCTGCCTGGCGTCCTCGACGATCAGGTCGCGCACGGCCTCGACGGCCTTCGCACCCTTGAGGCCGCCGACGATCTTCCTGACCTCGTCTTCGTCGACCTTGGTGGGGATCACGGTGTTGAGCGCCTTGAACAGGCCCTCCCAATCCCAGTCCTTCGGTTTCTCGGATCCCTTGTTGGCACCCTTGATGTAGGACTCGACGGTGTCGGAAATGAAACGCAGGATGTCCTTGTGGATGTCTTCGCCCTTGAGCACGGCCTGGCGCTCGGAGTAGATGACGGTACGCTGCTTGTTCATCACGTCGTCGTACTTCAGCACGTTCTTACGAATCTCGTAGTTGCGGGATTCGACGGCCTTCTGTGCGGTGCGCACGCCCTTGGTCACGGACTTGGCCTCGATCGGCTGGCCTTCCTCCATGCCCTTGGCCATGACCTGGGCCACCAGCTGGGTGTTGAACAGACGCATCAGATCGTCTTCCAGCGACAGGTAGAAGCGGGACTCGCCTGGATCGCCCTGACGGCCGGAACGACCGCGCAGCTGGTTGTCGATTCGACGGGACTCGTGGCGCTCGGTGCCGAGCACGTACAGGCCGCCCAGCTCCTTGACTTCCTCGTGCTCGTCCTTGACCTGGGCCTTGATCTCGTTCAGGGTGCCCGGCCAACGCTTCTCGTACTCTTCCGGGGTGTCTTCCGGAGAGTAGCCCTCGGACTTCAGCTTGGCGTCGGCAAGGAACTCGACGTTACCGCCGAGCATGATGTCGGTACCACGGCCGGCCATGTTGGTGGCCACGGTGACGGCTCCCTTGCGGCCGGCGACGGCGACCACGGCGGCTTCCTTCTCATGCTGCTTGGCGTTCAGGACCTGGTGAGGGATCTTGGCCACGTCGAGCAGGGTGGAGACCACTTCGGAGCTTTCCACGGAAGCGGTACCGAGCAGCACCGGCTGACCCTTGGCGTGACGCTTGGCCACGTCCTTGACGATGGCGGCCAGCTTCTCCTTCTTGGTGCGGTAGATGAGGTCGTCCTGGTCCTTGCGGATCATCGGCTTGTTGGTCTTGATCGGCAGCACGCCCAGCTTGTAGGTGTTCATGAACTCGGCGGCCTCGGTTTCGGCCGTACCGGTCATGCCCGCGAGCTTGTCGTACATACGGAAGTAGTTCTGCAGGGTGATGGTGGCGAAGGTCTGGTTCTCGGCCTTGACCTCCACGCCTTCCTTGGCCTCGATGGCCTGGTGCAGACCCTCGTTGTAGCGGCGGCCCGGCAGGATACGGCCGGTGTGCTCGTCGACGATGAGCACCTCGCCCTGGGTGACGACGTAGTCCTTGTCACGCAGGAACAGTTCCTTGGCCTTGATGGCGTTGTTGAGGTAGCCGATCAGGGCGGTGTTGGCCGGCTCATACAGGTTGTCGATGCCGAGGAAGTCCTCGACCTTGGTGATGCCCGGGTCCAGGATGCCGACGACCTTCTTCTTCTCGTCGACGTCGTAGTCCTCGTCGCGGGTGAGCTTCAGCACCAGCTTGGCGAACTGACGGTACCAGCGGGTCACGTCGCCTTCGGCCGGGCCGGAGATGATAAGCGGGGTACGGGCCTCATCGATGAGGATGGAATCGACCTCATCGACGATGGCGTAGTGGTGACCGCGCTGCACGAGGTCGGCCTTCTCCCATGCCATGTTGTCACGCAGGTAGTCGAAGCCGAACTCGTTGTTGGTGCCGTAGGTGATGTCAGCGTTGTACTGCTTGCGGCGCTCCGGCGGCTTCTGCTCGGTGATGATGCAGCCGACGTTCATGCCGAGGAAACGGTAGATACGGCCCATCAGCTCGCTCTGGTAGCTGGCGAGGTAGTCGTTGACGGTGACCACGTGCACGCCCTTGCCTTCGAGAGCGTTCAGATAGGTGGGCAGGGTGGCGACCAGGGTCTTGCCTTCACCGGTCTTCATTTCGGCGATGTTGCCCCAGTGCAGGGCAGCACCGCCCATGAGCTGCACGTCGAAGTGACGCTGGCCAAGGGTGCGCTTGGAGACCTCGCGCACGGTGGCGAACGCCTCGGGCATGATCTCGTCCAGGCTCTTGCCGTTTTCGATTTCCTGCTTGAACTTCGGGGTTTGGGCCTTCAGATCCTCGTCAGAGAGGGCGGAGATCTCGTCCTCAAGAGCGTTCACGGCCTTGGCCACGTTCTCCAGCTTCTTGAGCTGGTGGCCTTCACCCATTCGCAGGGCTTTGTCAACAATATCGACCACTGGGTTCTCCCTTGACTGATAAGTGGTGGTGTCCGCGTACCAGAATAGCGCCTCGCACCGTCAGCAGTCGAATTTTTCGACCTTCTTACGAAAAAATGGACCGCCTCCATATTGGAAGCGGTCCATGCGGTATCAGCTGATCGTGTCAGCAGCCCTTACCCTCAGGCTTTCTTGACATTCTCCGGAGTATCGATTTCGAACACGCCGTAGCTCCAACCGTGACGGTGGTAGACGACGGACGGGCGTCCGGTCTCCTTGTTCACGAACAGGAAGAAGTCGTGTCCGATCAGTTCCATCTCGTACAGCGCCTCGTCGATGCTCATAGGCTCGGCGATGTGCAGCTTGCGACGGATGACAATCGGCGTATCCCCAACCTGGACCTCCACGGATTCGCCAGGGCCAAGATCGGAGGCGACCGCAGCCTGCGGGCTGTTGTTCGGCTCTTCCTCCGACACCTCCGGCTCGGGCTCCGGGGCGATAACACCCAGATCCACCGGGACCGGGTTCGCGTAACCACGACGGTGATCCTTGCGACGGTCACGAGTACGACGCAGACGCAGCGTCAACTTATCCAGCGCCATGTCCAGCGCACTGAATTCATCGGTGCTGGAAGCCTCCGCACGCACCACGGTACGTCCGGCGATAACGGTGATTTCCACGCGCTTGGCGGTATCGGCCTGACGCGGGTTGCCCTCATGGGTCAGCACGATCTGCGCGCGCTGAGCATCCGGGGCGATAGCGGTCACACGATTCATCTTGGTCTCGACCACATCACGGAACCTTTGCTTGACCTGCGTGTGGCGTCCGGTAACGACGATTTCCATGTTGACCTCCTCTAACTCAAGCGGTGTAACCCGCTATATGTGTTCCGAACGGCATCATCACCGACCGGGTATGTTTCATTGTAGACGAACAATGGGTGAACGGCCGGAAACTCGCCCAGAGAATATATGTTTATTCCCGGGCTTTTCTCTGCAATGAAACGATGTATATACTGGGGTTTTGGCAGCAGTCTCCTATAAGAAGATTTGATACCGGTTTATCAGGCTGGCTCGTTTGTTCGTCATGGTAAATACTGCAATGGATAGGCAGCGTTTTCTTGCTCTTTCTCGCACATACCAAGCTCTTACAGATTTGATTCGTCTCCATACGACACGCCACAACACGCCCGACACGCCCCATCCGATATTCGGCGCGTCGTTCACGAATCGCCCAACTATGCCCAACTATGGAGAAAACAGGATAACCGGGCAACGTCATGGCCTCACCGCAGGGCGGGATGCCGCCTTTTCCGCACCTTATGTATAATTGCAAGCTTGAGACCTCTTGATGGCCGCGGCCGTGATCTTCATTGGGATCGGCTGAGGAACTTCCGGGCTCCATAGAGCACGATGGCGGATAACGTCCGCCCAGGGTGACCTGAGAGATAGCGCAACAGAGAACAGACCGCCCGTCCTCGACGGGTAAGGGTGAAACGGCGGTGTAAGAGACCACCGGGCCTCTGGTAACAGTAGGTCGCATGGCAAGCCTCATCGGGAGCAAGGCCAAGCAGATGGCGGTAAGGGCTGCTCGCCCGTGTCATCGGGTAGGCTGCTAGAGCCTGGCGGTAACGTCAGGTCGAGATGGATGGCCATCCGTGCCGTGCGTTCGCGCACGGCACGACAGAACCCGGGGTATAAGAGGTCTCATTTTTTTCTTGGCTACACCAACAATGCGGTGGCGACTCGACGGAGGGTTTCGGGGCTGTGGCCTTTGCGGCCGCCGGCGGACCAAAGCCGACGCTGACGGACCCGACGATCGAGGCCATGGGTTTTGCGGGCTATTTGGCGGCCCAATTCCCATGCGGCATCTTCAAAGATGCCATTTTGTTCAGCTTCGTCACACACCTGTTCAGCCAGCTTGCGGTCCACACCTTTGCGAGCAAGTTCCATGACCGTACCACGACGGCCCATCATGCGACCGGCACAATAGCGTACGGCCGATTCGGCATAAGCGCCGTCGTCAATCAGTTGCACGCGAATCAGCCGTTCGATGACCTCGTCCACGATCGCCTCGCCGTACCCTTTGGCAAGCAATCGTTCGCGTAACGCACCGGATGCACGCGGGGCCGCGTCCAGCAAACGCAATGCAGCCTCGCGGCAAGCGTCCAAATCATTGGGATCTTCGACAACGGCAGCGTCTCTCCCCCGTCGAGAAAAACGTCCCGACGGTTTCGACTGAACATGCTGCTCGGCAATGGGCATGTCTTGCGACGCAACAGGATTGCGCCGCAAGAACGCTTCGGCACTAATCATGTTCAGGCCTTAGCTGTGCCGGCCTTGGCACGGGTCGTTTTGGCAGCAGGCGCCGCTGCGGCCTTGCTGTCCTTGGCCACGTCAGCCGCAGCAGCCTCGCTGACGGCGGCCGCTGCTGCGGCTTCGCCATCTTCCGCGAACTGATCGGCGGAACCGATCAGACCGAACTCGGCCTTGACCTTGTTCTCAATCTCCTCGGTGATGGCCGGGTTGTCCTTAAGGAACTGACGGACCTTCTCTCGTCCCTGACCGAGCTGATCACCCTCATAGGTGAACCACGAACCGGACTTCTTGACCACGCCAACCTGCTGGGCCATGTCGATCACCGAGCCCTCACGGGAAATGCCTTCACCGTAGAGCATGTCGAATTCGGCGGACTTGAAAGGCGGGGCCATCTTGTTCTTGACCACCTTGACGCGCGTGCGGTTGCCCACCGCTTCGTCGCCGTTCTTCAAGGTCTGGATGCGGCGGATGTCGAGACGCACGGAGGCGTAGAACTTCAGAGCTTTACCACCGGTGGTGGTTTCAGGGTTGCCGAAGAACACGCCGATCTTCTCACGCAGCTGGTTGATGAAGATGGCGGTGGTGCCGGCCTGAGCCAACGCGCCGGTCATCTTGCGCAGCGCCTGACTCATGAGTCGGGCCTGCAAACCAACATGGCTGTCTCCCATTTCGCCTTCGATTTCGGCCTTCGGCACCAAAGCGGCGACCGAGTCGATGACGATGACGTCAAGCGCACCGGAGCGAATCAGCATGTCAGCGATTTCGAGGGCCTGCTCGCCGTTATCCGGCTGGGAGACGATGAGTGAGTCGGTGTCCACGCCGAGCTTGCGGGCGTAGGCCGGGTCGAGCGCGTGTTCGGCATCGATGTAGGCCGCCACGCCGCCCTTCTTCTGGGCATTGGCCACCACATGCAATGCGAGCGTGGTCTTACCGGATGATTCGGGGCCGTAGATCTCCACGATGCGGCCCTTGGGTAGGCCGCCGATGCCGAGCGCCATATCGAGAGCCAACGAACCGGTGGGAATCACCTCGACGTTCTGCTCGGGCTGGTCGCCCAGTCGCATTGCGGAACCTTTGCCAAAACTCTTCTCGACCTGCGCCAGCGCGGTGTCCAGCGCCGCCTTGCGCTTGGGATCGAGCTCGTGCTTGTCCTCGGCTGCCGGGTCCTTGGCCGGCTTGGTCTCAAGTGCCATGATCTTCTCCTTGTCGAAGTCGTGTGCGAATCGGATGCCTCCACCGTATGACGGACATGCCATGTGAGGCAATCCAAACCAACCATTGTGGTTCCAGCTTGCCCGAGCTTGGCCACCTGGCCTCCTTAAGCCCTACTGCGGTAAGGATTATGGCAGATGGCAAGCACCCTGTGCACACGTATGCGGCTTCTTGTCACTGTGGATAACTATAACCACACACACGAACATTTGTTCGAATTTGGCGTGCAACACGCCGAAATCGCCAATTTCACGATTCAGCGACTCCGTAATCCCGCAGTGTCAGACGGCGGGCATGGGCGGCGCGTTATGATCGTGGCCCCAACGCTTGGAGTCCGGAACCTCCATTTGGTCGCAGAGCACATTCCAGACCACGCGTGGCTCCTCCCCCGCGTCCAGCGCCTCGACCACGGTCATATTCGCCAGTTTGGGCATCCGTTGATCACGCGACAGCGAACGACCGTAGGTCCGACCGAACACCTCTTCAAGTAATTCCCAGAATTCCCGTTCACGCATACACGCCAGTGTGCCACCAACCGCAGGACAGCAAAAACCCGCATCGCCACAAGCGATACGGGTTCACAGCTAGACATAGATTACGGGACGCGGCTTCACACCGCCAACCGATCAGCCCTCGACCGAGTCGAGATAATCAGCCACCATGCGCAGCATGCGCGAAGTGGAGACTCCGAGCGCATCGGCGATGGAGCTCAGCAGTTCGGAGCTGGCTTCCTTCTGTCCACGTTCGACTTCGGAAAGGTAGCCTAGCGAAACGCCTGCCTTCTCGGAGACTTCACGCAACGTGCGGCGATCGCGCGTGCGCAGCTCGCGCAGCACATGACCGATAGCACCACGCAGCGAAAACTCGCGAGGCTCCTCCTCAGCCACCACGGGCTCGGCGGCGGCAGTCGGCTTGTACGACGGCGAATCCTCATCCCACATACGTTCACGAACGGCTTGACGCTGATCCTTGGCCTTCTTGGCGGCCTGTGCCTTGAGCACCTGCTGCTGGGCGAACATCACCGCACGGCGCTGGGCCGGAGTCAGTTCACGCATACGGGCGACACCCGGCTGCACAGCCATCGGCTTCTTGGCGGCCACATCCATCTGTTCGTTCACTCGGGTCATCGTTTCCATCGCCATCGCCCCTTCCCAGGTCGGTTCAGTGTTTCCACTATGTACAACACGACAACCCAACGGTTTTATTCCTTAAAACTTGCTGTGAATAGACTCAAGTTTTGCAGAACGTGGAATACGGTGAGGCGACGAACCTCTTCGCGCATGCCATCAAGATGGAGTTCGACGGCTTTGAGCACTTCGGCATGGTCCGCGGTGAGGCTTGCGGGGATGCGCAGGCCCACATACACCAGTCCGGCCGGCTTATCACCGTCCGGACCGGGGCCGGCCACGCCGGTGGTGGAAAGGCCGATGATTCGGTCGCCGTATTCCGGCTGGCTGTATAGGCGAGCGGTACCGATGGCCATCTGCCGGGCGACTTCGGGGTGTACGGCACCTTCTCGATCCAATAGGGCCTTGTCCACGTGCAGGATCGAGGCCTTGGCATTGATGTCGTAGGTGACAGCGGAGCCCAACAACACGTTGGAGGCGCCGGGAATACGCACGAACGCATCGGCAAGCAGGCCACCGGTCAGGGATTCAGCGCAGGCGATTTTCGTATTGTTCGCCTCGCAAATCTTGAGGATGCCGGCCGCGAGACTGTCGCACAATTCCCGCATTGGAATATCCGTCACTTCCGCTTCGGGGCGACGAACGTGTTGTACAGGTACACGGCACCCGAGTAGAGGCACAAGACCAATGCCACGTAGATGATGGCGTAGGTCAGGAAGTAGTAAGCGGTCATCCAGAACGGCGTGGCTTGTCCGTTACCCAGAGACCAGAACGGCAGCAGCAGCATGGACAGACCCACGCACTGGAATACGGTCTTGAGCTTGCCGGGCCATGCGGCGGCGATGACTTTGCCGCCCGGACGCTCCATGACGAAGAAACGCATAACGGTGATACCAATTTCGCGAATCAGGAACAGGATGGTTACCCACCAGCCGAGCTCGCCGAACGCGGAGCATACAATCATTGCGCCGCAAGTAAGCAGCTTATCCGCGATCGGATCCATGAGCTTGCCCATTTCGGTGACCTGATTGTATTTGCGGGCCATCCAACCGTCGATTTTATCGGTGGACGCGGCGATGATGAACAGCACCGCGGCGACCCAGCGCATGGTCAGGTTGTTCTCACCCCAGGCACCGGCGAGAATGTCGAGTGTCAGGAAAAACACCACGAGTACGATGCGCGAGTAGGTGACCAGGTTCGGCGGCGCGTTCCATCCGTCGAACAGCGATGATTTGGGCGATGACTGCTTGTCCATTGTGTTCTCATCCATAGTGTTCACGTTACCCCCACACTTCTACCTTGAGTGAGTATTGGCTGGATATTGACTGCCATTATTCGGGAATCAGGTTGCGTGCTGATGGCCGCGTGGCCGCGCTTCTCTCTCCGCCCCTTCGGGGCACCTCCCTCATCAGAGGAAGGTCGATGGGTGAATTATTCGCCGAGTTCGGGCTGTTGCGGGGCGGTGGCTTCGAGCGAGCTGGTTTCGCCTCGGATGAAGGCGAGCACCTGCGGCAGGTCCTGCGGCTGGACGAGCACTTCGCGGGCCTTCGAGCCTTCGGACGGCCCGACCACGCCACGCGATTCGAGCAGGTCCATGAGTCGGCCGGCCTTGGCGAAGCCGACCCTGAGCTTGCGCTGCAGCATCGAGGTGGAGCCGAATTGGCTGGTGACCACGAGTTCGGCGGCCTGCAGCAGCACGTCCATGTCGTCGCCGATCTCCTCGTCGGGCTCCATGCTGTCTTTCTTTTCGGCTTCCTTGGCCATCTGTTCGATGTCTTCGCGGTATTTCGGCTTGCGCTGGGTGCGCACGAACTCCACGGCCTTGCGAATCTCGGATTCGGACACCCACGAGCCCTGCACACGAATCGGCTTGGCGGAACCCATCGGCAGGAACAACGCATCGCCCTGACCAATCAGGGTCTCGGCACCGACCGTGTCAAGAATGACTCGCGAATCGGTGGCGGACGAGGTGGCGAACGCCAGTCGGGATGGAATGTTGGCCTTGATCAGACCGGTGACCACGTCCACGGACGGACGCTGGGTGGCGAGCACCAGATGCACACCGGCGGCTCGTGCCAGCTGGGTGATGCGCTGGATGGAGCTTTCCACATCGTTCTTGGCCACCATCATAAGGTCGGCCATCTCGTCGACCACCACGAGGATGTACGGATAGGGGGCCACCTTGCGCTGGGAGCCGGCGGGCGCATGTACCTTGCCGGCGCGCACGGCCTCGTTGAAGTCCTTGACGTGGCGGAATCCGAAGAATTCGAGGTCGGAGTAGCGTGCATCCATCTCTTTGACCACCCATTCGAGGGCCTGTGCGGCTTTCTTCGGATCGGTGATGATCGGGGTCAGCAGGTGCGGGATGCCTGCGTAGGCGGACAGTTCCACGCGCTTGGGATCCACCATGATCAGACGCACCTGTTCGGGCGTGGCACGCATGATGATCGAAGTGAGCATCGAGTTGATAAAACTCGACTTACCGGAACCGGTGGCACCGGCCACCAGCAGGTGCGGCATCTTGGTCAGGTCGGCGGTCACGAAGTGGCCTTCGACGTCCTTGCCGATGCCGGAGAGCATCGGGTTCGGGTCGCCCACGGCCTTGTCGGAGCGCAGTACGTCGCCCAAGTGCACGATTTCGCGATCCTCGTTCGGGATTTCGATGCCGATGGCGGATTTGCCGGGAATCGGTGAAAGGATACGCACATCCGAACTGGCCACCGCGTAGGCGATGTTGCGCTGCAGGTTGGTGACTTTCTCCACCTTGACGCCGGGGCCAAGCTCGACCTCATATTGGGTGACCGAGGGGCCACGCAGGAAGCCGACGACTTTGGCATCCACGTTGAACTGTTCGAAGGTGGAAGTCAGCGCCCGGATCACGCGATCGTTGGCCGGGGTGCGCATCGCATGGGGCTGGCCTTTGGTCAGCAGGTTCAGGTCGGGCAACTGATACGGCCTATTGGCGTCGTCGTCTGTATCGTTGCCGGCGGTGGCATTCGGCTGGCCGCCCGTATTGGGCACGCCCTGGCCGACTCCGCTGCCGTCCGCATCGGCACCCGCGTAGGCTCCGGTCGCGGCTGCCGCAGCCGCGGCACCGGCGGCTCCGGCCGCTCCCATCGCACCGGCTGCCCCTGCGAGCGCGACAGTACCGGCCTGGGCGGCACTGGGTGCCCACGGGTCGTCTACCGCTCCCCCACCGGGCATGGCGACGGTCTGGCCACTGGTGATGACGCGGGTTCGGGAAGCGTCGCCATCATCTGCATCGGCAGCAGGCACAGGGCTGGATAGGTGCGGACGGCCGTCGTACGAAGACGATGCAATGGTTCGCGCACCGATAATCTCGCCGGTCATCGGATCGACCACCGGGGTTTCGGCGGTGGCACCATGCTGGCTGGCGGCACGGTCGAATGGATCGTCGGCAGCATACTTGTCAAGAGTTTTGTCGTCTTCGGTCTTGGATTTGCGGCCGAACAGTCGTGCGAACAGGCTGGGCCGTGCATCGCCGGCCTGATCGTCGTCGTTGCCGTCATCGTCGCCGTCATGCGAGGGAACACCGTCGGCAAAGGCGAGAGTGGTATCTCCCACACGGACCTCGTTGGGAAACTGGCTGGCGCTCCCATCCGTCTCCTGGCCCATCGGCACATACGGTTTGCGCTGGATTTTAGCGGCGATTTTGCGCGCATCCTCCGGCAAATCGGTGACGTGGGTGCCGGTAATCATCAGCAAGGAGAACAGGCCGACGACCACGAAAATGATGATGGCGAACACGTTGGAAAGGCCCCAGGCGAGCGGTGAGCCGAGGAAGAAGCCGAACAGGCCGCCGGCGGATTGCAGAATCGTGATGTCGAATCCGGTGTGGTCGGCGGCGATCGCCACGTCGATGATCGAACAAATCGACCACATGAGCAGCACCCAACCGGTGACCACACGCGGGTTATTGGACCCTTTACCGGAATTGCGCATGAGTCGGAAGGCCACGGCGGCGAGCAACACCGGCAGCACGACGCTCATCAGACCAAGCACACCGGCCGCGATGGCGTGAAGCAGCTGGCCGAATGGACCGCTGACGCGGAACCATTCGGACGCGCAGAACAGTACGGCGAGCACGAGCAGCAGGAAGCACAAACCATCACGACGGTAGGCTGGATCGTATTCGCCGACGCCGGTGACGGCGCGTACGCCGGAGCCGAACGCGCGCGGAATCGCGAGCAGGATCTTCTTCCACAACGGCTCAGGTTCGAGGTCAAGCTCGGGCTGGACCTTGGTTTCGCCATCATGGGTAGACCCGTTGTCTTTGGATTTACGGGGTTTGGTGCTGTTGGAGGATGCTGTTCGTGCCATATCGGGTCTGATTCTACTAGTACGGGGGTGCATGGTTGGTGACGACACCGTGACGATATGGTCGATTGACGAATCCCGACAGCCGATTCGCCGCGTTCGTCTGAGTCGATTCCCCGCTGGGGCGCGAATATGCCTTATCATGGGTTGCATGACACCCGCAGAGCGTGCGAGCGCAGTCGCATTTGCACTCAAGAACTGCGCACTGGAAGCGATGACGCCGGGCGAGGCAACGATGCGCGCCGCGGCTGCCTACGAACGCGGCTTGAAGCCCGTGACCCATCTCATCGACGTGGCGGACGAACAGACCGCCATGCGTCTGCGCGCCGCCGCCGGCCCTGCCGGAAAGGATCGTCTGGCTGCCGGCAGTCTGGATGATCATGCCACGGATCGGGCGGATGCGGTGTTCGCACGTACCGTGTTGTTGGCGGAACGTCGATGGAATCCGTCTGGCGACTTGGATGAGCTGACCGCCATTCATAAGGGGCTGTTCGAAGGCGTGTTTGAGGATGCGGGCAAGTTGCGTACCTCAAACACCACACGTGAGGTGACGAACGACCGGGCTCGGGCCGCGAATCCTGAGGCGTTCTTCCCGGCTGGGCTCATTGAGACCGGCGCGCACAACATCGCGATGGAGTTGGCGGACAAGCGCAACCTGCATGCGTTGGATCGCGACGTGTTCGTTCACGCATTTGCTTCTATTTATGATGAGCTCGGTTATCTGCATCCGTTCCGTGGCGGCAATGCGATGGTGCTGCGTATATTCGGTTCACGCTTGGCGCATGACGCCGGCTGGGATCTCGACTGGGGCTCAGTGACGCGCGAAGAGTATCGCTCCGCCAAGCACTCGGCATATCGGGGCGACACGTCTGCACTGGAGACGATGTTCGACGCGATACTACGCCCGGCGAATCCGACGCGCGTGTTCTTGATCGCCGGCTGGAATCAGGGGCCTGCACACTGATTGCGGGTGATTGCATCGGCCTTTGGCTGATTCCTACGCCGTGATATCCCCCAGATGATGCTGGGTGTATTCGTCGGCTCGGGCGTCGATCGGGTCGTAGTCGCCGGCGTCGGCGTGCGCGATAATGGCCATCGCGTTGTCGACCAGTTTCGGGTTCAGGGCCTGCAGCCAGTGGATGCGCGGGTCACGGCCGAACCATCCCATCTGTTTGCGGGCGAGTCGCTTGGTTTTCTGTGCGATGTCCGCGAAGGCGTCGTTCACATCCCAGATGCCGTCCAGCAGGTCGATGATCTGCTGATAGCCGAGCGCACGTACGGCGGTGGCACCCAGATGCGGGCGCAACCGTTCGACTTCTTCGATGAACCCATCGTCATACATCTGCTTGGTGCGCAAATCGATGCGATGGTCCAAATCCGGGCGGTCCAGGTCGAGTCCGATCTGCACGGACGGAATCACGTACCGGTAGCGCGGCAGACTGGCCGAATACGGTTTGCCGGTAAGCTCGATGACCTCCAGCGCACGGATGGTGCGGCGTGGATTGCGTGGGTCCATGCGCGCGGCGGCCTCGGGGTCTTTGGCCCGCAACTCGTCGAACAAAGCACCGGCACCCTCGGTTTTCTCGCGTTCCTCAAGACGTGTGCGTACGTCGGGATCGGTGCCGGGGAAGGTGATGTCATCGATGGCCGCTCTGGCGTACAAGCCGGAGCCGCCGACGAGAATCGGCCGGATGCCACGTGATTGCAGGTCGGCGATGGTCTCGCGCGCAAGCTGCTGGAATCGGGCCACGCTCATCGTGTCTTCGGGGTCGATGATGTCGATGAGATGGTGCGGCACGGCCGCCTGTTCCTCGGCGGTGGGTTTGGCGGTGCCGATATCCATGCCACGGTACATCTGGTAGGCGTCCGCGTTCACGATTTCGGCCCGCTCCCCCGCTTCGGCCAGACGCCGGGCGATGGCGATGCCCAACCCCGTCTTGCCGGACGCGGTGGGACCGACGATGGAGACGACTCGTTGCGTCATATACGCCCCCCTCAGTGCCGCACGGAATAGGTCTGGCCGGCGGCCACGTCGGGGTCGGCAAGCAGATTATGGCGGCCGGCGTGTGTGACGGTGGCCGTGACGAAATCGCCGATTTCAGGTACCGGTTCGCCTTCAGGCACGCCGATGTGCACCAGCACGCCGGTTTTCTCGCGGCCGGTGACACGGTGGGTGTCGGTGTCCTTCTTGCCGAGTTTGCCGGTGATCATCACTTCGACGTCGCGGCCCTCGAATGTGGCGAGGTTCTCTTCGGTGATCTGCTCCTGCAACGCCACCAGACGGTCGAACCGGTCCTGCACCACGTCGCGCGGAATCTGTTCCATTGCGGCGGCCGGCGTGCCGGGGCGTGGCGAGTAGATGAACGTGAACGCCGAGGAGAAGCGCGCCTGGCGCACCACGTCCATGGTCTGCTGGAAGTCCTCTTCGGTTTCGCCGGGGAAGCCGACGATGATGTCGGTGGAGATCTGCGCGTCGGGCATGGCGGCGCGGATGCGGCCCAGTATGTCGAGGAACTTGGCGGAGCGGTAGGAGCGGCGCATCGCGCGCAGGATGCGGTCGGAGCCGGACTGCAGCGGGAAGTGCAGCTGGTGCATGATGTTCGGCGTTTCGGCCATCGCGGCGATGACGTCGTCGGTGAAGGCGGCCGGGTGCGGCGAGGTGAAGCGCACGCGTTCGAGACCGTCGATGGTGCCGCAGGCGCGCAACAGCTTGCTGAAAGCGTATCGATCGCCAATACCATAACCGAACGAATTCACGTTCTGGCCGAGAAGCGTAACCTCCTTGGCACCATCGGCCACACATTGGCGAATCTCATCAAGAATGTCACCGGGGCGGCGGTCCTTTTCCTTGCCTCGCGTGGTGGGCACAATACAGAACGTGCAGGTGTTATTGCAGCCCACGGAAATCGCCACCCACGAGCTGATGCGGGAGGCGCGGGCGGCGGGAAGCTGGCTCGGGAACTGCCGCAATTGTTCAGTGACCTGGACCTGCGCCTTGCCGGTCGCACGATTCTGATCCAACAGCTTGGGCAGATCTTCGATGTTCTTGGTACCGAACACCGCGGAAACCCATGGCGCAGTATCCGCGATCTTCTTGCGGTCAAGCTGGGCCATGCAGCCGCCAACGGCGATCTGCAGGTTCGGCCGAACCAGTTTGACGCGATTGAATCGGCCAATGGTGCCATACATGCGTTCGGCTGCGTTCTCGCGTACCGCACAGGTATTGAGCACCAGCAAATCGAGGTCATTGTCATTGATCTGGTCCTCGGTTGCAGGCACGTAGCCATTGGCCTCCAGCACGCCGGCGATGCGCTCGGAATCGTGCACGTTCATCTGGCAGCCGAGCGTATGGATATGGAACACGCCCTTGCCGCGTTTCCCCAGCAAACCATCGGTTCCATCGGCTGCAATCGAGGCGCGCTCCGCCTCGGTCATCATGTCTTCATTCATAACGACCGATTCTATCGACGGGGTTCGTCATGCTCCGGTCACGTATGCCATTGGTTGTCACGATGTCAAATTATGGGTTCTTGGAAAGATTCCCCGCGAACGTCCAGATTGGCTGGAATCCGCCGAGTATATTGGTGGACGTGATACTTGACCGACATAGCCGACTCAAAACCTCCGATCTGCAAGCCCGTCTCAAAGCGTTGGATCTTCCGGGAGGCACCTTCACTCCCGAACAGGTCGTTGAATTCGTTGACCTCATGCAGGTGTATGAAGGCGCGATGTACGAGATCAGCACCAAACTGGAGATTCTCGACGACGAGTTCCAGGTGCGGTTCAGCCATGACCCGATACATCATATGGAACGCCGTCTGAAGTCGGTGAGCTCGATCATCGGCAAACTGGAGCGCAAGGGTCTGCCGATCGGCGTCAATTCGATTAAGGACAATCTGTTCGATGTGGCCGGCATCCGCGTGATCTGTAATTACCGCGACGACGTGTATTCCGTGTCCAACTATCTGTCGTCGCAGTCCGATATTCAGGTGCTGCGCGTCAAGGATTACATCAAGAACCCGAAACAGAACGGGTATCGTTCATTGCACGTAATCTACGCGGTGCCCGTGTTCCTCTCCTCGGGCGCGCATTACACGCCGGTGGAGGTGCAGTTCCGCACCATCGCCATGGATTATTGGGCGTCGCTGGAGCATGCGCTGCGCTACAAGACCGATTTGCCGGACAACAAGCTCGCCGAGCATTCCCAGACGCTGCTCGACTGCGCGCGCTCATTGCAGAACATCGAGGTACAGATGCAGAACATCCACCGCGACATCAACGGCGCGCCGCAAGTGGGCGAAGCGCCTAAGACCTCGGACTGAGGTGCTATGGAATCGGCCTGCGGCCGATTCATTCACCGTTGCGGCCACTTCGGCAGCCTGGCCGGCGCTTGGGCCAGTAGGGTGCCGAGGAAGATGAGGGCGCAGCCGAGGTAGCCGCGCGGGGTCATCACTTCACCGAGAAGCAACGCACCGCCTACCGCCGAGAAGAACGATTCGAGGCTCATCAGCAGGCTGGCTCGCGTCGGTGGCACCCATTGCTGGCCGACCACCTGCAAGGTGTACGCGATGCCCACCGAGCCGATGCCGGCGTACAGAATCGGAATCCAGGAATGAGCAGCGCCGGCCCAGTCGACCGAGCCTTCGATCAGCGAACCCGCCCAGCTCAGCACGGCGGTGGTGCAGAACTGGCCGAATGAAAGCTTGATGGCGTCCACGGTGCCGCCCAAAGTATCGATCACCAGAATATGCACGGCGAACAGCACGGCCGTGAACACGAGCAGGATATCCGCCAGGCCGATCGAACCGAAACCATCGGTGATGCACAGCAGATAGAAGCCGGCGATGGACAGCGCCACGGCCACGAACACCAGCATGCCGATGCGCCGGCGCAGGAACACGAAGGCCAGCAACGGCACCATCACGATGTACATGGCGGTCAGGAATCCCGCACGGCCGGCCGATTTGCCGTACAGAATGCCATACTGCTGCAGGGTGCTGGCGGTGAACAGCACGATGCCGCAGATCACGGAAATGACCACCGGGTTGGCGAGCAATCGCGCCACGGCCGAATCGGGCTTGTTCGCATTCAGCTTGGCACCGGTGATGGTAACGACGTCGGATGCGCCGTTCGATGCGGCATCTGTGGAGACGGCCACGGATGCCTCGGTCCCAACGACATCGGCCCCGGCTGTATCGCCCTTATCCGCGCTCCCCCGGCCACGCATCCACAGCAGAATCGGCACCAAAGACAGTGCTCCCAGCGTGAAGCGCGCGGCGTTGAAGAACATCGGCGACATCGAATCCATGCCCTGGACCTGCGCCACGAACGCAAAACCCCAGATCAGCGCGGTCAACAACAGGCTCAGCATGCCTACGAGTTCTTGTCTTTTCACGGGGAGCCAGCCTAACGTGCGAATGTGACAGACATGAAAAAGCCCGGCCACAATGTGGTCGGGCTGTGACGTTTGACGGGCAGGCTACATGCCGCTCGCCAATCGGCTGTCGAGGCTAGTCCCTGTTGCCGAGCAGCTGCAGGATGTACAGGAACATGTTCACGAAGTCGAGGTACAGGTTCAGGGCGCACAGGATGGAGATCTTCTTGACCATTTCCGGGCCCTGGGCCTCGTATTCGGTCAGCAGCGCGCGCGTGGACTGCGCGTCGTAGATGGTCATGCCGGCGAACAGGATCAGGCCGATGGCGCAGACGATCTTGGTCATGCCGTCGACCTGCACGAAGGCGAGCACGATCTGCGAGATGATGAGCACAATCAGGCCGATCATCAGGATCGGGCCGGCCTTGAGCATGTTGAACTTGGTAGTCATGCCGAACATGGTCAGCGCAAAGAAGAACGCGGCGGTGACACCGAGTGCCACGCCGATCGAGCCGAGGTCGTAGACCATGAAGATCGAGCTCAAGGTGAAGCCCATCAATGCGGCGTACACATAGAACATGACGCGCGCGGTGGCCGACTTCATCTTGGTGACGCGCATGCCGAGCACCACGGCCAGGGCAATCTGCACCACGCACAGGCCGATGAGGCCCACCATGCCGGTGGCCATGAGGAAGCTGTAGTAGGCTCCAGTGATCTGGCCGAGCACGGCGACCACGGCGGTGACGAGGATGCCGATGGTCATCTCGCCGTACACCTTGGTCACTGAGACTCGGCGGGCTTCCTCATAGTTGTAGGTCATCGTCGTGTTGATGGTGGCCGCACCCGCGCCGGCACCGGCCGCATCCTGCGGCGCGTACTGGTAGGTGGGGGCGCCCTGCGGCTGGGCATAGTAGTTCTGGCCGTAACCGGACTGTGCGTATTGCTGGCCATATCCAGACTGTTGGGCGGCGTTGTAATCAGGCGTGTTGTATCGCGGGTTGTATTGCCCGTTGTTCTGGGGCTGCTGACCGAATGTCATAATCGCTCCTTTAGCGTTTGTTCCAGTACCAATCTTAGAGGAACAAAGCTGAACATTCCATGAATAGGATCGATCGGCTCGTTCTGCTCATCTCAAAGCGTAACGGGCGTTTCCACCATGCGCGTGGCATGCACTTGAGATTCGATTGGCATTCGACCGCAGCTTGGACCGCCGCGCGATTCACTGCAACGTGAAGGCATGCGTCACCTTGGTGTCTTGATCCGTTGATAGGAACGAAGTGACATACACCGTAATCGGTGAATCGTCTTGCAGCACATAGCCCAACGCCGAAATCGCCTCCCGTATGTTTATCTCGGAGCGTACGGCCAAGGCGCATCTCTCCTCCGCGGCGGACAAGCTCAATATGGGCCGCGTACAGATGGCGAGGCTGGTGGAGCGGGCCGATTTGCCGGCGCGACTGTAACACGTCCGGTTATCGAGCCATATCAGTCATAATGGAGAACATGAGTGAAGCGATTATTCGAACGTTACGTAAAGACGATTATCCGGCGCTGATCGACCTGGTGCGCCGCACTTGGTACGCCGAATATGATGAGCGGACCGGCTTGCTGGCAGCCGAGGCCGATTGGGAGAACTGTCTGGCACGTGTGACCACGGCCTTTGTCGCGGAGCTGGAAGATAAACCCGTCGCATTGATTGTGGGGCGTATCGACGAGCTCGACCATCGCAGCCCGCTGAACATGCACCGGCGTCATTCGTTGCGCAAGCTATTGCAACTGGCGTTTGCCCACGACGGCATGGCAGCTGCGAGCGAGATTCTCGGGACTCTTCATGTCGATAGGCAACTGCGTAAGCAGGCGGCGAACATTGGCCATGAGTATTCGGCTGAAGTGGTGCTGTTCGTACTTGATCCGGCGGCGCGCGGTCACGGTCTGGGCCGGCGCATGTTCGAGACGATGATGAGCGCATTCCACGCAGCCGGCATACGTCAGTACTTCCTATTCACGGATACCACGTGCGATGTCGGATTCTATGTACATCGCGGCCTGACGCAGGTGTGCGAGCAGTCACTGCCCGCATCCGGGCCGGGAGAAAACCCGTCTTCGTTCTACTTGTACGAGGGGTCGGTGCCCGAGCCAGCGTGATGCGCCCGCCGCCGGGCGAACACTGGTAGGCTTGAGCACAGTCGGCACGTCGGCATACCGTCCAAAGGCCGGCGACGAAGGGATTGACATGGCAATCAGCGCGAAGGAACTACCACTCGGGAAAGTGTTCACCCCGGATTTCCGGTTCACAATCCCCTCATTCCAGCGGGCCTACATATGGAAGGCCGAGAACATCCTGCAACTGGTAAGCGACTTGGATGACGCCTGCAAGTCACCCGGTACCCCGTACTTTCTCGGCTCGCTGATTCTGGTGCGCGAGGGCGATAACCGTTATGACGTGATCGACGGGCAGCAGCGGCTGGTATCCCTGTCGATCATCATCGCCGTGCTGCGCGATCTGGAGCGAGACCCGGACCTCATGTGCCAACTCGACGCGCTGCTGGTGGAGCCCGGCGACAAGCTGCGCGGCATCGTCACCGAGCCTCGCCTCACGTTGCGCGAGCGCGACGCGGCGTTCTTCCGCGAACACGTGCAGGAGGACAACCTCGAATCCGTGTTCGACATGAACGATGACGATCTGGCGACCGCTGCGCAACGCAATATCGTCGCCAACATCCGCAAGACGTACGACGAGATCTCCAATTGGTCGGCATCCGAACGCCAGCAATTCGCGCAGTATCTGGTCAACGAGGTGACGCTCGTCATCGTGACCACCGACGATCTCGACGGCGCGCATCGCATCTTCGACGTGATGAACATGCGCGGCCTGCCGCTCACCCCGTCCGACGTGTTCAAGGCGCGCGCCACGGCCAGCCTGTCGACCGCCGAACTTGACGTGTACGCAGCCCGTTGGGATGACATCATTGACCCGATCGGCGACGATCCGCATGACTGTGAGGAATTCTTCGCCTATCTGCATCTCGTGCTCACGCACAAGCCAGCCACCGACAAGCTCATCGAGGATTTTCTGGCCGACGTGCTGCAACCGTACATCGACAAAGGCACAGTGCCCACGTTCATCAACCAAGTACTGGCACCCTATGCGATGGCATGGCGGATCATCGCACGCCCCAGCGATACCGTACTGCCCGCCGAGGTGCGTAGCCGGCTTGAGGGATTGGATGATTACCGCAGCCACGAGTGGAAGCCCGTGGCCATGTGGGCGTTGGTCAATTCGTATCGCGGGCTGGGCGACGCCGATTTGTCGCCGTTTGTGGTTCGTGCCTCGCGTATCGCCAGAACCACGGCCACGCTGGAATCGTTGGGTGCCCATGACGAGCGTCGGCTGCTGGAAATTCTGACCGCATTGGAACAGGTGACCGGCATCCGCACGCTGAATCGCACTGGAGCGTTGGAGCGGCGCGGTTATGCGAACGCCGCCATCCGTGATCTTGACAAGGGCTATTTGGTCCAGCGCGTGAACGGGTTGCATGTCTCGGACGGCGACCGTGAAGGCGCATTGGTCCGTTTGCATGGCGAGATGCAGGGTGACGGCGATTTGGTCCGTCTGCTGCTGATTCGCGCCAACGAGCAGAAGGCCGGCATGCAGTTGGATCGACCACGCCGGTTCAGTGCGCTGCCGATTATGCCGTTGGATATCGAACGGTCGAAATCGTTTGCGGACTGGCCGCAGGATCAGCATGATTTCTGGATGTACCGACTCGGCAATATGGCGCTGGTGCAGGGCCCTGAGGATCAGTTGGACAGGTTGAGTGAATATCCGGCACGTCGCGACCGCATGCTGCTGCGCGCGGATTCGCGTCGTTTCCCGCTGACCAATCAGTTGAAGGATTTCGCTGACTGCACACCCGCATTGCTGGAAGCGCGGCAGGAAGAGGCGGTCCGACTCATCGTGGAATACTGGGGCATCCGGTATGACAAGGACGCCCGCGATCTGACCAAGCAGAATGTCGATGAGTTGTCGAAGACTTCTCCACGGCCGTCTCATAGTTCGCGGCGCGTCACGATCCGGCAGGTGATTGACGCGGGTCTTCTGGTGCCGGGCGAACGTCTGGTGTGGGAGCGGCCGCGCAAGGGCGAGCGCTGGTTTGCCACGGTCACCGAAAACGGTCGTCTCCGTCTGGATGACGGCTCCGAATATCCGACTCCGACCGCCGCGGCCCGTGCCGCCGCCGGAGGACGTCGCGGCGGCGGTCTGGACGTGTGGAAGCGCACGCGTAACGGCCAGAAGCTCAGTGACATCTGGAAGCAGTTCCGTCTGCAGGCGCAGTAGGCTACAGTAAGCCGGCACGTCATTGGTGGCTCCCCCTCCGTGAGGGGAGCCACACGCTCATTTATTCCAGCGCCGCCACGATTTCAGCCGGTGTTTTGCAATATTCGGGAAAATGACTGATTAATTCGGCATCCGATGTGACCACACAGTTGGCACCGGATTGTTGCGCGGCAACGATGATCAGATCATCTTCAAAATCCCGATGCCGTTTTTGCAGGGAAAAAGCCTTATCACATGTCGACTCATCGACAGCGACGATGTCACACATCTCCTTCACCTGCTCGATACAACGCCATGGCACCCGTGACGACAGAAAGCCGCGAGTGAAATTCTCCACTTCCGATTCATTCGGTTTGAATTCCCTACGAATCGCCGATGATGATAGGTATGCGATATCCTTCAGCGACAATGACGCGCACAACAACGTAATGTTGTTCTTCGCGCCAAGTTCCATAACCGCTTCCGCCATCTTGGCGTGATCATCGCGATGGAGCAAATAGTCCAACAGTACGTTGGTATCGAGCAAAATACGCTGCATGGAAACGTCGGTCATCAATCGGCCCTCTTCATGTTGTAATACGCATCAAGTTGCTCGTCGTACATTTTGTCGCGGAACTGCTTGTAGGTAAGGCCTTCCATGAGGTCGGTGTCTTCTGAGATCAGTCCGGCCTTGACCAGTTCCTTGTGTACGTATCCGGCACCTTCTCGAATCAGTTTCAGCTTGCGCTGCTTTTCCTCCTCGCGGGCTTGCTCTTCGGCGGTCGTTTCCAATGCCGGCACTTCCTTGCGGTCGGCGATGTACAACCACAGCGACCGGATTACGTCACTCACCGATACGCCTTTGCCCTTGAGGACTTCTTCGACCTCGTTCTTCAGTTTCGCATCAATGCGAACGTTCATTTGGACCATGGTCATGGCAACCTCCATTTCGAAGATGCTATACAGTATAGCATTTTGGCATGCGTGGAAAAGGCCGGTATCCGTTGGCGGATACCGGCCTTGCTCTCCTCAGTCAGCTTCGCTGACAGCTCCCCTCAAGAGAGGGGAGCCAAGAAGGTGGTTACTTCATGAGGTTGCGCAGCACGTACTGGAGGATGCCGCCGTTACGGTAGTAGTCGGCCTCACCGGGCGTGTCGATGCGGACCACCGCGTCGAACTCGGTCTTGGAGCCGTCCTCGTGGGTGGCGGTGACGTGGACCGTCTTGGGGGTCACGCCCTCGTTAAGCTTCTCGACGCCGGCGATATCGTAGGTCTCGGTGCCGTTGAGGCCCAGGGACTCATAGGATTCGCCTGCCGGGAACTGCAGCGGCAGCACGCCCATGCCGATCAGGTTGGAGCGGTGGATGCGCTCGAAGCTTTCGGTGATCACGGCCTTGACGCCGAGCATCACCGTGCCCTTGGCGGCCCAGTCGCGCGAGGAGCCGGTGCCGTATTCCTTGCCGGCGAGCACCACGAGCGGCACCTTGTTGTCGATGTAGTCGCGGGAGGCTTCGAAGATCGTGGTCGGCTTCTTGGCGAGGAAGTCGTAGGTGAAGCCGCCAGGCGTCACCTCCTCGCCCACGGAGGCGAGCAGCTGGTTGCGCAGACGGATGTTGCCGAACGTGCCGCGCACCATGATCTCGTGGTTGCCTCGGCGAGAACCGTAAGAGTTGAAGTTCTTCGGCTCCACGCCGCGCTCGGTCAGATACTTGCCGGCCGGGCTGGAGGCCTTGAACGCGCCTGCCGGGGAGATGTGGTCGGTGGTGACCGAGTCGCCCAGGAGGGCCAGCACACGGGCGCCGTGGATATCGGCGACCGGGTCCGGCGTGGCCTTCATGCCGTCGAAGAAGGTTTGCTTGCGCACATAGGTGGACTTGTCGTTCCACGCGAACAGCTCGCCTTCCGGCACGTCGAGGCCCTTCCAGCGGTGGTCGCCGTCGAACACGGAGGCGTAGTCCTTGAGGAACATCTCGCGGCTCACGCTGCCGTCGACCACGGCGGCGACCTCGGCATTGGTGGGCCAGATGTCCTTCAAGTACACGTCGTTGCCGTCCGCGTCGGTGCCGAGCGGCTGGGTCTCGAAGTCGAAGTCCATCGTGCCGGCGAGCGCGTAGGCGATGACCAGCGGCGGGGAGGCCAGGTAGTTCATCTTGACGTCCGGGCTGATGCGGCCTTCGAAGTTGCGGTTGCCGGAAAGCACGGCGGTGACGGTCAGGTCGTTGGCGTTGATCGCCTCGGAAATCTCGGGCAGCAGCGGGCCGGAGTTGCCGATGCAGGTGGCGCAGCCGAAGCCGACGAGCTGGTAGCCGAGTGCATCGAGGTCGTCCTGCAGCCCCGCGGCCTTGAGGTAGTCGGCCACGACCTGCGAGCCGGGAGCCAGCGAGGTCTTGACCCAGGGCTTGGGCTTAAGGCCCTTGGCATGTGCGTTGCGGGCGATCAGGCCGGCGGCGATCATCACGGACGGGTTGGAGGTGTTGGTGCATGAGGTGATCGAGGCGATGGCCACGTCGCCGTTTTCGATGTCGAAATCGCCACGGAAGTCGGTGGACACGGCCACCGGATCCTTGACGGTCTTCTCGGTCTCGTAGGCGGGGGCGGTCTTCTCGAACATGCTCTTGGCTTCGGACAGCAGAATGCGGTCCTGCGGGCGCTTCGGGCCAGCGATGGACGGCACCACGGTACCGAGGTCGAGTTCCTCGTATTCGGAGTACTGCGGTTCCACGTAATCCGGGTCGGAAGCGTCGCCCCACAGCTTGTTGGCCTTGGCGTAGGCTTCGACCAACGCGACCTGCTCTTCGGAGCGGCCGGTCAGGCGCAGGTAGTCGAGCGTGACATTGTCAATCGGGAAGATGCCGCAGGTGGAGCCGAACTCGGGGCCCATGTTGCCGATGGTGGCGCGGTTGGCCAGCGGCACGGAGGCGATGCCTTCGCCGTAGAATTCCACGAACTTACCGACCACGCCGTGCTTGCGGAGCATGTCGGTGATGGTCAGGACCACATCGGTGGCGGTAACGCCCTCCGGGATGGAGCCGGTGAGCTTGAAGCCGACCACGCGCGGCACGAGCATGGAGATCGGCTGGCCGAGCATGGCGGCCTCGGCCTCGATGCCGCCGACGCCCCAGCCGAGCACGCCCAGACCGTTTTCGGTGGTGGTGTGCGAGTCGGTGCCCACGCAGGAGTCGAGGTAGGCGAGCGCGTTGCCGTTGGCCTCGGCCTTGCTCATGACCACCTTGGCCAAGTATTCGATGTTGACCTGGTGGATAATGCCGGTTCCCGGCGGCACCACGCGGAAGTTCTTGAATGCCTGCTGACCCCAGCGCAGGAACTGGTAGCGTTCGCCGTTGCGCTGGTACTCGATGTCCATGTTTTGCTGGACCGCGTCGGCGATGCCGTACTTGTCGATCTGCACGGAGTGGTCGATGACCATGTCGGACTGGACCTGCGGGTTGATGACCTCCGGGTCGCCGCCGAGGTCCTTGACCGCGTCACGCATGGTGGCGAGGTCCACGATGCAGGGCACGCCGGTGAAGTCCTGCATGATCACGCGGGACGGCGTGAACTGGATTTCGTGGCTGGGTTCGGCGTTCGGATCCCAGTCGAGCAGGGTCTTGACGTGCTCGTCGGTGATGTTGGCACCGTCGATGTTGCGCACCAGATTCTCGACCAGTACCTTCAGCGAGTACGGCAGATGATCGATGCCGTCGAGATTGGCGATGTTGTAGTAATCGAAGTCCTTGCCGGCTGCCTTGAGGGTAGCCAGCTGGTCGTCGCGTAAGGACATGCTTCCTCCGAAATCATGAATCGGCTTATGATGCCGCTGATTATCCGCTACACATGGTACGGGCACGTTACCGAGGCTCTGGCGTGTCGGCTTGAAGTATGAGACAATCGCGCCGCCGTCTCAATGCCGACGCGAGAGCTTGCCCGTCAGTCCGCGCACGAGCGGCGCCAGCCACAGGCACAGCGCGAAGATCAGCGCGGAACCGGCCAACGCGATCAGCGTGGCCACCATCGTGGCGCCGGTCGGCAGAATCAGGGCGAAGAAGTTCGCCACGAACGGGACGAACGCGCCGATTACGCCCGCCGCCGCGAACACCGCCACCAGCACGCCACGCCAACCGTTGAGTGGTCTGGCCACGCGGGCCAGCACGAACACGCCCATCGCGAACAGGATGATGGCGCTGGTGGCGCGCAGGGCGGACAGGTCCGCGGCATCGCCGGTCACGTTCCAGCCCATGACCGGCGGCAGCACCCAAGCGGCCAGCAGCACCGACAGCGCGGTGGCGATGCCGCCCGGCAGCGCGAACGTGACCACGCGCTTGAGGAATCCCGGAATATAGCGGCGCGTGTTCGGCGCGAGCGCCAGAATGAACGCGGGCATGCCGATGGTGAGAGCGCCGATATACGTGATATGGCGCGGCAGGTATGGGTATGGGATTTGCGTCAGCACTACGCCGAGCGAGATCAGCGCGGAGTACACGGTTTTGACGAGGAACAGGCTGGCCACGCGCTCCATATTGGCCATGACCTGACGGCCCCGCGCCACGACGTCCGGCAGGTGCGAGAACTTCGAATCCACCAGCACCACCTGGGCCACGGCCTTGGTGGCGGGCGCCGCATTGCCCATGGCGATGCCGAGGTCCGCCTCCTTGATGGCGAGCGCGTCGTTGACGCCGTCGCCGGTCATGGCAACCACGTGGTTCTGCGTGTGCAACGCCTGCACGATGGCCTTCTTCTGGTCAGGCAGCACGCGGCCGAGCACATCGACGTTTTCGAGCACGCGGGCCAGTTCGTTCACGTCCTCGGGCAGTTCGCGCGCGTCCATCGCCACCGGCTCATGGTCGCCTGTCAGTTTCACTCTGCGGGCGATGGCACCCACGGTCACTGGATTGTCACCGGAAATCACACGACAGCGCACACCCTGCTCACGGAACCAAGCGAGCGTCCGCTCGGCGTCCTCGCGAATCTTCTCAGAGCACAACACCAACGCCACCGGCTCAGCCTGCACATCCAGTTGCCGGCCGTCCGAGACATTGGCTCCCTCAACTGCTCCCCTCAGTCGCTTTTGGCGACAGCTCCCCTCGGAGAGGGGAGCTGTAGACCGCGCAACCAGCAACACACGGTTGCCGTCATTGGCATACTCGTTAACCTGCTGCAACACCGACGAATAGTCACCCTCAAGCGCAGAAATAATCACCTCCGGCGCTCCCATGTACCAGGTCTCGCCGGATTTACGCACCGCACTCCATTTGCGCGCCGAAGAGAACGGGACACGAGACTCAACCGCACCTGCCCCATATCCTTGGGCCTTGAGCCCGGCGAGTACGGCTTGGCCGGTGCCGTTGGGCTGCTCTTCGTTGCAGCAGTCGTAGAGGGCCTGCGTGGCTGCCTGTTCCGCAGCCGCATTGGCGGAATCGAGCATCACGAGCCGGTTGAAGGCGATACCGCCATCGGTGATCGTGCCGGTTTTATCGAGGTTCAGCGCGTCCACGCGAGCCAGTGTCTCCACGGATTCAAGCTCCTGCACCAGCGTATTGTGACGGGCGAGACGCATGGCGGCCACCGCGAAGTTCAGCGAAGTCAGCAGCACCAAGCCTTCGGGAATCATGCCTACTACGCCGGCGACCGCGGAAACCACGGCTTGCCGCCATTCGCCGGTGGAGAGTGCCGTGCCCCAACCGCCGACCGTATGAATCTGCGAAAGAATCAGCAGAATGCACAGCGGTACCACGAGGAAGGTCATGAATTTCAGAATCGTGTTGATGCCCTTGTTCAGGTCGGACACGGTTTTCTTGTATACCTTGGCCTGCGCGGTGAGCGTGGCGGCGTAGGAATGGCTGCCGACCGCATTGACCTTGACCAATGCCATGCCGGAGACCGCGGTGGCGCCGGAATACACCTGCTCCCCCACCTTGTGGCGCACGGTACGCGATTCGCCGGTGAGCATGGACTCGTCAAGCTCCAGTCCCCAGGTCTGGATGATCTGCCCGTCGGCCGGCACCTGTTCGCCGGCACGGATCCACAGCAGGTCGTCGAGCACGATCTCGTTGTGGGGCACCTCCACGTCCCTGCCGTCACGATGCACGAGGAATTCGGAGGCCACAAGGATGGAAAGCCTGTCCAGCGTGCGCTTGGCCCTGAGTTCGGTGACGATGCCGATGCCCGTGTTGATGATGATGACGAAACCGAACACCGCGTCCCTCCAGGAACCGGTGATCAGCACCAGTACCATCGCGGCGAAGATGATGCCGTTGAACAGCGTGAATACGTTGGCTCGCACGATATCTTGAACCGAACGCGAGGTGGATGTTTTCACCGCATTCGATTGGCCACTTTCGATACGCTGCACCACTTCTTTGGGGGTAAGACCGGTCGCTCCGATCTCAGGCATTTCCACGGCTGTTGTTGCACTCATATTCTCCAGCCTACCGCGTCTTGTTTCGCAATCCGCTAAGGCTCAGGGATGATTCAGGGTGCTTTCTCAGCTTCAAGGGCCTGATTCGGCTCAGGAAACGGTGACTTTGATCTCGCGTTCGTGGGGTTCGTCGCGCGTGATGGTGAGCACGGCGTCAGTAATAGTCATTGGCTTGGTATCGGCAGTGTCGCCAGAATCGGCACTGTTGGTGTTGAGGTGAAGGATGACGGCGTACAGCAGTTCATCTTCGGGCGCATGCTTTGGATCAATGAGAGCGACTGGAATACCGGCTTCACGCGCATTGGTCAACGTCTGGTTCCAGCTCTCCCGGTTGGCGTCGGTAACGTCGATGCCGCTGATAACCACGATTTTGACCGCGCGAGCTACGAAATCGGCAACACCCTGCTGTGCGGTGACCGCATTCTTGTCGACGCCAGTATGAGCATCCATACTATCGGCACCGTTTTCGCTGGTAGTGCCGGCGTCAGAAGATTCGGTTTCACCGGATACACCATCAGTTGCGTTTGCCGAGCTTGCGGATGTTTCGAGCGAGGCATAGTAGACATTGAGTTTGTCATCAGACAGCGCATTGATGACGAACTCGTCTGCGGCGGTGTCAGTCGACCCCACAAAGCCGACTGTGACATCCGTGGGATGTGTGGAATCGTGGGCGACTTCCGGCATGCTGTCTTGGGTATCGCCGACCGCCCTACCGGCCGGCGTGCAGGCGGCCAGGGACAACACAGCCGCCATGCAGGCCAGCAATCCGAGAATTCGTCGTGTCATATGCTCACCTGTCAGCGGGTAAACAGGGCCACCGTCTCAACATGGTGGGTCATCGGGTAGATATCGAAGGCACGGATGTCTTTGAGCTCGTAGCCTTCGCCGATGAGTGTCGCGGTGTCGCGTGCGAGGCTGGTGGGATCACAGGCGATGTAGACCACGCTGGATGCGCCGGCCGCGGCAATCTGGCGGCAGACCTTGGCACGAGCACCGGCACGCGGCGGATCAAGCACTACGACATTCGGCTTGGCCAGATGCGCCGGCACATGGTCCAGCGTGCGCGAGACGTCACCCGCGCGGGCGTCCACGTCGTTCAGGTTCATGGCGCGCAGATTGCGCTGGGCGTTCTTGACGGCCACACGCGCGCCTTCAACGCTGAGCATGCGGGTGCGTTCACCGGTCATTGTGGCCAGCGGCAGGGTGAACAGGCCGGAACCGGAATACAAATCCCAGATTACGGCGTCCGCCGCTGACTGCAGCTGCCCGTTGACCAGGTTGATCACGTGCGTACCGAGGGCGATCGGCGCTTGGCGATGCACTTGCCAGAAACCGTTGGCGTCAACCTGATAGTCGAAGGTCGTGCCGTTGATGGTCACCTGTTCGGTGAGCAGCTGGGAGCCGGCGCGCAGTTCGCCGTCCACAAGTACGGCGTAATTGTCGTCTGCTGCCGCGGTATCGACGATCTCGCCGCGCGGTTCGGGCACGGAAAGACGAATCTGGGAGCCGGGTTCAAAGCCGCCTTCCCACACGTGTTCGCGCTTGGCGACGTCCAGCAGCGTGCGCGTGGCAAGCGGCATGGTGTCGATGGCCACGCGGTTGTGTGTGCCGCGCCGGCGCATGGATGGCATGCCGTTGTCGTCGGCAATCATTTCGATGCGGGTACGCCAATTGAGGCCGCCGGCTGCCTTGTCGCCGGGCATGCGCTCGATGGGAACGGCCACGTCGATATGGCCGAGTCGGCTCATCTGTTCGGAGACGGTGATGGCCTTCCACTTGAGCTGGCCGGGCAAAGAGACGTGCACGAGATCCGCGCCGCCCACTCCCCCGCCCATCGCCAAGGGACCGGCAAGTGGCCATGCCGGGGTGACTCGGTCTTCGGACGGCTCGAGAACCTCGACGACTTCGCCGGTCCAGAACCGGTCGTCCCGGTCGTGGGGCTCGTCAAGTTCGACTCGCACGAGTTCGTCGGGCAAGGCGAAGCGGACGAACACCACACGACCGTCGATATGGGCCACGCAGCGGCCTTGGTCGGCGTATCGTTCGATACGAACTTCAGCTTGCATCATCGTCCTTTCCGGTTGCGCTCGGTTCGAGTTCGGCATCAACAGCGACTTCAGTCTGTATCTTCCTAGCCGCGACCTTATGCCGGTGCATCGGCGTGGCAATAATGAGGTAACTCACCCAAATCGCCAATGCCCAGAACGGAATGCCCATGAGCAGGCGGGTCACGCCGAGTGCAGCTACATGGTTGGTCAGATACAGCGGCACCTGCACCACCAGCCGCAGCAGGAACAGACCGACCCACAGGCCGGTGACAATCATATAGGCGCGTTTCAGGGCCTTGTCGTCCATCCAGTCATGGAACCATGCCTTGAAATGCTCGGTGGGCAGGCTACGGATGAATTCGACGACCAAACCCAGTCCGGGCACGCGCGCAATCAGCGACACGGCAAGCAACGCGGCATAGCCAGCATTGGTAATGAATCCGAAGATGTAGTAATTGCGGGCCTCATGAGTCTGCCATGCCCAAATCAGGCAGATGCCTACCGCCACCAGACCAGAGACCGCGCCCATTACCGACTGGCGCTGAATCAGTCGCACAATAACCTGCAATACCGCCAACACGGCCGAAACCGCAATGGTGAGATTCAGATTGCTCGTGGCCACGAACAGTACGACGAACACCACGCCAGGCAGCATGGATTCGATGACGCCACGCGGGCCACCGATGGCGTCGATGACGGAGAAATCCTCGCCTTCATTGCCGGCGTCGGCTAGAGCGGACAGGCCGGTGCGTTTGTTGTCTGCCAAGTCTCTTCCTATAAATCAGCGAACTTCGGAGAACATCGGGCCGCGAGACAGCGTGGTCTTCACTTCGGTCTGCTGGTCCTGGCTCAACGGGCCCTTCGGCTTGTTGTCCGGAATGTCCTTGAAGTGTTCCTTGCCGTTCGCCTCGCCGGCTTCGGCCGCGGCCTTGGCGGCCTTACGCTCAGCGGGGGCGACCGGCGGATGTATCGGGATCAGATCGCGCGGCGCCAAAGGCTCCTCACCACGCTCGACGACGATGCCGGCGAAGAACTTGTTCAGCGCCTCGGTCTCCGGGCTGTCCGGATCGATAGCAGCCTTGCCGGAGAAGATGCCACGCAGCATCCAGCGCGGGCCGTCCACACCAACGATGCGCGTGTTCACGGTCTTGCCGCCCTTGACATTGACCGGCAGCTTCAGTTCGGTGCCGAACACACCGTCCACTTCAGAAGCGGCCTTGTTGGCTTCAAGCAGGTCACCGCGAACGTCATCCCACAGTCCCAGGGTCTTGGGTGCGGCAAAGGCTTCGATCTCCAGGCTGGAGGAGCCGAAGGTGATGGTGGAGCCAAGCACTTGCTGGATGGCGCGGTTGGCCTTGATGCGCAGCTGGATGCCCTGGAGGAAGGGCAGGTAGTAGGCGCCGAGATCCAGATAATCGTCATAATCGGGCACGTCCTCATCGTTGACGTCCCACGGGCCTCGCTCTTCTCCGCGGCCCTGGTATTCGCTGGATGGTTCCGCCAATACGGTTTCAGCGCTTTCCGCCTTTGCTGCGGCGTTTGCGGCCTCGGCGGCCACCTTGTCCTCATCGACAGGCTCAACGGCCGGCTCGGCTTCCTTCTTGCTCTTCTTCTTGCCGAATCCGAACAGTCCCATAATTCCTCGTTTCATGTAACGGTTGCAACCTTGCTAACACTAGCACTCAGGCTTAGAGAAAGCTGAGCATCGCGGCCGCCGATGTCCGGTTCGATTCGTAGGGAGGCCAAAATAGTATGGCCGCATGACCATCACCATTACCACGTCTAACGTCAACGGCATTCGTGCGGCCAAGCGCAAGGGCATCGAGGATTGGGCCGGCAAGCATGCGCCGGATGTCTGGTGCATACAGGAGGTTCGCGCGCCTCAAGACGATGTCGATTCTATTTTCGATGAATTTGGTTTCGAATACGCCACCGCCGGCAAGATCGAGGCACCGGCCAACCTCCATGCCATGAACGAGGTCTGCCGGGTGAAAGGCCGCGCGGGAGTCGGACTGCTCACCGACTTGGAAGTGCTTGACAAGCGATATGGGCTGCCAGGTCTGAGCGAGGATGTGGATTCAGGGCGTTGGATCGAAACCGATGTCAAAACGCCTGAGGGCTACGCGATCACCGTGGCATCCGTATATGTGCATGCTGGCAACACCGATTATCCGACCAAAATGGAACAGAAGTACCGTTTTCTGGACACGATGCTGAAGCGCATGGGCGCGTTGCGGGACGAGGCTGCGCATGGCGGCAAACAGGCCGTGCTCTGCGGCGATTTCAACATCGCGCACACGCCGCTTGATATCAAGAACGCCAAGGCCAATGAGAAGCACGCCGGATTTCTGCCCGAAGAACGTGCCTACGTGGACAAATGGCTGGACGAATACGAGTTCGTGGATGTGATGCGTTCGTTGGCCGGCGACATTCAGGGGCCATACACCTGGTGGAGCCAGCGAGGGCGCGCTTTCGACAACAATGTCGGCTGGAGAATCGACTACCAGTTCGCCACGCCCGAGTTGGCGGAGACCGCACGCGGATTCGTCATCGACAAGGCTCCCACGTATGACAAACGCTGGTCCGATCACGCCCCACTCACGATCACATACGAGGTATGACGTATTCCGTGGGACAACATCCGAAAATCGACGATTTTCGCGGGCCGTCCCACACCCCACAGCATGAGTAATTATCGACCACACTAAGAATGGCGTAATTCCGGACTTCGTGAGAAATCTGCTGTGGGACAACATTCATGTCCATCGATTGATGTTGATGTTGTCCCACAATTTGTGGGACAACATCGGGAAAACACCAATTTTTGCCTTTCGTCCCACGCGAACCATCATGCAAACCTGCGCATACGAATATTGGGTTCTTTCCACGGATGGAAAGAACCCAATACAATGCGCTCAAACGCAGATTATCAGTCCAGACCGAGTTGGAGCTTGCCGCCGGGGATGGCGTCGAGCAGGTCTCGGGTGTACTGCTTCTGCGGGTGGTCGAAGACCTCGTCGGTGGTGGCATGCTCCACGAGCTTGCCGTGCTGCATCACCACAACCTCGTCGGCGATCTGGCGGACTACGGCCAGATCGTGGGTGATGAACAGGTAGCTCAGGCCCTTTTCGGCCTGCAGATCGTTGAGCAGGCGCAACACCTGGTCCTGCACCAGCACGTCCAAAGCGGACACGGCCTCATCGCACACGATGACGTCCGGGTCCAGAGCCATGGCTCGTGCGATGGCGATGCGCTGGCGCTGGCCACCAGAGAGCTCGTTCGGGTAACGGCCCATCACGGAAGCCGGCATCTCGACCATGTCCAGCAGTTCCTTGACACGGTTGGCACGCCACTTCTTGTCGCCGATCTTGTGGATGCGCAGCGGCTCCTCAATGGAACGGAAGATGGAGTACATCGGGTCGAGCGAACCGTAGGGGTTCTGGAACACCGGCTGCACGTGGCGGCGGAAGCCCAGAAGGTCCTTGGACTTGAACGTGGAGGTGTCGCGACCTTCATAGAACACTTTGCCGGAGGTGGGCTTCAGGAGGTGAAGCACCATGTTCGCCACGGTGGACTTGCCGGAACCGGATTCGCCCACAATGGCCAGTGTGGTGCCGCGCTTGACGGAGAAGGACACGTCATCGACGGCCTTGAACATCTCCTTCTTGCGGGGCAGCTTGAATTCCTTGGTCAGGTGGTCGACGGTGATGATGTGCTCGCTCTTTTCGAGCGTGCTTTCGCCGGCGATGTGGTGATCGAGCAGAGCGTCCGCATCCTCACCACGCTCCTTGGCGGAGATGATGCGCTGGGAGGCCAGCGACGGGGCAGCGGCCACCAGTCGCTTGGTGTACGGGTGCTGCGGGTGCTGGAGCACTTCAAGGGATGGGCCGGATTCGACGACCTGACCCTTGTACATCACGACAATGTGCTGGGCGCGCTCAGCGGCAAGGCCCAGATCGTGGGTGATGAACAGCACGGCGGTGCCCAACGAGTCGGTGAGCATGTGCAGGTGGTCGAGGATGCGCTTCTGCACGGTCACGTCGAGGGCGGAGGTCGGCTCGTCGGCGATCAGCAGATCGGGGCGGCAGGCCAAGCCGATGGCGATGAGCGCGCGCTGGCGCATACCACCGGAGAACTCGTGCGGGAACTGACGGGCACGGGTAGCGGCGTCGGGCAGACCGGCCTCGGACAGCAGACCCGCGATACGGTCATCCATTGTGGAGCCGGTGACGTACTTCTTAGCCAGATACCAGGCCTGGTCGTCGGCCACGCCGGCCTTGATGAGGTCGTCGGCCACGCGCCAACGGGTTTCGGAGCCCGGAACCCATTCGTTGGTGAAGCGGGCGACGGCCTTGTCGAAGGCCTCGCCGGACACGCCGGCTTCGGTCAAAGCCTTCTTGGCCTCGGTCATGAGCTCGGGCAGTTCCTTGGCTCCGAGGAAGGTCTCGTCGTCGTTGCCCTTGACTTCGACCTCGTCGCCGGCCAGAGCCTTGGCAAGGGCGGAGCGCTTTTCGTGAGCCACGTCCATGTTGTTGGCCTTCAGTGCTTCCTTGACCTGGGTGCCGATACGCCACACCGGGTTGAGGTTGCTCATCGGGTCCTGAGGCACGAGACCCATCTTGGTGCCGCGCAGCTTGTCGAACTCGCTCTGCTTGGCGCCGGCGATTTCCTCGCCGTCGAGCTTGATGGAGCCGTTGACCACGTGACCGGTGCCGGGCAGCAGACCCAGCACGGCCATGGCGGAGGTGGACTTGCCGGAACCGGACTCGCCCACGATGGCCACCCACTGGCCAGGGTAGACGGTGAAGTTGGCATCGCGCACCGCGTGCACCGGCTTGCCGGTGTCAGTGGTGAAGTCGATGGCCAGATCCTTGACCTCGAGCAGCGGACCATGCTCTTTCTGCATAGCCAGCATCTTGGCGTTGGTGTTGTCAGTCATAATGTTTCTCCACTCCCCTCGCTCAGGCCGTACGGCTCTTCGGATCGAGGGCGTCCTTGACGGCGTCGCCCATCATGATGAACGCAAGCACGGTGATGGCCAGTGCGGCGGACGGGTAGAACAGCACCAGCGGATCAGTCTGCAGGTTGGTCTGTGCGCTGGAGATATCGCCACCCCAGCTCACCGTGGTGGTCGGCAGGCCGACGCCAAGGAAGCTTAGGGTTGCTTCGGCCACGATGTAGGAGGCCAGCGAAGTGGTGGCGATGACGATGATCGGGGCCAGGGAGTTCGGCAGGATGTGACGGAACAGGTTTCTGGCAGGCGTGGAGCCGAGGGCCGTGGAAGCGGTGTTGAATTCGAGGTTCTTCGATTCCAGCACGGCGCTTCGGGCGATACGGCATACGCCGACCCAGCCGAAGAGCGTCAGCACCAGCACGATCTTCCAGATGGACTTGGAGGTCTTGAACATCTGAAGCACCACGATGGCGCCAAGCAGCATAGGCAGCGCGAAGAAGATGTCGGTGATACGGCTCAGCACCGCGTCGACCCAACCGCCGAAGAAGCCGGCGACGGCACCGATCAGGGTACCGACAATCACGACCAGCAGCGTGGAGAGCACGCCGACGGACAGTGAGGTACGGGTGCCGTAGACCACGCGGGTGTACACGTCGCAGCCCTGCAGGTCGTAGCCGAAGGGGTGTCCGGCGGAGGCGGGGCTCAAGGAGTTGCCCAGATCGCAGGCGTTCGGATCCTGCTTGGTGAACAGACCGGGGGCGATGGCCACCACGATGATGAACAGGATCAGCAAGCCGGAGATGATGAACAACGGGTTGCGGCGCAGGGTTCGCCATGCGTCGGCCCACATGCTGGTGGCCGGTGCGGATTCGTCGACGGAATCGACGTCCTGCAACGGGGTCTCGTCGAGAGGAGCTACGTAACGGTCCTGACCGGGCAGGGTTTCCATGAAGTATTCGGTTCCTGGCTCGCCGGTCTGGTTGAGCTCGTTTTCAGTGGTTTCGTTTGCCATGTGACTCACTCCTCCCTATCACGCGTAACGGATACGCGGATCGAGGGCCGCGTACAGCATGTCGACAACGAGGTTGCACACTACGAAAATCAGCATGAGCAACGTGACGATGGACACCACCAGGTTTGCCTCGCCCTTCAGAATGGACTGGTAGGTGAGGAAGCCGATGCCGTGGATGTTGAAGATCTGCTCGGTGATCATGGCACCACCCATCAGGGCACCGATGTCCTGGCCGAGGTAGGTGACGACTGGAATCAGGGAGTTACGCAGCACGTGGCGCAGCATGACCTGACCGTTCGACATGCCCTTGGCGCGTGCGGTGCGCACGTAATCCTCGGCGATGTTGGAGGAGATTTCGGAGCGGGTCAGTCGGATGATATAGGCCATCGACACCGAACCGAGCACCATGGCCGGCATGAGCAGATCAAGGAAGCCGGGGTCGGCGCCTGCCGTCACCGGCAATATCGCCCACTGAATACCAAAGACATATTGCATGACGAAGCCGGTGACGAAGGTCGGCACGGAAATAAGCAGCAGAGAGACGATCAGGATGACGGTGTCGTACCACTTGCCCTTCTTGAGGCCCGAGATAATGCCGAAGACCACACCGAAAATCGCCTCGAACACGAACGCCATCAAGCCGAGCCTGATGGTGACCGGGAAGGCGCGGGTGATTTCGTCGAGAACGGGCTGGCCGGCGAAGGTATCGCCGAAGTTCAGGGTCAGTGCATTCTTCAGGTAGATGAAGTACTGAACGATGAACGGCTGGTCGAGATGGTATTCTGCGCGGATCTGGGCTGCGACGGCCTCATTGACAGGCTTGTCTCCGAACATGGCCTTGACGGGGTCGCCCGGCAGGGCGAATACAAGGGCATATACCAGAAGAGTCGTACCGAGAACCACGGGAATCATCTGCAGAATGCGTCGCAGAAGATACTTACCCATACGGTTGCTCCTTATTTCCTAGACCGGCCAGAAAGGGTATAGTACGCCCCCGCCGGTCGATAAATACTCCGACAGTTTACCGCATGCCCGGACTGTGATATGTAAATTTGCGTTAACGCAAGGTTTGAGATTGGGCAATGCTGGTGGATATGTCCATGGTTGCGGTCGGATAGTGGATACTTTAACTTGGTTCCCGATGGCGTGAGCAAGCACCCCGCACACAACAAAAAGGGCGGGGATCTTGCGATCCTCGCCCTTTATTTCCGAACTACCTAGCGGTATCCGTTCAGTGAGTCAGACTCACTTCTTGGACATCTCGGTGTAGGTCGGGAGGTTCTGCCAATCGAAGGCGTAGCCGGACTTCACGTTGAGGGAAGCCACACCGGAGGCGTTGGAGTAGTACAGCGGGATGGCCGGAAGGTCGTTGAGGAGGATTTCCTCAGCCTGCTGGTACAGCTTGTTGGCGTCATCAGTGCTGGAAGCGGCAGCAGCCTGCTTGCACAGGTCATCGAAGGCCGGGCTCTTGTAGTCACCATCGTTGGAGCCGTTGCCATCAGCAGCAGCGGTGGAGTACAGCTGCCACAGGTAGTTCTCGGCGGACGGGTAGTCAGGCTGCCAGCCGGTACGGAAGGCGCCCTTCATCTGACGGTTGGTGACCGCGTCACGGAATTCCTGGAAGGTCGGGATCGGGTTGGTGGCCGCGTCGATGCCCAAGTTGTTCTTGAGCTGGTTCACGACGGCGTCGTAAAGCGGCTTGGCACCACCATCGGCGTTGTAGGAGAAGGTGAGCTGGCCGTCGTACTTGGAGATGGCGTCAGCCTTGGCCCACAGTTCCTTGGCCTTGGAGGCGTTGAACTTCAGGTTGTCGGCACCCTTGAGGGAGTCAGAGTAGCCCGGGGTCTTCGGGGAGGTGAACTCGGTGGCGGCGGTGGCGTTGCCGTTGAGCACCTTGTCGATGAGCTGGTCACGGTTGAGGGCCATGGAGATGGCCTGGCGACGCAGCTGGCCTTCCTCGTCGTTCTTGAAGTGGTCAAGGGAGGACGGGATGGTGAAGGTCTGGATGACGGAGCCGGCCTCGGAGTAAGCCTGGACCTTCTTGTCGGTCTTGAAGGTCTTGGTGAAGGCGGCCGGGACGGACTCCATCACGTCGAGGTTGCCGGCCTGAATGTCGCGGTAGGCGGCGGAGTCGTCGGTGTAGACCTTGAAGGTCACGCCATCGTTCTTGACGTCCTCGTTGCCCTTGTAGTCAGGGTTCTTGACGAGGGCGATTTCCTTGTTGTGGTCCCACTTGGAGAACTTGTACGGGCCGTTGCCCACAGGAGCCTCGCCGAAGGCCTTCGGGTCCTTGTAGAAGGACTCAGGCAGCGGGGCGAAGGCCGAGTAGCCGACCTTAATCGGGAACACGGAGTCGGACTGGTTCAGGTCGACGGTGAAGGTGGTGTCGTCCACGACCTTGAGGCCGGAGAGCTGCTCGTCACCCTTGAGGCCATCCTTCTGCAGATCGTCATAGCCGGCGATGGCGGAGAAGAAGGAGGAGCACTTCTGGGCGTTCTTGGCGTTGGCCACGTAGGACCAGGCCTTGGTGAAGGACTCGGCGGTCACCGGAGTGCCGTCGGTGAACTTCCAGCCGGACTTGATCTTGATGGTGTACTGGGTGGCGTCATCGTTCGGGGTGATGGACTCGGCCACTTCGTTGGAAGCCTTGCCGTCCTTGTCGAAGGAGACCAGACGGGAGAACAGCAGGTCGACCGGCTTGCCGCCGCCGGTTTCGTTGGTGTTGCCCGGGATCAGCGGGTTCTGCGGTTCGGAGTTGTACGCAGTGATGATGTTGGAGCCAGCGGTGTCACCGGAGGCAGCGTTGCTGTTGGAGCCGCCGCAGGCGCTCAGCAGCATGGCCACGGAGCAAGCCATGGCAGCGAAAGCAAGAGCTTTCTTCTTCATATGTTTTCTCCTATTCATTAGGTTGCGAAGCGTTTCAGCCTCGCCTCATGCGAACGGGGTCGGATTTCCTCATCGTCGGGACACTTACGCTTCCCGCCGCTTCGGACACCCAACCCCGTTGCTGTTACCTGTCATTTTTGCGCACTTGGGAGACAAGCAGTGTATTTTTTGTTACACCCATGTAAAATTCAGGGGTTCTTGCCGGCTAGGTTCAGTCTTTGCTGAGTTTGTTAACCAATGTCCACATAGTGGTCATGCCCGCGGAAAGGCCTGTCCGTAACGGTTCTTGAGCTGCTCGATGGAGACGTGCGTATAGCGTTGTGTAGTTTTCAAGGAGGAATGCCCGAGCATCTCCTGCACCTCCCTCAAATCGGCGCCGCCATCCAGCATGTGCGTGGCCGCGGAATGCCGCAAGGCGTGGGGACTGATATCCGGCACTCCGGCCTCTCGGGCCGCTCTGTGCACGATGTCACGGGCCATGCGTTGGTCGATACGGCCGCCTCGTGCGCCGAGGAACAGGGCGTTGGCAGCACGGGACTTGACTGCATCCGTTGCCGTACGGGCCAGTACCGGCCGCCCCTGTTCCAGCCAAGTCTCCAGCGCACGCTGGGCGGGTAGTCCGAACGGCACCACGCGTTGCTTGTTGCCTTTGCCGGTGACTTTGATGGTGCGATTGGAGAAGTCGATGTCGGCGATATCCATCGACACCAGTTCGGCGACACGGATGCCGGTGGCATACAGCAGTTCGAGAATCGCGGCGTTGCGCTGCGATTCGGCGGTGACTCGGGCGTTGTCGCGCTTGTCTGCACGGGCGGGTGCCTCACTGCGGTTTACGGTATCGGCCGACTTATCAGCTGTCTTGCCAGCTGCCTTGCCGCTGCCGGGCGCGGCTGCCGCTCCCCCATCGTCCTTGTACTGGTTTGTTGCAACGGCATGTTCAGCGACATCCAATAATTGCTCGGCCTGGGATTCGGTGAGCACCGCGGGCAGCGTGCTGGGAATCGAGGGAGTCATCAGTGTGGCGGCCGGGTCGGTGGTGGTCAGCCCATGCTCATAGGCCCACGCGAAGAACCCGCGCACGGCCACGGTTTTGCGGGCCATGCTGCTGCGGGCGTGATCGCGCGATTCCACCGCCATCCAGCTGCGCAGATCATCCAGCGTGATCTCGTTCAGATCGGTCACGCCGCGCAGCTCGAACAGGTGCAGGCATGCCGTGAGATCCGCGCGATACGCTTTGAGCGTATTCGCTGACAGGCCGCGGTTGGACTTCAGATAGGAGACGAAGGAGTCGATATCGCCGTCGAACTGCGTAGATGACACTCTCGTTCTCCTCCGAATTCTTTATGGCCTTGGGTTACGGCCGGGGTGGCGTGTTACGCCGCTCCGGCACGGGTTTCAATGTGGCAATCTGTTCCTGATGGATGGTCACGTTCTGGGCCGGGCGCGAACCATTGGCGGCGGCGTCACGCACCATCTCCAACGTGTATCCATCCCAGGAAACCACATGCCCCACATAGTCGCGGAACTTCATACGGTGGTCGACCGGGTCAATGCCGTCGGTGATGCGCACCACCACGCGGGCACCGGCCGGAATCTGCCTTGGTAACGTCATACGTCATCATCCCCTTAACCATCCACCGCATCAACTTCGATGCGTTTCCCGAAAAACGGTACAGACTACCTTACTCCTTTGGGTCTTTCGAACAGCGGAGCCACACGGTCTTCTCACGAAAACAAGCGGGAACTTCATCCCCCTCGCGCGGCCTTCTTCGTGACAGGCGGCGAGGGGAACCTGCGCACGGGCCTACATGGCGGTACGCAGTTACATGGCGGGGCGCAGTTGGATGATGGCCTGACGTGGATGGACGAAGCCGGTGATGGCTTCTCCTCGGCGTGCGGAGAACAGCAGGGTCTGCTGCCAGCCGGCTTCGGGGACGGCGAGCTCGCGTTCCGGGAATCCGGCGGCAGTTGTGCCGGCTTGCGGCGCAGCGGTGGCCGTACCGTCTTGTGCAGCGGTGATGCCGGCATGTGTCACGGCGGCCTTGTACCGGCGGAAGGGGTCGCCTTCGGCGAAGAATCCCATCACATCCTGCTCGCCGGCGGCACCAGCGTGCAGTTGGTCGGCCATATCGGTCAGACGTGCCGCCATGCGGCGCAGCAGCGCTTCGACGTTCAGCGAGTCTTCCTCGACCATCGCGCGCGTGCGGTCCGGGTCGGTCAGGGACACGCGGGTCATGTCCCTCCAGCAGCCGGCGGCCAGCGCGGCGGCGATGTTGCGGTCCGGGTTGGCGACCAGTTCGTTGATCAGCGCGGTGGACACCACATGCGGCATGTGGGAGATCATCGCCGCGGCCTTGTCATGCGTTTCGTCGTCCACGACGATGACGCGGTTGCCGACGTCCTTGGTGATCATCGCGGCGACGTCGAGGAAGCGGCGGTAGTCCGTGGACTCGTCCACGGTGATGGCCCATAGGGCACCGTCGTACAGATGCGGGTCGGCGGCCTGCCAGCCGGACAGTTCGTTGCCGGCCATCGGATGGGCGCCGACGTAGCACTTCCCCAGCCCGGCAGCCTTGACCTGATCGCGGACCATGCCCTTGACCGAGCCCACGTCGGTGAGCGTGGTGTTCGGATGGTCGCCCATGAGCGGGGCCAGGGCGGCGAGGATTGCGGGCATCGCCTTGAGCGGATTGCACAGCACGACCACATCCGGCTCGGCATCCATGAGTTCGGAGAGCGTGCTCTTGCAGAAAATGCCATCGGCTTCGGCCTGGGCGTAGGGGTGCGGGCGATGGTTCCACGCGACGACGCGCACGCCGCGCTCGGTCAGGCGGCGTGCGAGCGAGCCGCCGATCAATCCGAGTCCGACGATTCCGACTGTATCTACCACAGCAGTTCCTTCCTTGCTTCCTCGGTGTACTGCCAGCCTTCCGGCGCGCGATTGGTGATGTGGACGCCGCCCTCGGGCAGCATCCAGGCGTCGACCGGCGGGTTCGGGCGTTCGCGGCGTGGGTAGACGGCCAGGGTTTTTGCCCAGTCGCCGTGTCCGGCGATCTCTTCCAGTGCGGTGCGGAATCTCGGCTCCCAGGGGGCGGCGTCAAGGGTGGCGATGAAGCTGTAGGTTCCGTCGTGGCCTTTGATCGGGCGCGAGATGAAGCTGGTCATGTTCAGTCCCGCATCGCGCAGGACGTCCAGCAGGTCGGCGAGTACGCCGGGGCCGGTGACCAGCGGGATGAAGGTGATGATGGTTTCGAAGTCGCCGGCGTCATTGCTGTGGGCGCGGGCGTTGAGTTCCTGGACCACATCACGCGGGGCGATGACAAGGAATTCGGTGTGCGCGCCATCGAAATCCTGCACATGTTCGGCGAGGGTGTCGAGATCGTAGAGTTCGCCGCAGATGCTGGGGCCGAGCGCCACGCGGCCGGGCTTCAGGTCGCGGCAGGCGGCGGCGTTGGAGGATGCGGGTTCGGGCTGCAAATGGTGTTCGGCGATGAACCGGGTGCATTGGGCCAGACCGTGCGGGTGGGCGCTGACGGGGTTGCCGGTGCAGTCGTAGATGCTGTGGCCGCGCACGGTGAAGGCGTTGAAGGCCACGTCCACACTGATCCGGGCGAAGCCGGCCGCGTTGGGGGCGTCGATCAGCGCGTCGAGATTCGGGACCACATAGCCTTCGACGTTGTTTTCCCATGCGATGACGCCCCAGCCTTGGCGCGACTGTACGGCCTGCATGATCGCGGGCACGTCGGGCAGAGCGATGAGGTCGAAGTCGCCGAGTGTGGCGAACTGGTCGGCGGCCGTCATTGCCGCCTGATGGGTGAAGGTGCCCTCCGGGCCCAAGTAAAACAGTTTCATGCGTGCCATAAAGTTCTATGGTAGCGGCCGTAATCCCCTACGCCCGCCGATACGCGACGCATTCCCGGGAATGTATCGCCATATATAGTTACGCGCGCGATTCAGAATGAGTGGGAATGACGAACCAGCGGGCGGGAAGAATGAGCAGGACGACTTGGACCAGTATCAGGCCGTACAGCCAGATGTAGCCGGCATGTTGGGAGAAGAACGGCATGTCGCCTTGGAATCCGGCGACGATGAGCGCTTTGCCGGATGTGGTGGTCAGCGCCATGCCCCATGCGGTCAGTGAGGAGGCGATGAGGTGCAGGGCCAGTCCGACCGCGCCCATGCGCGAACGGGCGCACCATGTCGATAGGCCGATCAGCAGAAACGCCAGCACCAGACCATACGGAATATTCAGTTCCGCACCCATACGGTGGGCGAACGTGCCCACAAAGGCGGAAGCCACGCCCGCCGCAATCGTGATCAACGATTTGACCAGCGCGTTCTGGCGATACGACCACGGACGCAATTCAGTAGTGCTCTTCACAGTCATGCGTTTCAGTATAGGTGGGGATATGACTTGGTGAGGAATAAACTTAGCTCCCCTCAGAGAGGGGAGCTAGAGAGAATGGTCGGCTACAGCCGCACCAAATCACTTACCCTGCTGGGCGGCGTTCTGGCGGCGCTGCTTGGCGCGCCACTTGTACCAGTCCTCACGGCCGAGGATGATCTTGCGCACGCGGATGGACTCCGGGGTGACTTCCACGCACTCGTCCTCGTTGGCGAAGTCCAGGGACTCCTCAAGGCTCATCTTGATCGGCGGGGTCAGGGTTTCGAGCACGTCAGCGGTGGAGGAACGCATGTTGGTCATGTGCTTGGCCAGCGTGATGTTCACGTCCAGCTCGTCGGGCTTGTTGTTCACACCCACGACCTGGCCTTCATACACCGGGGACTGCGGTTCGACGAAGAAGTTGCCACGGGCCTGCAGACGCTGCATGGCGTACGGGGTGGCGATACCCTTGCGATCGGAAACCATGGAACCGTTCTGGCGAATGGTGATGGCGCCAGCCCACGGCGCGTAGCCGGCAGAGATGGAGGAGGAGATGCCGGTGCCACGAGTGGCGGAAAGCAGCGCGGTGCGGAAGCCGATCAGACCACGGGACGGCACGGTGAACTGCAGACGGACCCAGCCGGAGCCGTGGTTGGTCATGCCATCCATACGGCCCTTACGGTCGGCCATGAGCTGGGTGACGGTACCCATGTACTCTTCCGGCACGTCGATGGTGGTGTTTTCCATCGGCTCGTTGATCACGCCGTCGATCTTCTTGGTGACCACCTGCGGACGGCCGACGGTCAGCTCGTAGCCTTCGCGGCGCATCTGCTCGGCAAGCACGGCCAGCGCCAGCTCGCCACGGCCCTGGACTTCCCAAGCGTCGGGACGGTCGGTGGGCAGCACCTTGATGGACACGTTACCGATGAGCTCGCGGTCCAGACGGTCCTTGATCATGCGGGCGGTGAGCTTGTGGTCCTTGCCCTCGGTGCCGGCCAGCGGGGAGTCGTTGGTGCCGAAGGTCATGGAGATGGCCGGATCGTCCACATGGATGAGCGGCAGCGGCTTCGGGTCGTTGGGGTCGACGATGGTCTCGCCGATCATGATGTCGTTAACGCCGGCAACGGCCACGATGTCGCCGGGGCCTGCGGATTCGACCGGGATACGCTCGAGGCCCTGGGTGCGCAGCAGTTCGGAGACGCGGAAGTTCTCGAGGGAGCCGTCCACACGGGACAGGCCGTAGGTCTTGCCCTTCTCAAGGGTGCCGTTGTAGATACGGACCAGACCGAGTCGGCCGAGGAAGTCGGAGGAGTCGATGTTGGCCACGTGAGCCTGCAGCGGGGCGCCCTCCTCGTATTCGGGGGCCGGGATGGTGGAGATGATGGTTTCGAACAGCGGCTCGAGGTTGTCGTTGTCCGGCAGGCCACCGTCGGCGGGCTGGTTCACGGAGGCGTAGCCGGCCTTGGCGGCGCAGTAGATGACCGGCATTTCAAGCAGCTGGTCAAGGTCCAGGTCGATGCCCTCGTGCTGCACGTCGTCGGCCAGGCCGAGCAGCAGGTCGGAGGTTTCGCCGACGACCTCTTCGATACGGGCGTCGGGGCGGTCGACCTTGTTCACGCACAGGATGACCGGCAGCTTGGCTTCGAGGGCCTTGCGCAGCACGAAGCGGGTCTGCGGCAGCGGGCCTTCGGAGGCGTCCACGAGCAGCACGACGCCGTCAACCATGGAGATGCCGCGCTCGACCTCGCCGCCGAAATCGGCGTGGCCGGGGGTGTCGATGATGTTGAGGGTGATGCCCTCCGGGTGGCCGTACTTGGCGGCCAGCGGACCGGTGTATTCCACGGCCGTGTTCTTGGCGAGGATGGTGATGCCCTTCTCGCGTTCCAGATCGTTGGAATCCATTACACGATCCGGCACTTCCTCACGCTCGGAAAACACGTGCGACTGCTGAAGCATGGCATTGACCAGGGTGGTCTTGCCGTGATCGACGTGAGCCACAATCGCCACATTACGGATATCTCCACGAACCGCCATCGAAACCTCTCTTAATACTGATTCTTTTGCGTAATCGTTCGGTACTTGCGTTCTCGAGTACTTAAGTACTTACTCTGAGGTGTTTATTCATACCTACACACAAACCGTCACGATGGTACTCGCACACCTTGACTATGTCGGAACATAGAAAAGCACCTCACAACGGCAGAACTCCCGCGTCTCGACGAACCCCTCGCGGGATTTCTGCCGTTTTTACGGCCTTCAAACGGCAGAACCCCCGCGTCCCTTTCGCCGGGACGCGGGGGTTCTGCCGGTAATCAGGCAAATATCTGTTCTCCCGTCATCGACTTCCGTCAGTCTTCGAGATCGAGGCCTTTGCGTTCGGGCAGGCAGAGGGCGGCGACGCAGGCGATGATGAAGGCGGCGGCGAAGATGATGAAGGCCACGGCCTTGTTGCCGCCGGACAGGGTCAGGAACCACGGCATGAGGAGCGGCGCGATGATGGCGGCGATGCGGCCCACCGCTGCGGCGGCACCGGCGGCCGCGCCACGCAGGCGGGTCGGGTAGATTTCCGGGGTCACGGCGTACAGCACGCCCCACGCACCGAGGTTGGAGGCGGACAGCAGCATGCCGAACACGAGCACGAGGGCCACAGATCCGGCCTGCGAGAACGCGAAGGCGGCCACGGCGGAGACGGCCAGGAAGATGCTCAGCGTCTTGCGGCGGCCCCAGACCTCCACCAGCCAGGCGGCTAGGAAGTAACCGGGCAGCTGGGCGATGGAGATGGCGAGCGTGTAGCCGAATGACTTGGTCAGGGAGCCGAACTGGTCGGCGAGCAGCGACGGCATCCATGTGAACGCGCCGTAGTAGGAGAAGTTCACGAAGAACCACGTGGCCCAGATGGCGATGGTGCGGGCCAGGTACTTGGAGCCGAACAGTTCGCGCGTCTTGATCTTCGGCAGCGGCTTGCCCTTGGGAGAGGTTACCGGGGCTACTCCCCCGGCTTCCTCGAAGTAGCGCACGGCCTTTTCGGCTTCGTCTTCGCGACCCTTGGCTTCGAGGAATCGCACGGATTCTGGGATGTGCACGCGGGTGACGATTGCGTAGAGCAGTGGCAGCGCGCCGATGGCCAGCGCCCAGCGCCAGCCCCAGTCGCCGGTGTTCGGGATCACGAAGTAGCCGATCATGGCGGCGACGATCCAGCCGACGGCCCAGAACGATTCCAGCAGCACAGTCATGCGGCCGCGCTGTTTGGTCGGCGAAAACTCGGAGACCAGCGTGGAGGCGACCGGCAGTTCCGCGCCCAAGCCCAGTCCGATGATCAGTCGGGCGCCGAGCAGCATGCCGAGTGACCAAGATAGGGCCATGGCACCGTTGGCGATGCCGAAGATAATCAGTGTGGCGGTGAACACGGTTTTGCGGCCCACGCGGTCGGCGATGAAGCCGCCCACTGCCGCGCCGATGGCCATGCCGACGAAGCCGATGGACAGCACCCATGACTTTTCGGTCGGGGTGAGGTTGAAGTGCGGGTCGGCGGCGATGGCGGCGACTACGAAGGAGACGAGGCCGACGTCCATGGCGTCGAATGCCCAGCCGATGCCGGAGGCGACGAGGAGTTTGCGGTGCGCCTTGTTGAAGGGCAGCCGGTCGAGGCGCTCGTTGCGGGTGAGCTGCGCGGGTTGCGCTGAAGTGGTGGTGCTCACGTCGTTTCCTTTCTGGTAAGTGGCGTCAGATTTAATGGCGGGTCAGGTCGGTGTAGGACTCTTCGATGGCCAAGCTGATGCGTTCGACTTGTTCGCGGGTCAGCGGCTTGCGGAAGGTCATGCGTAATGCCGATTTGGCGATGGACGGTTCGAGGCCCATCGCCAGCAACGTGGCAGGAATCTCGTGGCGCCCGATGGCGCAGGCCGAGCCGGATGAGGCAGCGATGCCGCGCGCGTCCAGGTCGACGAGCAGCGCTTCCCCGGTGACGCCGGGGAAGATGAAGGAGGCGTGACCGGGCAGACGGCGTTCGGGGTCGCCGGTCAGGTCGGCGCGAGGCGCGACCCGGCGAACCGCGTCGATGAGCATGTCTCGGGACGCGACCAACTCACGGTACTGCGCCTGCATGCGCGCATTCGATTCGTTGAGTCCGATGGCGAGCGCCACGGCACCGGCCACGTTCTGCGTGCCAGAGCGCAGGCCGCGTTCCTGCCCGCCTCCGGACAGCACCGGTTCGATGGGTGTGCGGCCGCGTACCAGCAGCGCTCCCAGACCTTTGGGGGTGCCGAATTTGTGTCCGGATACGGACAGGGCGTCCACATCCCAGTCACGAAAACGAATCGGAATCTGCCCGGCGGCCTGTACGGCGTCTACATGGATGGGCACGCCGTGCGCGTGGGCGATGCGGACCAGTTCCTCCACGGGTTCCACGGTGCCGACCTCGTTGTTGGCCAGCATGGTGGAGACCATCGTGGTACGTTCACTGGCCTCGCCGTCGAGCTCGCGTTCAAGTGCGTCGAGATCGAGATGTGCTTGCGCATCCACGGGAATGCGCACGACTTCGAAACCGAACCATTCGTGCAGCCATGCCGCCGATTGGGCCACGGCCGGGTGCTCGATAGCGGAAATGATAATGCGCGGGCGACAATTTGCCGGCTGTTTGCCATCGGCTTCGGCGAATCCGCAGACCGGCCGCAAGCCCAGTTTGCGCATGCGCGCCATGGCGATGCCTTTGATGGCCAGATTGTCCGATTCGGTGCCGCCTGAGGTGAAGATCACGTCATCCGGCCGGGCGCCCAATGCCGCGGCAAATGATGCGCGAGCCGCGTCCAGCGCGCGGGCCGCGGTTTTGCCGGGCTGGTGCACGCTGGCCGGATTGGCGTAGGCCTCAGTCAGGAACGGGGTCATGGCCTCGATGACTGCCGGGCTCACTGATTCGGTGGCGGCGGCGTCCAGGTACAGTTCGCCGGGTTCACCGGATGCGTTGGGGGTATCGGCCATGACTAGTTCCAATCCAATCCGAGGTCGATGCTGCGCACAGAGTGGGTGAGCGCGCCCACGGAGATCACGTCCACGCCGGTGACGGCCACGGCTGGCACTCGCTCCAGGCTCATGTTGCCGCTGGCTTCCACGATGGCCTTACCGTCGATGAGCTCCACGCCGCGACGGGTGTCGTCGAGCGAGAAATTGTCCAGCATGATGGTGTCCGCTCCGCCGGCGAGCACGGCGGGAATCTGGTCAAGGCGGTCGACTTCCACTTCGATATGCGTGGTGTGGCCCACCTGTTCGCGCACGTGGCGGATCGCGCCGGCCAGGTCGATGCCGCGCGCGGCGAGCGCCGCCAGATGGTTGTCCTTCATCATGACCGCGTCGGACAGTCCGTAACGATGGTTGTGGCCGCCGCCGCAGACCACGGCGTATTTCTCGAACGGGCGCAGGCCGGGCGTGGTTTTGCGCGTATCGACGATGCGGGTGCGCTCGTAGCGGCGCGGCCGGGTGACGGGTCCGTCATAATCATCGCCGTAGATGGCGTTCACCGCGTCCACGAAGGCGGCGGTCATGGTGGCGATGCCGCTCATGCGCTGAGTGAAGTTGAGGGCGATGCGCTCGGCGGTGAGCAGGTCGCGTACCGGGCCTTTCACGGTGGCGAGTATCTGGCCGCGCTGGAATCGCTCGCCGTCCTTGATGGCGGCGGTGACGGTGACGGCCGGGTTCTGTGCGGCGAAGGCTGCGGCGAACACGTCGATGCCGCTCATCACGCCGTTTTCGCGCGCGGTGAGGTGGGCCGAGCCGGTTTCGTCCGCGGGGATGGTGGTCTCGCAGGTGATGTCGCCGTAGGGCGCGTCTTCGGCGAGCGCCGCTTCGACGGCGACGCGGATGATGTGTGATGTGAGCATGGGTCAGTCCTTGATGTAGGCGACGGAGTGGGCCCAGTTGTCGACTGGCTCGCTGTGGTCGGTGCGGGCGTGGGCGCCTCTCGACTCGGTGCGGGCGAGCGCGGCGGTGGCGGCCACATAGCCTACGGTGAGCATGTTGCGGTTCTCCAAAGCCTCAACGCTGCTTGCAGCACCATCGGCGTTTACATCAGCCTGGGCGTTTGCGGCGGCGAGGCCTTGGCCGAGTTCGGCGATGGCGGTTTTCAGTCCGGCCTCGTCGCGCAGCACGCCGACGCCATGCCACATGGTGTTCTGGATGCGGGTACGATTCCACACCTTGTCGGCGGCGGTATCGTCAGCAGCAGCCGTAGCGGCAGGGGCGGCCAGCGCGATCGGCGCATGGTCGAACACGGAACCGGTGGCGGAGTTCAGGAACGGTTCGGGTGCCCAGACCGCGTCGTCACCGTCCGCGACGGCGGCCAGACCGGCGCGGCGTCCGTAGACGAGCCCCTCGAGCAGCGAGTTGGAGGCAAGACGGTTGGAGCCCATGACACCGGTACGAGCGCATTCGCCGGCCGCATACAGGCCGGGAATGGAGGTCCGGGCGTTCAGATCGGTGCGAATGCCTCCCATGTAGTAGTGCGCGGCGGGCGCCACCGGAATCGGCTCCTTGCTCCAGTCGAAGCCAAGCGAACGCGTATAGGCGTCGATGGTCGGGAATCGGTGGGCCAGGAAGCTGGCCAGGTCGGGGTTCTCGCGGGCCATCGGCGAGACGTCGAGCATCACGGGCTTGCCGCCTTGCGCCTGCATCACGCGGAAGTTCTCGCGGGCCACGACGTCACGCGGCGCGAGTTCGGCGCGCGGATCGATGTCCTTCATATACCTGTGGCCATGCTCATCCAGCAGCACCGCACCTTCGCCGCGCACGGCTTCGGAGACGAGGAAGTGCTCGCCCACGGCCATGGCGGTGGGATGGAACTGGTAGAACTCCAGATCGGCGACCTGGGCACCGGCACGCCATGCGACGGCGAGGCCGTCCGCAGTGGCGACCGGCGGATTGGTGGTGTACGGGTACATACGGCCTGCTCCACCGGCGGCCAAGATCACCCGGTCGGCGGCCAGATCCTTGTCCTGCCCGTCGATCAGCAGGTGGACGCCGGCGATGTGGCCGCCCCGCACGATGAGATCTTTGAGGAAGGCGTTCTCGATGATGTGGATGCGCGGGTTCTTGCGCACCATGGCGGAGACGTCCAGTTCAAACACTTTGCCGGTGGCGTCTCCCCCGGCATGCACCACGCGGGCGCGCGAATGAGCCGCTTCCAGGCCGCGCAGCATGTGTCCATGCGCGTCGCGGTCGAAGTGGACGCCGGCCGCGGCGAACTCGCGGACGCGCTCCGCACCCTCACGGGTGAGGATGTCCACGGCCTTCGGGTCGCACAGGCCGTGGCCCGCGGCCATGGTGTCGGCGGCATGCAGCTTCGGGTCGTCGTCGGAGAAGATGGCTGCAGCGATGCCGCCCTGCGCATGATAGGTGTTTGATTCCACCAGTTCGGCCTTGGTTACCAAGGTCACGTCGTGTCCGGTGCCGGCCACGGCCAGTGCCGCGGACAGTCCGGCGACGCCGGCGCCCACGACGACGATTTCAGTGTTGCTCATTGTGTTGCTTTCCTCTGTTTTTGCGTCATCTGCTCCCTTCAGTCCGCTACGCGGACAGCTCCCCTCATGTACGAGGAGCGCCAGGGACGAATCACGGGTGAACGCGCAGCATGCGCTCCAGTGCCACCTTGGCTTCGCGGGCGGTGTCTTCGTCCACGGTGATGCGATTGACCACGTTGCCGGCTTCGAGGTTCTCCAAAGCCCAAGCCAGGTAGGCCGGGTGGATGCGGTACATCGTGGAGCAGGGGCAGACCACGGGGTCCAAGCAGAACACGGTCTTGTCCGGGTACTGCGCGGCCAGACGGTTCACCAGGTTGATTTCGGTGCCCACAGCAATGGCGGATCCGGCGGGCGCGTTGGCGATCTCCTTGACGATGTACGCGGTGGAGCCAGTACCGTCGGCGGCATCGACCACCTGCATCGAGCACTCGGGGTGCACGATCACCTTGACGCCCGGGTATGCCTTGCGGGCACGTTCGACCTGTTCGACGGTGAAACGCTGGTGCACGGAGCAGAAGCCCTTCCACAGAATCATCTTGGCGCGGGCGTAATCGGCCGGATCGGCGGCGCCGCCCTGTGCCTTGAACGGATCCCACAGCGGCATCTCGCTCAGCGGAATGCCCATCGCGCGGGCGGTATTGCGGCCCAGATGCTGGTCCGGGAAGAACAGCACGCGCTTGCCGCGGGCGAACGCCCATTCCAGCACGGCGTGCGCATTGGAAGAGGTGCATACGATGCCGCCGTTGCGTCCGCAGAACGCCTTCAGCGCGGCGGATGAGTTCATGTAGGTGACCGGAATGATCTGCTGCAAGCCATCGGAGTCCGGCTGGGTGCCGCAGATCTCGCCGAGCTGGTCCCAGCATTCCTGGACCTGGTCGATGTTGGCCATATCGGCCATCGAGCAGCCGGCGGACAGGTTGGGCAGGGTCACGCTCTGTTCGGGCGTGGAGAGGATGTCGGCGGTTTCGGCCATGAAGTGCACGCCGCAGAACACGATGTGGTCGGCGTCCGGGCGTTCGGTGGCGTTCTTGGCCAGCTGGAAGGAGTCGCCCACGAAATCGGCGTGCTTGATGATCTCGTCACGCTGGTAGAAGTGGCCCAGAATCAACAGTTTGGAGCCGAGACGCTGCTTGGCGTCGGAGATGCGCTGCTGCAGTTCCTCGTCGGAGGCCTTGCGGTATTCGTCCGGCAACACCTGCTGGCGCGGCGCGTTGGCGGGCAGACGGTCGAGCATCGAGGCACCGGGACCGTAGCTGGGTGTGGTGGTGTCGAAGTGCCATGGGTCCTGGGTCAGTCCTGCATCGCAGGTGCTTTGCGCGCCCAGCTTGGCGATGATCTCGTCAACGGACGGCGCAGTGAATAGTGCGGTCATAGTGGTTCCTTTCCTATATACGTCTGTGATACCGGCCCGAAGCGGGTCGGCGGGAAAAATCAGATGCGCGCGGATGGGATCAGCGCGTCGAGAGCGTCTTCACGCTCGCCTTGTCTGGACAATTCCACGATGTCGTCACCATCGGATTCGTGGGGCGTACCGTTCTCGACAGGTCGTTTGGGGATGTAGCGGTAGACGGTGGCCGGTCGTTGGCGGCCTTCGCGCATCTTCTCCCCGGTGTCTTCAAGGTCGCCCGAGGCAAGCATTTTGCGGCGGAAGTTCGCCAAGTCGAGGGGTTCGCCGCCAATCGCCTCATAGACGCCGTGCAGTTGGCGCAGGGTGAACGTGGGGCCGAGCAGTCGGGTGGCCACGTCGGAGTATTCGATTTTGGAGCGCAGGCGGAGCAGCGCGTAGTCGATGATCTGGCGATGGTCGAACGCCAGCTCGGGCAGTTCGTCTTCGGGGAACCATCGTACGTTGTCACCGTCCTCGAAGCCCGCGGCCTCGGTCTGGCCGACGAGCGCCCAGTACACGACGGATACCATGGGCAATCCGCCATGGGACCGGGTCGGGCCTCCAAAGGTGTACAGCTGTTCGAGGTATCGCGGGTGCAGGTCTGTGGTCGATTCGAGGGCCGCGTAGGCGGACTGTTCCAACGACCGGTCGGAGCGCAGGTCACCGCCGGGCAACGCCCAGCAGCCCAGGAACGGCTGACGGACGCGCTTGACCAGGGGCAACCAGAGACGGGAATGGGCCGAGTTCGCGGCGTTGCCGGAATCGGCGGCACTGTTGCCGGTATCGTCTTCCGGGCCGAGTGCCAGAATCACCACTGACACGCCGACCTGTGGCGGTGCGCTGCGGCGCTCGGACACATTGCCGAATCCCATGCCATGCCTCTTTCCATACCGGTTGTTCTCCCTGCATTGAGAGCATAGCACTACTTATAGTCACAATGACCATAAATCACATATCGGATGGTCTAGCGCACGAATATTGGTCAGGCAGCGGGCCCCAATCGCTACGAAATCACGTCCGTATCTTCCGATTTCGACTGTGTCATTTCGGCGACGGACGGGAGGAATGGCGCTAGGGAGGGTAGTTCGTCGAGACTCTTCAGACCCATTTGGTCGAGGAAGAATTCGGAGGTGACCAAGAGGGCCGCGCGGGATTCGGGGTCCACGCCGTCTTCCTTGATAAGGCCGCGTACCGTGAGCGAGCGAATCACTCCATCGGAGTTGACACCGCGGATCGCGGCCACTTGGGCTCGGGTGACGGGTTGGCGATAGGCCACGATGGCAAGCGCCTCCAGTGCGGCCTGACTGAGTCTCGCAGTCTGGCCGTCGGTGACGAATGATGAGACGACCGGCTCGAACGCGGCGCGACTGGCGAACTGCCAGCCACGAGCGGTGCGGCGCAGTTCGAAGCCGCGCGGGCGGATGTCACGGGATTCATCGCCCTCATAGTCATCGTGCAGGGCTCGCAATACCTCTTCGACTGTGTTGCGATCCAATGCCAAAATACGGGCCAGCTCGGTGGCGGTCTGCGGCTGGTCGGCGACCATCAGAATCGCTTCCAGACAGGCGGGCAGCCCGCCGGGAAAATCGTCTACCGCGAAATCCACGTATTCGGGGTGAGTCTCCTCCACTCCCCTCACCGCGGCCTTTGCGGATTCAGCCGTCGATTCGGCATCCGCCATGTGTTCGGTTGTATTCGTTGCGTCAATCTGTTCAGTCACCAATCGCCGTCCTTACGCAAAATCACCTTCGGAAATGTTCACGTCGCTCATCGTTTCGGCTACGCCGGGTACCCACCTCAGGTGCAGTTCGGCAAACGGACCATCTTGCTGATACTGCAGCACACCTTGTTTGAAGAACACGAGCACGGCCATGAACCGAGCCACCACCTCAATACGAGAAGTGCAGTCCCGGGTCAATTCGCTGAACGATATCGACTGGTCGCCCTTGGATTCCAATGCCGCGATCAGCCGGTCGCGCACCACCAGCGATTGGGCCCGCAGATCGACCAACGGCACGTGCAGCTGATGGATCGACACTTCGGAGGCGGGCGCGTTGGCGATGACCTGGGCGGCCAGTCGGGCGAGTTCGAGCGGAGTCAGCGTCCATACCAGCTCAGGCAGCATGGCGGCAATGCCCTCGTCCATGGCCGCCGGGTGCGGGAATCGGCCGGAGTTGGCGGCGATACGCGCCCGGAAGTCACCTGCGGCCTGCTTGTAGGCGCGGTATTGGAGGAGTCGGGCGAACAGCAAATCGCGTTCGCGCAGCACTTCGAGGCTCTGCTCGTCGTGCTGGCTGTCTTCGCCGCCGGGCAGAATCGCCACGATTTTGGCCTCGACCAGAATAGAGGCGATATCGAGAAAGGCGCTGGCCTCATCCATGTTTTTTGTGAAATCGAGCCCGCGCACGTATGTCAGGAATTCCTCGGTGATCGAGGAGAGGGAAACTTCGGTCAGCTCGAGTCTGTTGTTGGCGATCATGCCGAGCAAGGCATCAAACGGACCGGAATAGACTTCGAGGTTGACCCGGAAGCCGGAAGTGGCGGATTCCTCCGTGCTGATTTCGGCTTCCGCGGAGCTCCCCTCAGCCTCGCTACGCGAGCCAGCTTCCCTCAGAGAGGGGAGCCGAGAAAGGGAAGTCTCATTCATCGTTTATCGAAACAATCGTTACGCCACGATGCCGCGAGCAATGAGCTCACGTGCCACCTCACGGTATTCCTTTGATGTCTTGTGCTCAGGGGCATAGACCACCACGGGCGCGGCGGCAACCGTGGAATCGGGCAGTTTGATGGAGCGGGAGATGAACGTGTGGAACACCTTTTCGCTGAACGCCTCGTAAACGCGCTGGCAGACCTCTTCGCAGTGCAGTGTCTTGGTGTACATGGTGATGAGCACGCCATCCACTTCCAATGCGGGATTGATGCGGGACTGCACTTTTTCGATGGACTGCATAAGCAGGGCCACACCGCGCAAGGCGAAGAATTCGGCGGCCACGGGAATGATCACGCCATCAGCTGCGGCAAGCGCGTTCACGGTGAGCAGGCCGAGCGATGGCTGGCAGTCGACGATGATGAGATCGTATTCCGACTTGAGCTTGCGCAGCACGCTGTTCAGGATCTGCTCTCGGCCCACTTCGGTGACCAGCTGGACCTCGGCGGCGGACAAATCGATGTTCGCCGGAATCACATCGATGTTCTCGAATGCGGTGTGCTGCACCACATCATGTGGGTCCACGGAAATATCGAACAGCGCGGTGTAAATCGTGTTCTCCACGGTATTCGCGTTGACGCCCAGTCCCACAGTGGCGGCACCCTGCGGATCGAAATCGACGATAAGCACGCGGCGGCCATACTGGGCCAACGCACCGGCAATATTGATGGAGCTGGTGGTCTTACCTACGCCACCCTTCTGGTTGCACATGGCAATGACACGCGCCGGACCGTGCTGTTGCAGCGGTTCGGGTGCGGGGAAGGTTTCGTATTCACGTCCAAGCAAATCGGTAGGCATACTGTCTACCTTATCAACATCCGGGTTCGCTGGGGGTGCAACGACATACGTTCCTGTCATAGGCAGCGTTCCTTGACGGAATGCGCTGTCTTTATCGCGGGTATCTCGCCAGTCGTCCATCGTTGCCCTCGCCCCCTTTGTCGGGAATACCTGCTCGCCCATCCTAATGTACTCGCCGGGCTCGCCTCGGAACACCGTTTTGCCGCTGGTATTCCAGTGTTCCGAGGTTTATGGATCTCGTCTCGTACTATGTCGATGCGCTTACTCGGTGCGCAGTGCGGTGGCCGGGTCTTGCTTGGCTGCCTTACGCGAGGGAATCAGGCCGCCGATCAGCGTGAGCACCACGCTTAGGATCACCAGCACCACGCCACCGGTCACCGGCAGGGCGGCATTGACGTCCGCATTGCCGATGAAGTGGTGCAGCACGGCGTTGATCGGAATATTGAGCAGCACGGTCAAGCCCACGCCCAACAGGCCGGAGCATAGGCCGATGATGCCGGTCTCCGCATTGAACACCTGGGATACGTTGTGCTTCGAGGCACCCATTGCGCGTAGGATGCCGATTTCCTTGGTGCGCTCCAGCACCGAAATGTAGGTGATGATGCCGATCATGATCGAGGAGACGATCAGCGAGACGGACACGAACGCGATAAGCACGTAGGAAATCACGTTGACGATGGTGGTCACCGAACTCATCATGAGCCCAACGTAATCCGTGTAGGTGATCTTGTCTTTCTTCGAGACGGTGTTGTTGTAGTCGGTGATCGCGTCGGCGATGTGGTCCTTGTCTTCGAAGCTGTCGGCGTAGATGTTGATCGAGCTGGGCGCGTCACGACTCACCACACCGAATGCGGCGAGGTTGTCGTCGTAGGTGCCGGTCGACACGTACTGGTCGTAGATCGCGACAAGCACATCGTTCGAAGCCGTGGCGATATACGCGTCGAAACTGTCGGCGAGCTGCTGTTCGCTCATCGCGGCCATGGCGGCGGCCTGATCGCCGGCACCCGCCGCGCCAGCGACACCTGCAGCACCAGCACCAGCGGCGTCCGATGCGCCCGTGCCGGACTGCTGCCCGGCGCTCATCATCGACTTGGCCATGTTCGCCTTCTGCGTCACGCCCAGCGAAGCCACGTAGGTGCGCGCGTCGGCCACCTTGGTGGCATCGTCCGAGGGCGAGAACGTCATGCCGTTGAGCACGTTCGTGTTCGGGTTGGCCTTCTGATCGGTAACGATGGCGCTGGAGGCCGCACGGTCGATCAAATCATTGGTCAGAGCGCGCGCGTACCCCACACCAGCGGCCAACGGCGTGGCCGAAGCATCCTTCTTCGCCTTGACGACGCCCACCACCTTGAGTTTGGTGGCCGTTTCGAGGCGCTGTTCGATTTCGTCCTTGTCGTTGCCGATGAAACGGTAGTGGCCGTCATCGCCCTTGACGTACTGGTCGGATGCCGGAATCATGTACAGCGTCTGATCGAGGGCCTTAGCATAGTCGATCTTGTCTTGTGGAGTGCTGACCTTGTCGCCGGCGTTGAGCTTGGACATCATCTCGTGGTAATCGGAGGCGGGCAGCAGGCCGAGCTCGTACAGCGTGGTCAGCGGCACGCTGTTGTTGTCGTCAAGCACCAGCACCACTTCATCCTTGGACTTCGGCCATGAACCGTTGACCACCTGGTAGTTGTCGGTGATAACCTTGCCTACGAGCTTGCTGTCGTCCGCTCCCGGCATGATCTCGTTGAACGAGTCGGGCGCGGCGTTCTCATCGGTTTTGCCGGTCAGCATCGACATCTGCTGCGAGGTGATCGACGAGGTGCCGGACATGCCGGACGAGCTTGTGGACGCCATCTGCGAGGCCATCGAGGCAGAGTCGCTGGATCCGATCGTCACGCCGTCCGCATTGACCAGCGTGCCGTCGGGGTCGTGGTCGAACACGGAGAATTTCACGTCATATGTGTACTGGATGCCGGTGGAACCCACATACTGGTGAATCTCGCTCTTGGAATTATCCAGGTATTTCTTGAAGCGGGTCAGGTTGTTTTCGGTAATCGAACTGGTCAGGCTGGACGCCTGCTTGACGCTGCGGTCGTCCGGGTAGATGCCGTCGGTTTTGTGCGTCTTGCCGCCATATCCGTCATCGCCGCCCATCTGTCCGCCCATCATGCTGCTCAGGTCGAAGGTCTGGGAGTCGACGGTGATCGGGTAGGCGGTCATCGTGTCACGCTGGATGTCACTGATGTATGTGTTCACGCCAGTCGACACCGATAGAATCAGCGCGATGCCGATGATGCCGATCGAGCCGGCGAACGAGGTCAGCAGGGTGCGCGCCTTCTTGGTTTTCAGATTGTTGAAGCTCAACGCCAGCGACGTGGCGAACGACATCGACGCGCGGCCCATCGTCTTGTACACGGCCGGCTGTTCGGCCGTCTCGTCCACGACGAACGGGTCGGAGTCGGAGCGGATCACGCCGTCGCGCAGGTTGACGATGCGCGTGGCATATTGTTCCGCAAGTTCGGGGTTGTGGGTGACCATGACCACGAGGCGGTCCTTGGCCACGTCCTTGAGCAGGTTCATGATCTGCACGGACGTGTCCGAATCGAGCGCGCCGGTCGGCTCGTCGGCCAGGACGATGTCCGGGTCGTTGACCAGTGCGCGGGCGATCGCCACGCGCTGCATCTGGCCGCCGGACAGCTGGTTTGGCTTCTTGTTGATGTGTTCGCCGAGTCCGACCTTCTCCAGCGCCTTGCGCGCACGTTCGCGACGGTCGGCCTTGCCGATGCCGGAAATCGTCAGCGCGAGTTCGACATTCGACAGAATCGTCTGGTGAGGGATCAGATTGTAGCTCTGGAACACGAAGCCGATGGTGTGGTTGCGGTACGAATCCCAATCGCGATCCTTGTATTGGCGCGTCGAGATGCCGTTGATCACCAAATCGCCGTCGTCATACCGGTCGAGGCCGCCGATGATGTTGAGCAAGGTGGTCTTGCCGGAACCCGAGGGACCCAGAATCGCGACGAATTCGCTGTCGCGTAGGTTCAGGCTGACTTTGTCAAGCGCCTGCTGAACGAAATCACCGGTTTTATAGCGCTTCGAGATCGATTTGATCTGCAGCATGAATACCTCTTCCTGGCTGACGGTTCGCTGTTATGTACTGTATTGTCACGCCTTGAATTTCCGGCCGACTTTGGTGCTCCCCCGCCGCGATTCCGCTATGGGCGGACGCGTCGCAAAATGGTGTGTCTCACCGCGCTCTGGGATGTGAGGTCAGATACGTTTCGATCAGGGTTTCAGGGCTTACGTGCGTGTAGATCTGCGTGGTGGTCACGCTGGCGTGCCCGAGCAGTTCCTGCACGGTGCGCACGTCCGCGCCGCCTTGGATCAGGTGCGTGGCAAAGGAATGGCGCAAGGTGTGCGGATGGAGTGGTTTGGTGATGCCGGCCCGCTCCCCGGTTGCTTTGACGATTTCCCATACCGATTGCCGCGAGATGCGCTTGCCGCGTTTGTTGAGAAACAGTGCGCGCCTCTCGGGAATCTTGGCGCTGGAGCGCTGTTCCAACTCGCCACGCCCCGCATTGAGGTATGCGGTGATGGCCCGGCATGCGTAACTGCCCAATGGCACAAGCCGCTGCTTGGAGCCCTTGCCCATGAGTCGCGCGATGTGCTCGTCCAGGTCGATGTCGTCCAGATTCGCACCGGTGGCTTCCGAGACGCGGCAGCCGGTGGCGTACATGAATTCGAGCAGGGCCTTGTCCCGTAATACCACCGGATCGGTTGAGCCGCCGACTGCCGCCGCGTCGAGCAGACGGGTTACCTCGTCCACGGTGAGTACGTCGGGCAGGGTGCTGGCGCCTTTGGGCGCCTTGACTGCGGCCGAAACATCCGCCGTCACCGCGTGCTGACCGAGCGCGAAACGGTGGAATTCGTGGATCGAGGCCAGTCTTCGGGCTTTGGAGCGGGCGGACTCCCCCGCCTGGTCAAGGGCGGCGATGTAGTCTTCGACGTCTTGTTTGGTTATGGCGTCCGGTTCGTGGATGCCGCGGGTTTCGAGCCAATCAATGTATTTGGCGATGTCGGATTCGTAGGCGGTGACGGTGGCCGTGGCGAGCCCTCGCTCCACGCCGATGTGGACGAGGAACTGCTCGGTGAGTCTGGTGAATCCGTTGGTCATAGTGCCCATGGTACAAAGAAACCCCGCTCGGAAGCGGGGTTTCTAGTGTGAAGTCACGACTTCAAGCAATCAGGCCTCAACCGGAGCGTTGACGTCCTCAGGCAGGGCGGCCTTGGCGGCGTCCACGATGGTCTTGAAGGTGTCCGGGTCGGAGACGGCGATCTCAGCCAGAGCGCGACGATCCAGCTCGATGCCGGCGAGACGCAGGCCCTGGATGAAGCGGTTGTAGGTGATGCCCTCAGCGCGGACGGCAGCATTGATGCGCTGGATCCACAGCTTGCGGAAGTCGCCCTTGCGAGCCTTGCGGTCACGGAAGTTGTAGTTAAAGGAGTGCAGCAGCTGTTCCTTGGCCTTGCGGTACAGGCGGGAGCGCTGGCCACGGTAGCCGGAAGCCCTCTCGAGAACAACGCGACGCTTCTTGTGGGCGTTCACTGCGCGCTTGACACGTGCCATAATCTATTCCTCAGCTTTCTAAAGTCTTGTTATTTCCGGGTAAGCCCTATGCTCACTTCTGCAGAAGCTGGTGCAGCTTCTTGGCCTGGCCGCCGCGCAGCACATCGTCGGCGGACAGTTCACGGCGCTTGCGAGCGGACTTGTGCTCGAGGTTGTGGCGCATGGCGGAACCGACATGCTTCACCTTGCCGGTGCCGGTGATCTTGGCGCGCTTGGAAGCGGCGGAATTAGTTTTCATCTTCGGCATTGCTGCCCTCCTTGCTGGTTTGCTTCTTGTCGGAAGTCTTCTGAGAAATCGCGGACTGCGCGTCGGCCGCGGCCTGAGCCTGAGACTCCTGCTTGGCCGCGAGACGAGCCGCCTGGCGAGCCTGACGCTCGGCGCGGGACTCGGCGCCACGACGACGCTGCTCGGACTGGGTGTGCACCTTCTTGCCCTTCGGCGCAAGGGTCATGATGATGTTGCGGCCCTCCTGCTTCGGCTTGGACTCGACGGTGCCGTATTCCTCGACATCGTCGGCCAGACGCTGCAGCAGTTCCACGCCACCAATCGGGCGGGAGATCTCACGACCGCGCAACATGATGGTGACCTTGACCTTGTCGCCTCCGTTAAGGAAGCGGGTCACATGGCCCTTCTTCACGTCGAAATCGTGGTCGTCAATCTTCAGGCGGAAACGAATCTCCTTGATTTCCGCGGTGCTCTGGTTGCGGCGAGCTTCACGAGCCTTGATCTTCTCGTTGTACTTGAACTTGCCGTAATCAATGAGCTTGGCGACCGGAGGCTTCGCGTTCGGGGCCACCTCGACGAGATCGAGGTTTGCCTCCTTGGCCAGGTTCAGCGCGACGGAAGTCGCGATGACGCCCACCTGCTCGCCCTTCGGGCCGATCAGGCGTACCTGCGGGACGCGAATCTCGTCGTTAATACGTGGTTCGTCGCTGATGATGACTCCAATCCTCTACTTCAATTCCGTGGCGAGGGCCTTTGCTGGAGTCCTGTTCAATGCTTTGGGTTCATGGCAAGCCAAAGCCCGCGCCAATATGCGCTCAGCTTCTGCAGACGCATATCAGTTCTTTGCGTCATTCCTGATTACGCGTTGTATATCGCAATCGCTAGGCTGTTTGCCTTGAACCCGAGGCCTTGAAAGGCTTCCAGGTGGGGTTGCCCCGCTTTCTTGATTTCTCAAGCCAAATAGAAAGTCTACCATACGCCCGGACATTCGCGGTCCGTGTGTCGAACCTACTGCACGGCGCGCAGCAGACCGCCGAAGCCTTCGTCTTTGAGAATCTGCCGATATGGGCCGGCCTCATCGGCGATGATTTGATCGATGGCATGCATGCCGAGTACTTCGACCGGCGCCTTGTCGTCGGTGAGAATAGTCGACGCTGAGTCCGGTTCGTTCACCTTCCGGAATCGAGAGGCGACCTCTTCCATATACCATTCGAGATCTTCGCTGCCGGTGCGCTCGTAGGTGGTCTCACGCAGGTTGAGCGCCTTGGAGGCCTGCTGCATGGAGTTCTCTTCGGAGCCGGAACCCGGCTTCTTGGCGAACAGTTCACGGTTCGTGGTGTTCGGCACGTCGGCCGTCAGTGTGTTCCCATTGCCGAACACGCTGGCGATGGTATCGCTCAACGCCTCGTTGATCGAACCTTGGCCGTCCGAGATCATGTTCATGTTCACCACCATCACGCCGCCGGGGTTCAGGTGCTCTCTGACCATGGTGAAGAACTCGGTGGAGCTCATCTGGAAGGGAATGGTGATGTCCTGATACGCATCGACCATGATCACGTCGTACTTGTCATGCGAGGCGGCGAGCCAGGCTCGGCCGTCATACGTGGTCACGGGGATGTCGGCGGGCTCATCGAAGTATTCGCCGGCCAGATCGGTGATCTTCTGGTCAATCTCCACGCCGGTGATGTTCATTTTCGGATAATACTGCTTCAGCTGGCGGGCGTAGGTGCCGGTGCCCATGCCGAGGATCAGCGCGGAATTGGCATTGTCGGCGAGCGCCGGCGCAGCCAGGGCCGTGTCGTAGTACATACCTGTCAGTCCTTTGTCTTTCATCGTGACGGACTGCACGCCGAACAGCACGTTGGTGGACAGGATCGTGCGGTCGGAGAGGTTCTTGACCTGCAGGTAGTTGTAGATGGACTCGCCCTCATAGGCCAGGTTGGTTTCCCAGAACGCGAAGCCGGTCAGGGGCGAGACGCAGGACGTGGCCACGAAGATCACGGCGCTGACCACGCAGGCGATGCGCTTGGCCTTGATCGAGATGAAGTAGATCAGCGGACATGCCGGAGAAGAATTCGGTGATGTAGAGGAATATCTTTGATTTGAGAATCGGCCGTTCGCTTGCCTCGGTGATCTGTGCCATCGCTCCGCTCCCCTGCCTGTGCGCCTATCGACTACTGTTCTGATGCGTAGCCTATCAGCATTTTCCCGGCCGATGGGTGGATACCGGCTACAGTAGGCATCATGACTCAGGTATGCGTGATTTTCGGTGCGGGCGAATACTATGCGGGCACGCCCGTGGTGCCGGCCGGCGCGTATGTGATTGCGGCCGATGGCGGGCTCGACCATACGCGCCAGTTGGGTATCGTGCCCGATGTGGTGGTGGGCGACTTCGATTCGCTGGAGGGCCGGCCGCCCCGCACCGATGTGCGCACCATCGCGCTGCCCGCGCTGAAGGACGATCCGGACATGCTCTCCGCGCTGAAGGTCGGTTGGTCGGCGGGTTGCCGCGAATTCCATGTCTATGGCGGTTTGGGCGGCCGCATTGACCATACGATTTCCGGCATTCAACTGATGGCATTATTGGCCCGGCATGGGGCAAGCGGGTATCTGTATGGTGATGGGCTCATCGTCACGGCCATCACCGATGGTAGGCTTTCGTTCCCCGCGCATCCGGTGCCCGAGGACGGCCGCATGGTGTCTGCGTTCTCCCACTCCGATGTTTCGCTTGGCGTGAACGAGCCGGGGCTGAAATATGAGCTTAAAGACGGCACGCTGACCAATACGGTGGTGCAGGGGGTAAGCAACGAGTTCCGCGACGGCGTGGACGCGGCCATCAGCGTGGAGCACGGCACACTGATCGTCACCTTCCCCATCGAGGTGGCGTTGCCTCAGGTGAGTCGATTCCACGAATTTGGCGGCGATATCGGCGAGCTGGACACCGCAGTGTCCAAGCTGCTGGTTCGCTGACTTGCATGCCGCGCGCTTGCTCATGATGATTCGAGACATTCCTCCAAAGGAGAGGAAAAATCACATGTCGGTTGCGGGCAATCCGAATTGTGAGCGCTCACAGAAAATACGGCATTTTTGCCCAAAACGCACGCTGAAACGTTGCCATGTGTACAGAGTCGGCATTACAGTAGCAACTGTTGGTAAACAATGGCCCGGTGTGCCAAAGCGCGCCAAGGCCACCCTACAAGGGAGAATTACATGACAGTTAAGATTGGTATCAACGGCTTCGGTCGCATTGGTCGTCTCGCCTTCCGTCGCATCTTCGAGCTGCAGGCTCGCGGCGGCCAGGCTGGTGACATTGAAGTTGCCGCCATCAACGATCTGACCACCCCGGCTACCCTGGCTTACCTGCTGAAGTACGACAGCACCCACGGCACCTTCCGTCATGACGATGGCACTCCGGTTGACGTCAAGGCCACCGAAGACTCCATCATCGTCGACGGCAAGGAATACAAGGTCTACGCCGAGAAGGACGCCAACAACATTCCGTGGGTCAAGAACGACGGTGTTGAGTACGTGCTCGAGTGCACCGGCTTCTACACCTCCGCCGAGAAGTCCCAGGCTCACATCAACGCTGGCGCCAAGAAGGTCCTGATCTCCGCCCCGGCCAAAGATGACACCACCCCGACCGTTGTGTTCGGCGTGAACCACGACATCCTCAAGGCTTCCGACGTGATCGTCTCCGCCGGTTCCTGCACCACCAACTCCATGGCCGCCATGGTCAAGCTGCTGGACGAGAAGTTCGGCATCAAGGCCGGCTTCATGACCACCATCCACGCCTACACCGGCACCCAGATGCTGCTCGATGGCCCGCGTGGCACCAAGACCGGCCGCAACCTGCGCGCCGCCGCCATCAACACCATCGCCCACTCCACCGGCGCTGCCAAGGCCATCGGCAAGGTCGTTCCGTCCGTGAACGGCAAGCTGCAGGGCCACGCCCAGCGCGTCCAGGTTCCGGACGGCTCCGTCACCGAGCTGACCACCGTTCTGAACACCGAGACCACCGCCGACGAGATCAACGCCGCCTTCAAGGCTGCCTTCTCCGACACCGATTACTACGGCTACAACGATGAGGGCATCGTCTCCTCCGACATCCTCGGCGACACCCACGGTGGCGTGTTCGACCCGACCCAGACCGACGTCAACACCATTGATGGCGTGACCCTGGCTCGCACCGTGTCCTTCTACGACAACGAGTACGGCTTCACCTCCAACATGATCCGTACCCTGCTGTACTTCGCTGAGATCTCCGAGTGAACCATTGCGGTCTAGGCCGCTACGGTTCGTTTGAGAACTAAGCTGTGAGACCCCCGCCTTGTGCGGGGGTTTCTTCGTAGTAGAACGGTAATCATGGCAAAGAAAAGCAAGCATGATAAGGGCGCGGGTTCCACTCCGGCGACAGTCCAACTGGAGAAGGCGGGCGTGGAATTCCACGTATACGAATACGAGCACTCCAACGACCATATGGATGACGGCTACGGCGTGGAGGCGGCCACCAAGCTCGGCTTCGACGAGCATCAGGTGTTCAAGACGTTGATGGCGGACACCGGTGCCGAACGCGTGGTGGGCGTGGTACCGGTGAGCGGTCATATGGATTTGAAAGCCTTGGCTGCAGCCGTAGGTGCCAAGAAGGCCTCTATGGCCGATCCCAAGGTGGCGATGCGTGAATCCGGTTATGTGGTTGGCGGCATCTCGCCGTTAGGCCAGAAGACACGTCATAAGACTGTGTTGGATGAAAGCGCCCTGCAATTCGACCAAATTCTGGTCTCCGGCGGCAAGCGAGGCCTGTCTGTGGGCGTGAATCCACAGGACCTGCTCAAGGTCTTGAACGCCGTTGCCGCACCAATCGGCACGTGGTGACCGTTCTTGGCTCCCCTCACGGAGGGGAGCCAAGAATGACTACTTCTTCCTGCGCAACTCCGCCGGCAGCACAAAGTGCATGTTTTCTTTGATGGTTTCGACGGACTTCATACCGGTGAAGCCCAAGTTTTGCAGAGCGTCAATCACACCGGACACCAGTTCGTCCGGTACGGAGGCACCCGAGGAGATACCTACGGATTCCAGACCCTCGAACCATGCCGGGTCAAGCTCGCTGGCATCATCCACGCGATACGCTTTGCCGCGCTCCCCCAAGCCCTCCTGCGCCACCTCCATCAGTCGCACGGAATTCGAGGAGTTGGCCGATCCGACAATCACCACGCAATCGGACTGCTGGGCCACCAGTTTGACCGCAGCCTGACGATTCGACGTGGCATAGCAGATATCCGAACTCGGCGGCTCTTGAATCCAAGGGAATTTGGCCTTCAGCGCGGCAATGGTATCGGCGGTCTCGTCCACGCTCAACGTGGTCTGCGAGAGCAGCACCAGCTTGGTGTCGGGCGCAAAATCCAGCGAATCGACATCCGATTCATGCTCGATCAAGTGCACGTGTTCGGGGCTCTCCCCCACTACACCGACCGCTTCATCGTGACCTTTATGCCCGATATAGACGATTTCATACCCCTCGCGCACGAAACGCAGCACCTCACGGTGCACCTTACCCACCAGAGGGCAGGTGGCATCCACCACATGCATGCCACGACGTTCGGCTTCCGCCTTCACTACCGGAGATACGCCATGGGCGGAAAACACCACCGGAATACCCGCTTGGGCAGCAGCATCCGGAATCTCCGCCAATTCCTGGACGAACACCGCGCCTTGCCCGGCCAAGTCCTCGACCACATGCTTGTTGTGCACGATCTGCCGGCGCACATATACCGGGGGCAGCCCATCCTCGCGCGTCCGCTTTCCGGAAGCCTCCGCGGCTTTGAGAATGGTCTGTACGGTAAGAATCGCACGGTCCACACCCGCGCAGAAGCCTCGCGGATCAGCGAGCACAACGCTTTTGGTCATCGGAACCTCCTGAACGTCAATAGTGTTTTCCAGTGTAAGGCAGGGATTACAGGAATCTGCCGTCACAACTTTTCCGCGTCTCCCACAAATCACCGGTTTCCAAGGAATCCACGTGCTTCTCGCATGATGGTGTGAGACTCGTCACTCCACGTATTGCTACCGTGTTTATACGAATTGTTTATTATATGCCGCATATCGCCAATCCCCGCCTCGATAGAGGAGACGCGCTAGACTGGGGCCAGCGATAGCAGGAGCTACCGGCCCACCAACCTCACTACGGGAGTGATTCCATGACGAGTAAAACACCACGCACCGGAAATCAGTATTCGATTCACTATGGCGATTATTCCGCCGTCATCTGCGAACTCGGCGCCAAGATTCGCCGATTCGATTATCAAGGCAAGGAAATTTTCTGCCCGTTCGGCGTCAACGACCTGACCCCCACCTGTAACGGTTATGTGCTGGCCCCGTGGCCAAACCGCATCGAAAACGGCGAATACGATTTCAATGGCAAGCATTACTGCGCGCCGGTTAACGAATATCATCCCGCACCGCGCAACAATGCGAACCACGGATACGCCTACCACTACATGTGGAAGCTTGAATCGTTGACCGATAGCGCCGTGACGCTTTCGCTGCGCTTCCCCAACTTGGACGGATACCCGTTCGATGTGACCGTGACCGTCACCTACGAACTCGGCGACAACGGCATGACCGCGACCGTCAATGCCCGCAATGATGGCGACGAACCGGCACCGTGGGCTCTCGGCCTGCATCCGTGGCTGGCCAACGGCAAGCAGGGCGCAACTGCCGCCGAACGCGATGCCGACTCCGCCGCCTGCCACCTGCAGATTAAGGCCGCCAGTCATGTGACGGTGAACGAGGCGCTGATTCCCACCGGCACCGAACCGGTTACCGGTATCTACGACCTGAACGATGGCCCGACGCTCGAAGGCCGCGCCTTTGATGATGCCTGGGTTGACGTGGAGCGTGCCGCCGATGGTACGACCACCACCACATTCACCCGCCCGGACGGTATCGAAGTGAAAATCATTGGCGATGAGACGATTAATGCTTGGCAGTGCTACACCGCCACTGGCGCACCGTTCGCCGAGCATCCGTATGGCATCGCCGTCGAGCCGATGACCGCCCCGGCCAATGCCTTCCGCACTGGTGACCACTTGGTGACGCTCGCCCCCAACGGCGACTACACCACTGTGGTCCGCTACGAAGTAGTCCAGAAGTAGTTCTGTTACGCTGGCTCCCCTCCAGAGGGGAGCCAATTTTTTATCCTTATGTGCCGCCGCGTCTTGGGACTTATGCGATACGATTGTGAGCGATAACAATTTGTTCCACAAAGGAGTGTGCACTATGGCTTTGAAGCCTCGCACTGGTAACCAATATGTCATCTCGTCCGGCGAATGGAGTGCCGTCGTCACCGAACTGGGTGCCAGCCTGCGCGAGCTGAAGTGGCGCGGCGAAGACCTCATCGTCCCCTTCGACCCGAACAAGGTCATTCCCTGCTGCAACGGCTGGGTGCTGGCACCGTACCCGAACCGCGTGACCAATGGTCAGTATTCTTTCGATGGCGAAGACTACCAGATGCCGATCGACGAGTTCGACCGCCAATCCTCCCTGCACGGCTATGCCTACCGCTACATGTGGGAGCTCGTTGATTTGCAGGAATCACACGTGACGCTCTCCTGGCGCTCCCCCGACATCGCCGGCTACCCGTTTGATATCACCATCACCGCCACTTATGCACTTGACGAGAACGGTCTCACGGAAACCTTCACCGTGCACAACAACGACAGCGTGAAGGCACCGTGGGCATTTGGCATCCACCCGTGGCTGGCCAACGGCAAGCACGCCACCGGTCAGGCCATTACCGCCGACAACGAGCCCTGCCGTCTTGAGCTGCACTGCGACACCCACGTGACCGTAGACGAACACTTGCTGCCCACCGGTGAAGAGCCGGTTTCCGGCATCTTCGACCTGCGCGATAACCCCACGCTGGAGGGACGTGGCTTCGACGATGCCTGGACCGATATCACCAACCGCGGTGAAGACGGCAGCACTTCCGCCGTGTTCACCCGCCCCGACGGCATCAAGGTCACGCTGACTGGCGACAAGACCATCAACTCCTGGCAGGTGTGCACCGGCAACGAAATCGGCGAGAAGGCTCGTCAGGCCGGCGTGGCCGTCGAACCGATGACCGCCTACGCCGACGCCTTCCGCACCGGCAAGGATCTGGTTGTGCTCGAGCCGGGCGATGACTACACCACCGTGGTCACCTTCCACGCCGAACAAATCTGAAAAACCGAATAGCCAAGCCTGACGCTCATCGCCACATGGACACCCGTGTTGCATCACGTCGTGCTCATGTGGCATAATTCCGAAGGCTTATTTTTTTACTGCAGCAAAGGAGTCCATCATGGGCATGCGCGGACGTAAGCGCAAGAATCGTCGTAAGAAGGCCGCCAACCACGGCAAGCGTCCTAACGCCTGATTCTTCGCGTTTCTTATGGAACGCTCAAGGTCCGTCTGATGATACATCAGACGGACCTTGTTGTATATGTCGTTACTTATCTTCGCCGCAGCAGTGATCAAGCGTGGCCTTGAGCCGGGCCATCAGACATTCGGGTGCCACATCCGGGCGCAAGTAGGCACGCAACGCGGCAATCAACGCCTGTTCACGCTCGTCGCAGCAGGTACGGGGGTCAAAACAGTCGCCCTCCGTAACGATATGCACGTCCGCCTGGACCGACGCAGAGGCCGAGCCGGTATCCACTGAACGATGATGCACCGCCGTGATATGCACTTCGGTCTGGCTGACCATGCCATCGGCCCCCGTACGGGTTATGGAGATATGGCGAGTACGCTCTACCGGCTGATCGTTCATCAGATCTCCTTTCCCGAAAGCTTGCTTGACTGTTGTGGCGTGCGGGCGCCAGTCGCATGACTATGTCTCACTGCGGCTTGCGTGTCGCCATTGCTACCAACAGTTTGTTCACTACTTCCATTATGGCCGGAATCGGCGATTCGACCAACGTTTTCGCCCAACTTCGCGGATGGTGAACCAGCCGACGAACCAGTCACATACCCGCGCTCTTTCGCATACGAGGCGAGCTCACGCTTGAGTTGCGTGCGGGCGCGATTCAGGCGGCTCATCACCGTGCCGATTTTCACGCCCTGCTCATCGGCCACCTGCTGGTAGGACTTGCCGTCGATGGCGGCGTCGATGAACACCTGCCGGCGTTCCGGCGAGAGTTTGGCGAGCGCGGCCATGATTTCCTCGGGCGCGAAGGCGTCCAAATATTCCTCTTCAGCGGACTTGAGCCCGTCCGACGTATGTTCGGCGGCATCGTAAATGTCCCAGTCGTCGTATTCACCGGTGGAGTCGTTGGCACGCTGCGGGCGCCGCTTGGCCTTGGCATACTGGTTGAAGTAGGCATTGCGCTCGATGGTGGTCATCCACGCCTCGAAGTTGGAGCCCGGCTGGAATGAGTCGAAGGCCTTGAACCCGCGTTCGAAGGTGTCCTGGACCAGATCCTGCGCGTCATCGGGATCGTTGGTCAGCCTCATCGCCTGCCGGTACAGTGCATTGACGGCGGGCATGGCGAGCTGTTCAAATCTGGCGCGCTTGGCTGCCATGGACTCGCCCGATCCGGCTGACTGCCCGGATTGCATAGTTGCTTCGCTTGTCGTCACGTTTCACCATTCTAATCAAATCATGTGCCCATATCGTGGTCGATGACGTGTGAGCCACAACACGCTGCACCCCACCTGTAGAATGGCGTATCGGCTAGATAATAGGGAGTAACAATTATGGCTTTGACTTTGGCTTCGGCCGCTGACCTGCTCAAGGAACACCATCTGCTGCGTGAAATCATCCAAGGGGATGTCTGGACCGACGACCCGGCCCGTATCGCTTCGGCGGATGAGCCGTTCGCCGGCATCACCTACGACACCCGCAAGGTCACGCCGGGCACCCTGCTGTGCTGCAAGGGCCAGTTCAAGGCCGAATATCTGAACGGCATCGACGAAGCCGGCCTGGCCGCATACGTGGCCGAAACCGAGTACTCAGCCGCAACCGCCACCCCCGGCCTGATCGTCAACGACGCACGTAAGGCGATGAGCCTGCTGTCCGCCGCGTTCTACGGATATCCGCAGAACGAGCTCACGGTCATCGGCGTCACCGGCACCAAGGGCAAGACGACCACCTCGTACTTCACGCAGGCGCTTATCAACGCCGTCTCCGGCGGCAAGGCCGCATTGTTCTCCTCGGTCGATAATTGCCTTGACGGCCACACCTACGTCGAATCCGATCTGACCACACCCGAATCGATGGACGCCTTCCGCATGATGCGCGAGGCGGCCGATAACGGTATGAAGTATCTGGTGATGGAGGTCTCCTCCCAGGCGTACAAGGTGGACCGCGTCTATGGCCTGACTTTCGATGTGGCCGCGTTCCTGAACATCTCCCCCGACCACATCAGCCCGATCGAACACCCCACGTTCGAGGATTACCTGTATTGCAAGCGCCAGATCATCGTCAACGCGAAGTCGCTGGTACTCGGCGCGGACAGTCTGCACGCCGATCTGTTGCGGGAGGACGCGGAGGCAGCCGGCATCGGCGTGACCACCTTCGCCCTGCATGACGCGGATAATGCCGGCACCAGTGCGGACGTCGTCGCCTGGCCCGCCGACCCGGCGCACGCCTCCTTCCACATCGCCGACGGAGATCAGGCCCTTGGCGACTACCATCTGTCCATCGATGGCGACTTCAACTACCTCAATGCGGCGGCAGCCATCGCCATCGCCCATGCGGTTGGCGTATCGCTCGATGACGCCGACGCACTGCACGCCATCGAATCCGTACGTATCGCCGGCCGTATGGAACAGTTCCGCGACCCGCAGTCAAACACGCTCGCCATCGTCGATTATGCGCACAACTACGCATCCGTCACCGCGCTGCTTGACTTCGTCTACGAGCGTTGGGGCGAGGAAAACCCGCGTATCACGCTGGTGACCGGATCGGCCGGCAACAAGGCCTACGATCGTCGTAAGGAAATCGTCGAGGCTGCCGAGAACCGTATCGCGAACTTCATTTTCACCGCCGAAGATACGGACACCGAGCCGATCATCGACATCTGCATGGAAATGCAAGGCTACATCACGAACAAGGATGTGGTCTCCACGGTGATTTCCGACCGTCTGACGGCCATCACCAACGCCATTTACGATGCCCGTGCGCACGCCGACCGATTCAACATCCTGCTGATCATCGGCAAGGGCAACGAGCGTTGGATCAAGGACCATCGCAAGCATGTGCCGTTCGACGGCGACGATCACGTCGTCGAACGCATGTTTGGCTTGTGACGGGATTCCGGCCAATCAAATCCTGATCGGATCCCGATTAGCCCACATCAGATCACGCGCAATACGACCAAACCAGAAACACGACATACGGATACAAACGAAAAAGGATAGCTGAATCGTAATGATCACGTTGGAGAAAGTTGACGGAGCCACACTGGAAGCCGAAGCCGAGAAGGCCGGCATCACGTTGCCTATCGAACAGACCAAGGTTTGGTCTGGTTTTCAGGCGGATATCGACGGACGCACACCATGGGGCGATTATCTGATCAAGCGTGATGGTGAATTGGTCGCCGTGATCTCTTTTATCGATTTTGAGACGCACGGTTATCATTATCTGCGCTCGATGCATGGGCCGGCGTGGGTCGCCAAGCCCACCGAGGCTGAGGAGCGCGAGGTCGTCGACGCCATCGTGGACACCGTCAAGAAGGCCGACAAGAGCATCGCGTTCCTGCGTATCGACACCTGGTTCGCCGATGGTACGGAGAAGGTGCTGTCCACAGTGCCGTACGACCAGACCGTGGTCATCGACATCACCGGTGGCGATGATGAGATTCTGGCTCGGATGAAGCGTCGTGGACGCCGTGACGTGCGCAAGTCTCTACGTGAATGCCCGGCCGAGGTTGCCGATGAGACGGATAAGGCCCTGACCGATTTCTCCGAATATTACGATGTGATGGTCGAAACCGGCCAGCGCGATGGATTCACGCCTGCTCCGATGAGCGACTACTCCGATATGATCGGCGCGTTGGGTGCCGATCATTGCCGTGTGTTCGCCGCACGTATTGAAGACCGTGTGGTGGCATGGTCGATTGTCACCGTGAACGGCACGCATGCGGTGCGCTACTATGCCGGCATGCGCAACGAGGTTATGCGTCTGCATGTGACCGACAAGCTGCTGTATTCCGAATGCTGCATCCTGGGCTCGCAGGGTATTACGGAATACGATCTGATGGGCATCGGCTCCGATTTCGCGCCGTCGCTCAAGGGGCTTAACGAGTTCAAGTGCAAGTTCACCGAGGAAATCACCCCGGTGGCCCCCGCCCGCGACGTACCCATCAAGAAGGTCTTCTACAAGACGCTGCAGACTGTGCAGGGCGTGCGCAAGGCATTACGCTAATACCACCCCGCTCCCGCTGGTGGGAGCTGTCGAGCGAAGCGAAACTGAGGGTGGTCTTTCGAGATGGACCACCCTCTGTCACCTGTGGCGCCAGTTCCTACCAGCAGGAACCATTCATTTATCGTTCGAGTTTTTGGCTCACCACGGCTGTTACGCCGTCGGCTCGCATGGTTACGCCGTAGAGCGCGTCGGCAATCGACATGGTGCGTTGCTGGTGAGTAATAATGATGAGCTGCGCATGGGCGCGTAGCTCATTGAACGCATTAATCAAACGGGTCAGGTTCACGTCGTCCAACGCGGCCTCGACCTCGTCCATCACATAGAACGGGCTGGGGCGGGCGGTGAAAATCGCGAACAGCAACGCCAGCGCGGTCAGTGAACGTTCGCCGCCGGACAGGAGGCTCAGCTGTTTGACACGCTTGCCGGCCGGGCTGGCCTCGACCAGTACGCCGGTGGTGAGCATGTCTTCCGGGTTTTCCAGGCGCAGTCGCCCGGTGCCGCCTGGGAACAGCGTGGCGAACATCTGCTCGAATGCCTCGGCGGTATCGTCGAACGCGGATTTGAATACCTGGACCATCGTGGAATCGAGATCCTTGATGAGCTGCATCAAATCGTCACGTGATTTGACCACATCGTTGCGCTGATCATTGAGATACTTGTTCCGCTCCTCAAGCGCTTCGAATTCCTCGGTGGCCAAAGGGTTGATCTTGCCGAGTGCGGCCAGATCGCGGCGAGCCTTATCGAGACGCTTCTTCTGCTCCTGACGGTTATACGGCACGGTCTTAAAGCGGTCGGAATCGCCGTTGGTGCCGGTCTCTCCCCCGGTTTCTCCCTCTTCGGTCTCAGCCTCAGCTTCCGTCTCATCCAACGGCACAGGGTTGCCCTCATCATCCAGCACGGGCACCGGCTGTTCGGGGCCGTAATCACTAACCAATTCCTCCAAAGTGAGACCGAGTTCGTCGGACACTTTTTGCATGAGCTGCCCGGATTCGGCGGCCAACCGTTCGCGGTTTACATCCAAGGCATGTTCGCGCCCGGTCAGATCGGTGACCTTGGGCTCGATCTGGTTGCGCTGCGCGCGCAGGGCCTTGAGTTCCTCGTCATGGCTGGAGGCGGCGGCCTGCAGCTCGTCTCGTTTGGCGGCCACGTCATGCAGCGTATGCTCTACCATGGCGGCCACTGCTCGCGCGTCATCGGCCACGCCTTGCAGGTGTGCGGCCTGCTCGCGTCTGCGATCGTTCAACGCCTCGATGCGGGCGCGGCGTTCGGCGGTTTCTTTGGCGTTGTCCCGCAGCAGCCCGGCCTGTCGGCTCAGTGACTCCCCTTTGCGGCTTGCTTCGGTCCACGCGATTTTTGCGGCGACCTCATGCTCGCGAGTCAGGTTCAGTTCGCGCTCCAGCGTGCGTTCGCGTTCATCGAGTTCGTCGAAATCGGCATGTTCCGCTGTGGATTGCTGGGCCGATGCCAAAGCGCGATTGAGGTCGTCAAGCTTGAGCTGATGCTCGTTGCAATTCTCTTGGGTCTCGGTGATTTTCCTATCCAGCTGCTCGAGCTGACGGGTGAACGATGCGACGCGATCTGTGGCGGATTTCAGAGATTTCTCCGCCTGCTGGGCTTTGAGCCGGGCTTCGGTGCGTTTGGCGGATTCCTGGTCGACGAGTCGAGCCGCTTCATCGCGCTTGGTTTTGGCCTCGGCCACTTGCTCAGCCATTCCGCCGTCTTGGGCGGTCAACTGTTTGACCTGTGCCAATGCTTTGTCTCGGCGGGCGGCCAGAGACAGGTCCGATTGAGAGATTGAAGAGCCGCCGACCGCCGCCACGCCGTGTGTGAAGGTCTCGCCGTTCTTGGTGACGGCCCGCATGGCTTCGCCGAATGCCACAATCTGTTGGGCTTCGTCGGCGGTGCCGGCCGCGGCTACATCAGCCAGCAGGAGACGCACGGTGCGCACGACCGCTTCGGCCTGTGCCGGGTTCTCGGCATCCGGGTTCGCGGTGACGAGTGCTGCCAGCGCGTTGCCCGATTGCGGGGCGGCCCCCGCGTTCTCGGCGCTACTCTCCTCCGACTCCGTGCCCGGCTCTGTGGCGGGATCGCCGGCAATGCTCGCGGTCAGCACCACGGCTTTGCCGAGCTTATCTTCCCGAGCGCGTTCGAGGGCGTGCAACATGTTGCCTGCCGCGGGTACCACGATGGCGCTGGCATACTGGTCGAGCGCGTGGGCCACGGCTTCTTCCCAGCCTTCGGCCACATGGATGAAGTCGGTGAGTCGGCCAAGCGAGGCCACGTCCGTATCGCGCTCCAACGATCCGGAGGCATTGCGGCTGTCTAGCGTGTCGGCAAGCGCATCGGCCTTGGATTTGAGCGAGATGATCTTGGACTGTATCTCGCGCTGCTTATCGGCGCGTTCATTCAGTCGTTCGCGGCATTCGGCGAGCGTTGCACGTGCGGCGTCCAATGCGGCACCGTCATCGTCGGCAATGGAGTCCGCTTCGCTGCGCAATGCGTCCAGCTGTTGCTGGGCATCGTCGCGCTGGGAAGTCAGCGAGTCGCGTTGGGAGGCGTAATCCTTGGCGCGGCTGGTCGCCAGTTGTACGGCGGATTCCTCGCGGGCGATGAGTTCGCGCAGTCGGGCGATTTGCGCATCGCGTTCCTGTGCGGTTTTGCGCAGTTCCGTCAAGGTCTGGCGGACTGAGGCAAGCTTTTTCTCGTCGTCGGCGCGTTCCTCGGTGGCCTTGTCGAGTGCGATGCGCGCATCGGCCACGGCCTTGGTTTGTGCCGCTGCCTGAGACTCCAGTTCCTCGGCTCGTTTGACAAGCATGCCGGGATCCTCACCGAAGTTGGTGACGATCTGGCCGGTGAGTGACCGGCTGCGCTCTTCGGCCAACTGGGCGAGCGCGTTCAGTCGTTCGCGGGTCTGCGAGAATTCATGCCAGTATTGGTTGGCCTTGGCGATGGCCGGACTGGATTCGGAGCTCAACGCCTCGACCTGTTCGATGCGTACTTTGACTTGGGCGAGTTCACGTTGGGCGACGGCCAGCTGGTTGCGCACAGCGCCAAGTTCTTGACGTACCGTGTCGCGACGGCTCATCGAGCGTTGAGCGTCTTCGGCGTACAGGCGGGCTTGGGCGTCGCGTACGGATATCTGAATCGCGTCGGCGCGCCGGGAGATGCGTGCCTGGCGTCCGAGGGGGCCGAGCTGACGGTGAATCTCCCCCAGCAAATCGTCGAGTCGGCTCAGGTTCGTTTCGGTATTGGCCAGCTTGCGCAACGCGCGTTCCTTGCGCTTGCGGTGCTTCAGGATGCCGGCGGCCTCTTCGATGAACGCACGGTGGCCGGACGGGTCGGCCTTCAGAATCGCATCCAATCGTCCCTGGCCTACGATCACGTGCATCTGCTGGCCAAGACCGGTATCGGAGAGGAGTTCCTGAATGTCGAGCAGGCGGCATTGCGAGCCGTTGATCGCGTATTCGGAGCCTCCGTTGCGGAAGATGGTGCGGGAGATGGTGACTTCCGTGTAATCGATATCGAGCGTGTGATCGGAATTATCGATGGTCAGGCTCACCTGTGCACGGCCTAATGGCGGGCGGGAGGACGTGCCTGCGAAAATCACGTCCTCCATCGAAGTGCCGCGCAGGTTTTTGGCGCCCTGCTCACCCATTACCCAGATCAGGGCGTCGACGATGTTCGACTTGCCCGAACCGTTGGGGCCGACCACCGCCGTGATGCCGGGCTCGAAGCGCAGCGTGGTGACGGAGGCGAAGGATTTGAATCCGCGGAGGGTGAGTTCCTTGAGATACATGGCGTGAGACTGTTTTCCGTATGCCGGGTGTCCGGGTATCCGATATGCCTTGGATGCGGGTTACCGGACGTCGGCGGAATCGTCGGTGACGGCGCCTGTGTCGGCGCTGGCCGTGCCGGTGCCGGCGTTACCGGCGTCACTGGCCTGTTCCTTGCCGAGGCCGAGGACGTCGAACACGTCGAAGTCGTCCGGGCTCACCGAATCCTCGAGGTTGTCGGCGGCCTCATCCTCGGCCTTGTCTGCCGGCTGATCCGAATCGTCCGGGTCAACCGCCGGCTGATGAACGGCCATAGCCTGCCTCATCGTGGGGCTGGCATGCTCCTCAAGCATCAGGCGTGCGTCGCCGGCGGTGACGAAGCTGCCGCAGATAAGCACGCCGTGGCCGTAGCCCACGCCCAGCTCGTCCTCGGCATCGACCATATTGACGGCGGTCTGAATCGCGTCAGGCAGGTTCGCTTCCTTGATCACACGGTCACGACCGAACACGTCCACGGCAATCTTCTCAAGCTCGTCGGCCGGCATCACACGCTCGCGCCACGAATTCTCGGTGACCACCACGGAGCTCAGGATCGGCTCCAGAACACCCAGATATTCCTCGACCTGCTTGTCGCGCATCATGGCGACCACACCGACCAGCTGCTTGAAGTCGTAGCTTTCCTCGATGGCCTTGCGCAGGGCTTCGGCGGCATTCACGTTGTGTCCGCCATCCAGAATGATGGTCGGTGAGGTGCGGATCTGTTCGATGCGTCCGGGAATCTTGACCGAGCTCAACGCCTCGCCCACCAAGTCGCCGTCCAGCGGACCGTTGACCGGAATCACCACTTCAGAGGCGGCAAGCGCGGCAAGCGCGTTGTGGGCCTGATGCTCGCCGAACTTGGCGATCGGCACGCCCTCGTAAGTGCCGTTGGGCGTGGTCAGGGTGGCGACCTGGCCGCCGACTGCGGCCATACGGTCGGACACGGTCATTTCGTAGCCGTCGCGCACGAGCATGGCGTGGTTGCGTTCGGCGGCTTCGGCGAGAATCGGCATGACGGCTTCCTCATGCGGCTGCGGGCCGATGATGGCGGTGCAGTTCGGCTTGATGATGCCGGCCTTCTCGGTGGCGATCTGTTCGACGGTGTCGCCCAGCCACTGCATGTGGTCCATGTCCACCGGGCCGATGATGGCCGCATCCGCGTTGAGCACGTTGGTGGCGTCCCACAGGCCTCCCATGCCGACCTCGACGATGGCCACGTCCACGGGCGTGTCGGCGAACTTCCAGATGGCCATGGCGGTGAGCACCTCGAAGAAGCTCATCTTCGGCTTGCCTTGCTCCTCCATCTTGGCGTCCACCAGGGCCACGAGATCCTTGGTCTGATCCCAGATGTCGATGAAATCGTCGTCGGACAGCTGCTGGCCGTCGATGGCGATACGCTCGTTGATCTTCTCCAGATGCGGCGACGTGTACAGGCCGGTGCGCATACCGTAGGCACGGCAGATGGCCTCGGCCATGCGTGCGGTGGAGCCTTTGCCGTTGGTGCCGGTGATATGAATCACGCGGAACGACTGCTCCGGGTGGCCCAGGATGTCGAGCATCAGGTTCATCCGGTCGAGATCCAGATTGGTGGTGTTATGCTCCGGCGGGCGGCTCATGATGTCCAGTTCGACGTCCCGCATGCTCTCATTGTTCCGATTCGGATGCTCGAATGACATATCCTCTTCTAACCTCTGCTCGTGTTGCTGTTGCGCCGTTCGGAGTGCGTATGCCACTTACGTGTTCGCGCCATTCTCGTCATGTCTACGCATGCCCGCATATATTCCGCTTCCGCATGCGCAGGAAGCTCCCCTTGCACAGGTTTGCTCTGCATGATTCGGGATTCTTGCCTTCACGCGTGGAGCCGCACTCCCTCAATTCCCTCTATCCTAGCCGCCGGGGTGGTTTATCGTGCGCGCACAGTGAAACCGTCTCATATGTCGCCGCCGCGCGGGCAGTCTCTACCTGCAGCCACGCACAGTGAAGCCGTCTCATATAGTTGCAATGCGGCTCTTGCCGTCGGCATCTCATTCTTAGTCGGCTGCAATCCAAAACTTGTATGTCCGGCGACGCTGATGCTATTCAGCGTCGGTACAGTGCCAGCTTCTGGCGGTACACCGACGCTATGATGCTCTTGCGAGTCGGTGGCTGGCCAAAACCTGGATTAATCCCGACTCCATCGCCTCTCAGTGTCGTCTCCTCGCCAAGGCATGCCATTCTGCCGTCGTTGAGAAATTTCAATGTCGTCAATCGACCATGTCTTGCCCCGGAAACGACTCTCACAAACGTCCTCTACATCATCTTTTGAACTCGCAGAGGCTCATTCACTGTTATGACTGCTCTCACCGTCGGCAGCCGTCCAAGCCCTGGATCTATGCCGCCAATAAATTGCAGCAAATCGTCGGCCCCGATACAACCATTGGACTCACGCCGACGCTAGATTCCACACTCAGACAGAAGCCAGCCAATATCTGAACCAGCACCGACGGCGTACAAAGCATAAGCACCGTTAACCGTCAATTCGCCGCCCTCTACCAGCTACATCCGCCTTCGCCGATGATATCTTGTTCGAATCCCCAAAGCACGTTGTTCGAATGACATTACTGATGGTGGATAAGTTTTGTGTGTTATCCACTATTCCGAATTAGCGGCCTAATACCTTGAAATTATCGGGAGTATCTCGCTCCAAGACAGCCAAGCTCCGAGGCTAGAACCACAATGGCTGAAATTCATACTTACGCTGCTTCGTTCCGGCTACGCTCGACGTCATGAAGACACACAAAGCAGTGGCCTCGCTCATATCAGCCGCGCAGAATGAGCTGAGATGCGTCTATTCAAGAAATGAAGCGGAACAGACCGCTCTACGCCGCCGTGCCCAGAGTGGTGAGTTGTTGAAAGTGTATGACGGCATTCCCAGTCTTTATGCAAATACTGCATACTGGGATGGTTTGACGCCGCCGGAGCGAACGTTGCATATAGCCCGCGCTCTTGCGCAAGAGCATCCTCAGTGGGTTTTTGGCGGCTTGGTGGCAGTAAGTGCCTATGGATTCGAACATCAATGGCATTTGCATGATGACTGCATAACCATCGTGACTTCCGATCATGGATCTCGTCAATGCCATCAGCGCTTACGACATGTCTATATGCCCGATATGAACAATCCGAAGACACATTACGAGGCCTCCGGCCTATCCCTGATATCACCGGCTAGAACCTTGGTCGAGGCCGCTATAGACCTTGATTTTCGGTTTGCGTTACCGATCTTTGACTCGGCCCTTGCCAAGGGAATAACCAAGGAAGAGATAGCCGCCGACTGCGTTCAATGGAGAATCGATTATGCCCGAGTATTCCGCCTGCTGCGCTATGCAAACGAAAGGAGCGAGAATGGCGGAGAATCCCTCGCGCGAGGCACCATCATCGAAGATCGCTTCCTCACGCCGCGTATTCAGGTAACGGTGACCGACCCACAGACGAATACCGAGTACCGCGTTGATTTCGTATGGAAGCTCGATGACGGGCGCGTGATAGTGGCCGAATACGACGGCACACAAAAATACGTGGACCCAGCCATGACCGATAACCGCAGCATTCAGGAGGTGGTGGCCAAGGAACGCGCACGCGACGAGGGACTGAAACGAGCCGGTGCCACCGAAATCGTCCATTTCACATACGCCGACGTCATCGAACGTACTCCGCTGCGGGTAAAACTGATCAAAGCCGGGGTGCCTCAGGTGGAGACCTCCGCATAGCAGTGAGTCCCGCGACGCGATAAACCTTCATCGCATGGGTTCACATGGATTCAGCCCACAGAATATGTCAATATCAATCGGCAAGCTCCAGCCCAAGCCCATGCCCCTCTCCTTCCCTACCGAGAACAATAAACGGGCCCGCATTCCAGCCCGCCGCACTCGCCATATGGGCATGTCCGGAAGACCGTCCAAATTCCGTACTTGGTTTTACCGTCAGCCGTCAATCGTGGCACATCGCATAAAGCCGACTAATATGAGGTGGGAATCGATGATTCGACAACAACTACATACAGGAGAGTGGCAATGGGTGAAGTGATCACCGCCAAGGACAAGGAATACGAGGCCGAAGAGCGCGCTACGGCACCGGGCGCGAACCAGTCGATGAGCGACCGCGTGAACAACCGCTCGCTGCGCCCGCAGTCGGCCGCATTCAAGGAGTTCATGAAGTCCGGCTGGGCCGACGATGATCCGGAGATCAATCCTCTCGAATCCTCCAAGTTCACGCCAGCCCGCCTTGAGGCGCTGGGCAAGGCCTTCCCGGGCGAACGTCTGGTCATTCCGGCCGGCCAGCCGAAGGTGCGCAACAATGATTGCGATTACATGTTCCGCCCGGACACCACGTTCGCCTACTACACCGGTCTGGGTTCCGATTACGAGGCCGGCGCCGTGCTGGTCCTGAACCCGGTCGACCCCGACTCCCCCGAAGCCGCCGCCGGCAAGACGCACACTCCGGAACTGTTCGTGGCGCCGCGCGCCGACAACTCCACCGAGGACTTCTTCATGTCCGCCCACTACGGCGAATACTGGGTTGGCCCGCGTGCCGGTCTCAAGGAGATGCAGGCGATGACCGGCATCGAAACCCACGACATCGCCCAGCTGGCCGACGCCCTGTCCAAGGACGTGGGTGCCGAAGCCGGCGCCGTACGCGTGCGCGTGGTCAGCGAAACCGACCCGCAAATCACTTCGATGGTTGAATCCATCCGCAAGGCCAACGGTTTCGCCGATCCGGACAAGAACTCCGCATCCGACGACAAGCTGCACGAGTTCGCCGCCGAGGCACGCATGGTCAAGGACGGCTACGAAATCAACGAAATGCGCAAGGCCGTGGACGCCACCAAGCATGGCTTCGACCGTCTGCTCTCCGCACTGCCGGCCGCGCTCGACAAGCCGCGCTCCGAGCGTATCCTCGAAGGCGCGTTCAACGCCGTGTCCCGTGAACTGGGCAACGCCGTCGGTTACGACTCCATCGTGGCTTCCGGCCCCCACGCCCCGATTCTGCACTGGATGCGCAACACCGGTGTGGTGAAGACCGGCGACATGCTGCTGGTGGATGCCGGCGTTGAGGTCGATTCCCTGTACACGGCCGACATCACCCGCACCTTCCCGACCAACGGCAAGTTCACCGACTTCCAGAAGCGTCTGTACCAGGCCGTGCTCGACTCGCAGCAGGCCGGTTTCGAAGCCGCCAAGCCGGGTGCCACCTACTCCGACATCCACCACGCCTGCATGCGTGTGATCGCCGAGCGTCTGCACGATTGGGGTCTGCTGCCGGTGAGCGTCGAGGAGTCGCTGTCCCCGCAAGGCCAGCAGCACCGCCGTTGGCTCGCCTGCGGCGTGGCCCACCACTTGGGTCTTGATGTGCATGATTGCGCGCAGGCCCGTTTCGAGTCCTATCAGGGCGCGAAGATCACGCCCGGCATGATCTTCACCATCGAGCCCGGTCTGTACTTCCGCGAAGACGACCTGCTGATTCCACCGGAATACCGCGGCATCGGCATCCGCATCGAGGACGACGTGCTCATGACCGAGAACGGCCCCGAATGGATTTCCGCCGGCATCCCGAAGCAGATCGACGACGTCGAAGCCTGGATGGCCGAGCAGGCTGCCCAAGCGAAGTAACCTAAGCTCCCTCTGATGAGGGAGCTTCTTTTCTACTAAGGAGGCAATGTGTCCACTCCGGAATTTGTGTTGGAATTGCGTAAGAAGATCGGCCATGATCTGTTGTGGCTCAATGGCGTGACCGGTTGTGTACTGAACGAACATGGTCAACTGCTGTTGGGCCGTCGTTCGGACACGGGCGAATGGGCGATGGTCTATGGCATCAACGAGCCGGGCGAACAGCCGGCGGACACGGTGGTGCGCGAAATCAAGGAGGAAACGGGCATCGATGCCCTCGTCACCGATTTGGTGGCCGTCACCTCGTCAGACAAGGTGCTGACCTACGCCAATGGCGACAACACCATGTACATGGATCATTCGTTCCTGTGCGCCCTGAAGCCCGGCGGCAATGCCGAACCATTCGTGGGCGACGAGGAAAGCCTGAGCGTCGGTTGGTTCGATCTGGATGACCTGCCCACTCCCCTGGCGGCCAGCACGAGCGAGCGGCTGGAGCTGTTCCATACTTACATCGAGAACAAAAAGCACGGCGACGCCCACGCCCTGTTCCAGTTCGATGGGCAGCAGTACTAGCGGATATAAAGTTAGCTCCCTCTGACGAGGGAGCTCCAATGCTATGCGATTACGCCTCTTGGGCTAGGAGCTCGTGGAGGTGGGCGCGGTGTTGCTGCTGTTCGCGCGGGTCGGGCACGGGCAGGGAGGCCAGCAGCTTCTTGGTGTACGGGTTCTCCGGGTGCTGCATAATCTGGCCGGCATCGCCGTGCTCCACGATCTGGCCCTTATGCATCACCATGATGCGGTCGGCAAGCATGTCGACCACCGCCAAATCATGGGTGATGAACAGGCACGCGAAGCCGATTTCCGCCTGCAGTCGCTTGAACAGCTCCAACACCTTGGCCTGCACCGACACGTCCAATGCAGAAGTCGGCTCATCGGCGATCAGCAGCGACGGCTTCAACGCCAAACCACGCGCCAAAGACGCCCTCTGGCGCTGGCCGCCGGACAGCTCATGCGGGAAACGGTTCATGTAGGCGCGCGGCAGCTGGACCATCTCCAGCAGGTCGCCCACATAGTTCTTGGCATCGGCCACAGAACCGTACTTGCGGTGCACGAGCAGCGGCTCGGCCACATTCTCCGCGATGGTCATCAGCGGGTTGAACGAGGAGCCCGGATCCTGGAACACGAAACCAATGTCCGCGCGCTTGGGCTTGAAGTCACGCTCCTTGACGCCGTTCATCTCGATGCCGAGCACGTTCAGGGAGCCGCCGGACACCTTCTGCAGGCCGGCGATGGCACGGCCGGTGGTGGACTTGCCGGAACCGGACTCGCCCACCAGGCCCAGCACTTCGGAGCGGTGGATGGTGAAGTTCGCGCCGTCCACGGCCTTGAAGTCGGGCTGCATGAGATGGCCCGGGTACGTGATGGTCAGGTTCTTGGCCTCGACGGCGATCGGCTGTTCGCGCCAATCGGCCTTGCGCTCGATCGGCTTGTCCTCGCGGTCGCGCACGACCAGCTTCTGACCGATGCGCGGCACGGCACCCAGCAGTCGCTTGGTGTAGTCGTCCTTCGGATGGTAGAAGATCTGCTCCACGTCGCCCTGTTCGACCACGTGGCCGCGGTACATGACGACCACCTGGTCGGCGATGTCCGCGATCACGCCCATGTTGTGGGTGATGATGAGCACGGAGGCGTCGAACTCGTCACGGGCGAGGCGCAGCAGGTCGAGAATTTCGGCTTGCACGGTCACGTCGAGGGCAGTGGTAGGCTCGTCGGCCAGAATCAGACCTGGGTTCAGCACCAACGCCATGGCGATGACGATGCGCTGCTTCTGGCCGCCGGAGAACTGGTGCGGGTAGTAGTCCACGCGGGTTTCGGCATCCGGGATGCCGACCTTCTTCAGGATGTTGATGGCCTTGGCGCGCAGTTCCTTCTTGTCCTTCATGCCGTGGGCGCGCAGGCCCTCTTCAATCTGCCAGCCGATGGTGTACACCGGGTTCAGCACCGAATTGGGCTCCTGGAACACCATCGCGGCCTCGGAACCACGCACTTCGCGCAGCTGTTCGCCGCTCAGGGAGAGCACGTCCAGCGAATCGGAACCATCGCGCTTGGACAGGTAGACGGCACCGGAGGTGGTGGCCGTCTCCGGCAGCAGCTTGATGATGGAGCGCGCGGTCACGGACTTGCCGGAACCGGATTCGCCGACCACGCCGACCACGGTCTTGCGCGGAATGGTGAAGTTCACGTCCTCGACGGCCTTGATGGAGCCGGCGTCGGTCATGAAGGAGACGGACAGGTCCTTGATATCGGCGAGATTCTTGTTGTTTTCGCTCATCTCTCACTCCTTGCCTTCCGGCTTGCCCTCGCCGGTCCATTCGGAGGCGACGATGGTCGGGTCATGGTCGGTGACGGTGGCCGGCGGGTCGACGTTCGCGTCGAGTTCGGCAATCACCTCGTTGCGTGCGGTCGGCTTCTCGTTTGGGTCGACGGACGTGTCTTCGATCGATCCGACCACTTCGCCGGCGGACTTGCGGGCGCGCAGACGCGGGTCGGCCAGATCGTTGAGCGATTCGCCCACGAGCGTGATGCCGAGCACGATGAGCACGATGGCGATGCCCGGGAACACGGCAGTCCACCAGATGCCGGCGGTCACGTCGGAAACCGAGCGGTTCAGGTCGTAGCCCCATTCGGCGGCGGCGGTCGGCTCGATGCCGAAGCCGAGGAAGCCCAGGCCGGCGAGGGTCAGGATGGCTTCGGACGAGTTCAGCGTCAGGATCACCGGCAACGTGCGGGTGGAGTTCTTGAACAGGTGCTTGGTCATGATGCGCCAGGTGGAGGCGCCGACCACGCGCGCGGACTCGACATACGCGGATTCCTTGATGCGGATCACTTCGGCGCGAATTGTGCGGAAATACTGCGGGATGTACACCACGGTGATGGAGATGCCGGAAGCCAGAATGCCGCTCCACAGGCCGGACTGGCCGTGGGAGATCATGATGGCCATCAGAATGGCGAGCAGCAGCGAGGGGAAGGAGTAGACGGCGTCGGCGATCATCACCAGAATGCGGTCCACCCAGCCACCGTAGTAGCCGGAGACCAGGCCGAGCAGCACGCCGGCGAAGATGGAGAGCAGCACGGCCACGACGATGGCGATGACGGCGGTGCGTGCGCCCCACACCACACGGGAGAACACGTCGAATCCGGCGGCGGTGGTGCCCCAGATGTGTTCGGCGGAGGGTGCGGCCTGCGCCGGGAAGGACGTGCCGTCGGCGGCCTTGATCTGGGCGTGGCCGTAGGGGGCGATCAGCGGGGCGAAGAGGGCCACGAGCAGGAAGAACGCGGTGATCGCGAGACCGGTGATCAGCATGCCCTTCTGCCAGCCGACCGCCACGCGCAGTTCCTTGATGATCGGGATCTTGGTCCAGAACGGCGTCTTGGTGCTGACGTTGAGCTTGGTAAGGCGGTCGTCACCGGGGACGGTGATCTTGTCTTGGGATGCGGTGGTCATCTCAGTACCTCACTCTCGGGTCGATAAGCGCGGCGATGACGTCGACGAGGAAGTTGACGACGGCCACGATGATGGCGATAAGGATCACGATGCCCTGCACGGCCACGAAGTCACGGGCCTTCAGGTACTGGGACAGCATGAAGCCCAGGCCCTTCCATTCGAAGGTGGTTTCGGTCAGGACCGCACCGGCGAGCATCAGGGCGATCTGCATGCCCATGACGGTGATGATCGGGATCAGGGCCGGTCGCCAGGCGTGCTTGTTGAGCAGGCGCTTTTCGGAGACGCCGCGCGAGCGGGCAGCCTCGACGTAGCCGGAATTGTAGGTGGAGATGACGTTGGTGCGTACCAGACGGATGAACACGCCGGCGGTCAGGAGGCCTAGGGCGACGGCCGGCAGCACGGCGTGGCGCAGCACGTCGACGAGCACGTTCATGTCGCCGAGCTGGATGGCGTCGATGATGTAGAAGCCAGTCGGCGATACCAGACGGGTGAACTGCATTTCGGAGTTCAGGTCGGAGCGGCCGGAGGCTGGAAGGATGTTGAGCCAGACAGCGAAGATGAGCTTCAGCACGAGGCCGAGGAAGAACACCGGGGTGGCGTAGCACAGGATGGCGAAGGTGCGGATGCCGGCGTCGGCGGCACGGTCGCGTTTGCGGGCGGCGAGTCGGCCTAGGCCGATGCCGACAATCAGCGCCACAATCAGGGCGAGGAAGGCCAGTTCGAATGTGGCGGCGCCGTAGTGCGTAAGAATGCTGATCACCGGCTGGTTATCGGTCAGCGTCGTGCCGAGGTCGCCGTGCAGCAGGCCGCCAAGATAGTCGACGTATTGCACAATCAGCGGGCGGTCATAGCCGGCCGCGTGGATGCGCTGCTGGAGTTCGGCGGGTGTCAGGCGGCCGCCCAAGGCGGCGGAAATCGGGTCGCCGGTGGCGCGCATCACGAAGAACACGATGGTGACCAGAATGAAAACGGTGGGAATAATGAGAAGGAACCTCGTCAGCACGAAGCGGAAGAAACTACCTGACAGTCGGTTCTTCTTCGTCTTGGCTTTCGCCGGAGTGGTGCTGGAGGTCGCTATGGCGCTGTCTGACACGCGATGCTCCTTGGTGTTGGTAATCGGTATATAAAGCAATAAAGGCTCCCCTCTCCGAGGGGAGCTGGCGGCGAAGCCGACTGAGGGGAGTCATACGAGTTGGGCTCCCCTCAGTCTGCCGTCGGCAGACAGCTCCCCCCTCAAAGAGGGGAGCTCATGCTGGATCAGCCCTTGGTGACGGAGGCATAGCGGAAGCGGAAGGAAGCGTCGAGGGTGACACCCTTCACGGAGGTGCCGGTGACGGCGACCTGGGCACCCTGCAGCAGCGGGATGGTGGAGAGGTCTTCGGTCTCGAGCTTCTGAATCTGCTTGAGGATGTCTCCACGAGCGGACTCGTCCTTCTCGCCGGCCTGCTTGACGATCAGGTCGTTGACTTCCTTGTTGGAGTAGCCGTTGTTCACGAAGTTACCATCGCGGAAGAACGGGGACAGGTAGTTGTCCGGGTCGGAGTAGTCCGGGAACCATCCAAGCTGGTAGACCGGGTACACACCGTCGGAATCGTCGGTAACCACACGATCCTTGTTGTACTGGGTCCATTCGGTGGACTGCATGTCGACCTTGAACAGGCCGCCTGCCTCAAGCTGGGACTTCAGGGCAGCGTACTCGTCGGCGGAGACGGAGCCGTAGTGGTCGTTGTTGTACTGGAGCTTGAGGTCGACCGGGGTGGTGACGCCGGCGTCGGCGAGGACCTTCTTGGCCTTCTCGGTGCTCGGCTTGCCGTTGCCGTCGCCGTAGGCGGACTTCAGCGTGTCATCGTGACCGGCCAGGCCGTCCGGGATGAAGGAGTACATCGGGGTGTAGGTGCCCTTGTAGACCTTGGTGGAGAGCTCTTCGCGGTCGATGAGGTTGGCGACGGCCTGGCGCACGGCCTTGGCCTTGTTGGCGTCGGCGTCGGGCTGGGATTCGCCGTAGGGCTGAATCTTGAAGTTGAAGGCGATGAAGCGCTCCTCACCGCCCGGGCCCTTGACGACCTTGACCTTGGAGTCCTTGGAGAGGTCCTCGATGTCGGTCGGGCTCAGGGAGCGGTTGGCCACGTCGATCTGGCCCTGCTGGACGGCCATCTTCAGGTTGGAGGCGTCGGCGAAGTACTTGACCTGCACGGCGGAGTTCTTGGCCGGGGTCAGGCCCTTGTAGGAGTCGTTCTTGGCGTAGGCGGCGGACTCGTTGATCTTGAAGGCGGTCAGCGTGTACGGGCCGGCAAAGGCCTTCTTGGAGACGATGGTGTCGGCGTCGGTGAGCTTGTCGGCGTCGAAGGTATCCTCATCGACGATCGGGCCGGCGGGGCTGGACATGACCTGCTTCAGAGTCACGTCAAAAGGCACGGAATCCTTGAACACCACGGTGGTGTCGTCCTTGGCGGTCACGGATTCGACGTTGGCGAGCAGGGAGCTCGGGCCGTTCGGGTCGTTGATCTTCTTGATGCGATCGTAGGAGAACTTGACGTCGGAAGCGGTCAGGTCGTTGCCGTTGGCAAACTTCAGGCCGTCCTTGAGCTTGACGGTGAATTCGGTGCCGTCATCGTTCCAGGTACCGTCATCGGCGGCGATGTCCGGGCTCAGTTCGGAGGTGTTGTAGTCCTGGGCGTACAGGAACGGGAACACCTGAATCTGCACGGCGTATGAACCGTTGTCGTAGGAGCCGGCGGGGTCCAGGCTGGTGATCTTATCGGTGGTGCCGATGATGATGGCGTTGCCGGAATCGGCGCCTGCGGCGGTGTCATCCTTCACGCCGCCGCAGGCGGTCAGGGATGCGATGGCGGCCACGGAGACGGCGGCGGCCAGAATCTTCTTGGAATTCAACAGGAATCCTCTCTCATAACTTGTTTCCACGTCATCACTGCGGGCGTGGATTACCGCCTGACTATGGTGCGGATGTGTTACCTCTGCGTTTCCATAGTCATCGACTTATGTTTCGCTTGTGGCGACCAAGGCCGGTTTTATGCGGTATCGAGCAGTATTACGGATTCTTGTATTACGACGTGAATAACGGTCACATGGTGAGACAAATATACTATCATCTCACCATGTGACCATGTTCGTAGACGAATGCCTTCCATTCGTCAACCGGTCGGCCTACTGCTACTTGAGCTTGCGGCCCGCGCACCACACCTGTTCGACCGTCCAGTCGGCCGGGTCCGCAAGGTTGAAATCGGCGGCGAAGCCGGGGGCGATGAGGCCGATCGGCACCCCGGTGACCGGGTTCGGCCGGTCGAAGCCGAACGCCTTGGCCGGCGTCAGAGTGGCCGCCTCGACCGCGTCCACCGGGCTGAAGCCCAGTTCGCACACCGCACGGCGCACGGCGACCTCCAGCAGCAGAGTGGAGCCGGCGATGGCGCCGTTGGAGACCAGGCGCGCATGCCCGCCGACCACGTTCACGTCCAGCGCGCCCAACTTGTAGGCGCCGTCCGGGCAGTCGGTGGCGGCCATCGCGTCGGTCACGAAGGCCGTGCGGTGAGGCGCGAACCGGAAGGAGAGGCTCACCATCGGATCCTGCACGTGGAATCCGTCGTTGATGAGCTCGATGGTGACGCGCGGGTCCTCCACCGCGGCCGGAATCGGACCGGGTTCGCGGTGATGCAGGCCGTTCATCGCGTTGAACATGTGGGTCATGATGCCCGCGCCCGCGTCGAAGCCGGCTTTGGCGGTCTCGTAGTCGGCGTCGCAGTGGCCCACGGCCGGCACCACGCCGGCAGCGGCGAACTGGCGGATGGCGGAGATGCCGTGGGGCAGTTCGGGGGCGATGGTGATCTGGCGGATGCAGCCAAGCTTGCCGGAGGCGGGGTCGGCACCGGAGGCCTCAAGCATCTTATCGACGATGTCAGGCACCGGATCCTTGAGACATTCCGGGTCATGTGCGCCCTTGCGGGCCAGGGCCAGGAACGGGCCTTCCAGATGGCAGCCTAGGATGTCGGGGCGGCCGGACTCCATTGTGGCGCGGACGGTGCGGATGTTGCGGCAGATCACGTCCACGGGGTTGGTGATCAGCGAGAGCACCTGGCGCGTGGTGCCATGCACGGCGTGGCCGGCCCGCGCCACGTCGATGCCGTCCGGCCCGTCATCGAAGCTCTTCTCCCATGCGCCGTGCGCGTGGATGTCCACGTAGCCGGGGGTCAGAATACGGCCTTCGGCGTCGATGACCGCGTTGCGATCGGCCGGGTCGAGCCCCACCGTGCGGCAGCAGTGCTCGAAGGTCCCCTCCCCCGTGCCGGCCGCCATGATGACGCCGGCGGCATCGGAGACGACCCAATATCCGCGCCGTTCGCCGCGCGCATCCACCTTGCGCGCGTTACGAATCGCCACCGGAGCCGGCTTGCCCTCCAGTGCCGCGGTCACGCGCGAGACTATCTCGTTCCTATCAGACATGTTGTTCTCCTTACCGCTCATGCGCTCCCGCTGGCGGGAGCCAGCACACGATAACTCAGATGCCCTGCCAGGCCGGCTTGTGGGTGTAGGCGTAACGGTAGTAGTCCTTGTGGCGCAGGCGGGACGCGGCCTCCTCATCCACGATAATCGTGGCGTGCGGGTGCATCTGCAGCGCGGAAGCCGGGCAGAACGCTGACACGCCGCCTTCCACCGTCTCCTCGATGGCTTCGGCCTTGCCGGCACCGAACGCCAGCAGCACGAGGTGACGGGCCTTCATGATCGTGCCAATACCCTGCGTGATGCAGTGGGTGGGCACTTGGTTGATGTCGTTGTCGAAGAAGCGCGCGTTGTCGATGCGGGTCTGTTCGGCCAAGGTCTTGACGCGAGTGCCGGAGGCCAGCGAGGAACCGGGCTCGTTGAAGCCGACGTGGCCGTCGGTGCCGATGCCGAGGATCTGCACGTCGATGCCGCCAGCGGCTTCGATGGCACGATCATAGGCCGGGCCGGCCAGCGCGACTTTGTCGCCGTCTTCGAGCGGAGTGCCATTGAGTACGTCGCCGGGCACATGGACCTTGGCCGGGTCCAGGCCAAGCGGTTCGACCACAGTGCGATGGATGGTCGCATGATAGGACTCGGGATGGGTCAGCGGCAGCCCGATGTATTCGTCAAGCGCGAAACCACGCACGCCCGAAACGTCAATGGCCTCGTCCTTGACGATCTTGGCGAGCGCCTGATAGGCGGCCAGCGGGCTGGAGCCAGTGGCCAGGCCCAGCACGGCGTCCGGCTTTGCTTTGATCAGGTCCGCCACGCAACGGCCGTAGATCTCGCCGGCCTCGGCTTCGTTCTTGACAATGATGATTTCCGGCATCGGTTTCCTCCAGTTCCGTGCGGCCCGCCCGATGCGAGTCGCTGTACCGCCGCCCGTCTTGCGGATAATGGCAACATCCTTGTCACGTCCGGGTGCCGCGCGGCGTTCCAACCACCGTTCGGCGTAGCGCCGATTGGTGATTCGCTATTTGTTAATGATACTAACAATTTTGGACCTTATGAACACTCACGGTGTTTCCTGACGCTTCACACAGGTACACTGGAATTTATTAGTGAAGTTTCATAACAGTTTCAACGACGAAATTGCGCTTCACCGTCTAAGCTGTGTATGGAACAACAATCGCCGTCCACTCGCTCACCATCAGGCAGGAGGAAACATGTCATATCTCGGTCTCAACACAACGACCGACGACCATGCGGCCAAGGCTTCCCCCGCCGATGTGCGCCGCAAGAACCGCCAACTTATCTTCAGGTTGTTGTTCCCCACCAACCAGTATTCGCGCGCCGAGCTCGGCCGACGCACCGGATTGAGCCGCGTGGCCGTTTCCGATGTGGTCGGTCGGATGCTGGAGGAAGGATTGCTGCGCGAGACCGGTCAGGCACCCAGCGGCGGCAAAGGCAAACGAGGCACACTGCTGAGCATCGATATCGATCGACTGCGCATCATCAGCATCGACCTGACGCAGGAGCACCTGCTGCACGGCGCAGTCACCAATCTGCTCGGCCAGCCGCTGCGTCACGCCGAAGTCACCCTGAACACCGGCTCATTCGTTTCCGTGGATGTGATCATCGAGCTCATTGAGAAGATGCTGGGCATGTCCGATGGCGAGGTCATCGGCATCGGAGTCGCCTCCCCCGGCGTGGTAGACAACGGCGTGGTCCGCTCCTCCACGATGCGCGGCTGGAACAATCTCGACCTGTCCACGCCAATCGCCGAACATTTCGGACTTGAAGTAAACATCAGCAACGACGCCACCGCAGCCATGCTCACCGAACGTTTCTTTGGCCAAGGCGGGCCGAATATGCTTTTCGTGCGCATCGAAAGAGGCATCGGTTCGGCGATTCTGCTCTCGGACACGCCGGTAATCGGCGAACTGCACGCGGCTGGCGAGCTCGGCCATATTTCCATCGATCTTGACGGGCCGCTGTGCCCTTGCGGCAAGCACGGTTGCTTGGAGACGATGATTTCCGGAACCGCATTGAAGAAGCAACTCAGCGCAGCAGACGTGGAGCAGCATCAGGGTATCCTTGCTCGGGCGGGCCGCTATCTTGGCCAAGCCCTGGCCATGCCTGTGGGCCTTTTGGATATGGCAGACGTATGCGTCTATGGCCAGCCGAACATCATCAACGCGACGTTCATCGGCGCGGCCCAGCAATATCTGGATGCCGCCACATCCTCGTCCTTCCACAAACACACGGTGATTCGGCGCTGCGAATGCGGACCTGACATCACCGTACAGGGCGAGGCCATCGCCGTGGTCTTCCAACACTTGGCCAAATAAAAGCCGGTCACCCCGGCAACGAAACGCGCAAGACCAAGCGCGGCACAGCACGACATAAAGCGATATAGGACTGCGTGGGAGATGGGGCCTCGGAGACAAATCTGAGGCCTCATCTCCCATGCCCCGGCACTATGCCAGGCTACGCCGCCATGGCGGCACCGATGGCTCCGACTGGTTGGCCGACAGGTGCCAGACGCAGCCGGGCCGGCAGGTCCAGCGTTTCGAGGAATCGGCATTGCGATTCGCGCCGGCGCAGCTCAGCCGTGATCACCTCGACCAATGGTTCGCCGGTTTTGGCCATGCCACCGCCCAAGATGATGAGTCGCGGATCAACGGACTGAGCCAGGATTTGTATGGTGTCGCCGATGGCGCGCACTACCATGTCCAGCACATCGACGGCCTTGGCCTCCCGCTTTTTCGCGCGACGAATCAGGTCGGGCATCGGCGGGTCGGCGTTGGGCCACAGACGCCCCACGGATGCGCCCGAGCAGACTGTTTCCAAGCATCCGTATTGCCCGCAAGGGCACTTGAGGCGATGAGGTTCGACTGGGATATGGCCGATTTCGCCGGCCGCGCCGCTATAGCCATGCATCAGCACGCCGTTTTCGACGATGCCCGCAGCCAGTCCGGTGCCGAAGTTCAGGAACGCAATGGTACCGGCCATGCCGTCCGCACCGCCCAATACGGTGGCCGCGCCGACGGCGGCGGCATTGACGTCGTTTTCCACATGGGCCGGCACGCCCGAACGCTGCGAGACCAACGGCCCCATATCCAGCGAGACCACGTCGAGATTCACGATATTGCCCACATGCCCGCTGGCCGAATCCACCGTGCCCGGGGTACCGACACCGATGGCCCTCACCTCGTCAAAACGCCCACCCGCTGCCTGATGTGCTACAGCGACGATGTCTTCGATCACGGCATCGTTGCCATGCCTGGCGGGAATACGGGCGGAACCCAATACCGTGCCCATTGCGTCAACCAGCACAGCTTCGATTTTTGTTCCGCCCACGTCAACACCGATTTTGAGATTGTTCATAGTGTTTTCAGACATCAGTCCTCCCCTGTTCTTCATCGAACGTTTCGCTTGATATCAGTGTGCATCCGACTATTGACAACCATCTTAACAAATTCCCCCAAGACGACACTCACATGCACGACACACCGAATGACATATTGATTGCGTCAATCAATTAACAGCGTTAATATCTTAATCAAGTTCAGATTCAAAGACGAGCGGAACAACTCGCAGCGGTACAGACAAGGAGGACTTAAGACCGATGGCAACAAACACCACCCATGCCACCTCCCAAGCCAGTGTCTCCGAATCCAACCGCTCCCGCATCGTCAAGCACCTGTATCACAACGGCATCAGCTCCCGCGCGCAAATCGCCAAGGCACTGGAACTCACCCCCGCGGCCATCACCAAAATCACCGCACGCCTTATCGAGGCCGGCATGATTGAAGAGACCGGCGATTTGGAAGGTTCCAAGAACCGCCGTTCCATCGGTCTCAAACTCGACACCACGCGGTTCCGCATCATCGGCATCAAATTCGCCCGCTCGCTGGTGCAGATCGGCGTGTTCGACCTGTGTGGCAACACCCTGAGCTTTGAAAACCTGCCCACGGTGTACGGCAACACCATCAACGACACCATCGTCACCATCCACCAGCGCGTCGAACAACTGCTTGACAACGACCCGTCCATTGTGGCCATCGGCATGGCGGTGCCCGGCCCCTACCTGCGTAACGTAGGCCGCACCGCCGTGGTGTCCAGCATGCAGGGCTGGCGCAAAATCAACTTCATCGACGAATTCGCCACCGCTTTCCGCGTGCCTGTGTTCATCGAACAGGACGCCCGCGCCGGAGCCCTCGCACATTATCTCTTCGACCCGTCGGTGCACGCCGACGGCAACCTCGCCTATTATCTGGTCGGCGAAGGCGTGGGCCTCGGCGTCATCGACAACGGTCGTCTCATCAACGGCTTCCTCGGTGCCGCCACCGAAATCGGACACATCTCCATCGACGTCAACGGCCGCCCCTGCGATTGCGGCAACGTCGGCTGCCTTGAACGCTACTGCTCCACCCCCGCCATTCACGACATGCTCATCGCCGATGGCACCGTGGTTCCCGGCGCGGCCGATATGACCCACACCGAAGCCGCCCGCGCCCTGTTCGCCAAAGCCGGCGACGGCGACGAAGCGTCAATCGCCATTGTCCGCGAAGTCGCCCGATACGTCGGCTACGGATGCGTCACCATCTTCAATGGATACAATCCTGAGCACATCATCATCGGCGACATCGTGTCCGAAGCCGGCCCGATACTGCTCGATGAGGTGCGCGCCACGGTGGCCGAACGGGCCATCCCCGAAATCAATGCCTCCACTTCCATCAGCCTATCCACCTTGTCCGCCGACGCGGCGGTCTCCGGTGCCGCAGCAGTGGCAGTGACCCAATTCCTCGAACACCCCTCGGTGTTCTTCGACGTCTCCTAAACCAAGCGCCGACATCACAAGATTTTCCATACGAAACACCCGATAAAGGAAACAAAGGAAAGGAAACCAACCATGACTACCCCGATCGTTCTGAGCCTCGGTGAACTGCTGTGGGACATGCTGCCGAGCGGCAAGCGAGCCGGCGGCGCCCCCGTCAACTTCGCCTACCACGCGATGAAGAACGGCACCGAAGGCTGGGCCATCAGCGCGGTCGGCGAGGATGAACTCGGCGACGAACTGATTGCCAAGGCCGACGAGGCCGGCATCAACACCGTCATCCAGCGCAACGCCTGGCCGACCTCCACCGTCGAAGTCGCACTGAAGAACGGTATCCCGGAGTACACCATCGTCAAGGGCGTGGCTTGGGACCACATCCTGTACACCCGCCAGCTCATCGACGTGGTCTCCAAGGCCGACGCCGTCTGCTTCGGCACCCTGGCCCTGCGCTCCCCCGAATCGCACGCCACCATCACGGAGCTGCTCAAGCACACCAAGCCGGGCGCGATGAAGTTCTTCGACATCAACCTGCGCGGCGACCACTACTCCAAGGAACTTATCGAGGAACTCCTCAAGGCGGCCACCGTCTTCAAGATCAACGACGAGGAACTCCTGCTGCTGCGCGACATGTTCGACATTCGCGGCACCTCCGGCGAAGACGCCTCCCGCTGGTTCCTCGAGGAATTCGACCTCGACTACGTGATTCTGACCGCCGGCTCCGCCTACTCCACCATCATCTCCCGCAAGGGCGAGGTCTCCACGCTGGACACTCCGCACGTCGAGGTGAACGACACCGTGGGTGCAGGTGACTCCTTCTCCGGCACCTTCACCGCACGCATCCTGCTGGGCGACACGCTCGCCGAAGCCCACCGCAAGGCCGTCAACACCGCCGCCTACGTCTGCACCCAGGCCGGTGCCTGGCCGCAGTACCCGGCCGAGATGCCCGACTACCTGGCTGAAATCGGCAAGTAATCCAAAACCACCTATTTTCCCGATGGCTTTGCCGTCCTATACCGGCAAAGCCATCCCGTTTTAAAAAGGAGTTACCATGTCCATTCGTGACACCGTCACCGGCGTCCAGCATGTCGGCATTCCGACCACGGATCTCGAAGGCACCATCGCCTACTACGAGCGTCTCGGCTTCGAATGCCTCGGCATCTATCCCAACGGTGAGGACCGCTGCACCTTCCTGCGCCTGAACAACCTGACCCTCGAGGTGTGGACCATGGATCCCACCCCGATGGAAAACGGTGCCATCAACCACTTCGCGCTGGATTCCACGGATATCGAGGCGTCCTTCGCTGAAGCGCAGAAGCTCGGCCTGAACTTCGCGGAAGGCTCCATCCAGCACATCGACACCTTCTGGAGCAACGGCATCCGTTACTTCAACGTACTGGGCCCGAACCACGAGGTCATCGAATTCTGCCAAATCATGTAACACCCTGATGGAACCCGGCAACAGGACTATCACTATTCACTAGTCATCATCCATTGATCGATCGATCTGTCATACGTCCATTTATAGAGAAAAAGGGAATACATATCATGGACAAGACCGCATCCAAGAACGTGGCGTGGGTGGAAAGCCCTGACGGCTACCTTGATCGCACGCCAGTATTGCAATTTTCAATGACTTCGGTGCTGTTCGCCTTCTAGGCCATCGCCGCAAGCCTCAATGACATTCTTATCACCCAGTTCAAGGCCGTATTCGACCTGAGCGACATGAAGACCGCGTTCGTGCAGTCCGCATTCTATGCCGGCTACTTCATCGTGGCCATCCCCGCCTCGCTGTTCATCAAGAAGACCAGCTACAAAATCGGCATCATGACCGGCCTGGCGTTCTTCGCGCTCGGCTGCTTCATCTTCTTCGTGGACCGTATCTCCGCCAGCTACCCGCTCTCGAAGGTCCGCGAGACTCGCGTGCTGACCGTCTACATGATTATCGGCTGCGTGATTCTTCTCGGCACCGCCTTCATCCTGCCCCGCCATCGAGCTGTTGGTCGTCGGCCTGTACTTCCTGACTGAATTCAAGCGCGACACGTACACCCCGCCCCAGCTCAAGGCCATGGACGAGAAGAACGAGGCCTGATTCCGCCCCCCTTTGTTCGTCATTCGTGTGACTTCACGAATCGACTGACCGCAACCGGTGAGATTCTCCGAACAGGAAATCTCACCGGTTTTTCATATGGTGCGCTCACACTCATGCTCTTCACATCCTTTCGCGTGTCATGAACTAAAGCGGTTTAGAATAATGCTGTTCCCTTGATACGTATATCCCTCAAACAAAGAAGTTGAATTTATGACGACCACCGCGATACCGAAGTCGGTCTCGGATTTCATGCAGCACATCACGGACCTGTGTGGCACCGAACACGCCGCCTGGGCCGAGAACTTCAATGCCTGCTTTGCCGACACCCTGACCACCACGGTCAAACGGCATGACGACGGCACCACATTCCTGCTTACCGGCGATATCCCGGCCATGTGGCTGCGTGATTCGACCGCGCAATTGCGCCCGTATCTGGCCCTTGCCGCCGAAGACAGCGATATCGCGAACCTGATCGCCGGTCTGATACGGCAACAGTTCCGCTACATCATCATCGACCCGTATGCGAATGCCTTCAACGAGGAACCGAACGGCGCCTCCTGGGACAAGGACGACCGGTCCGATTTCTCCAGCCCTTGGCTTTGGGAGCGCAAGTACGAGGTGGATTCGCTGTGCTACCCCATCCAGTTGGCTTGGATGCTGTATGCGAACACCGGCAACGCCGATCACTTCGATGCCGAATTCATTGCCGGCGTCAAGAAGATTCTTGACGTCTTCGAGACCGAGCAGCATCATGAACGCTCCCCGTATTTCTTCATCCGCGACACGGACATCCCCACCGAATCGCTGAGCAATAACGGCAAGGGGACGCCGGTGGCGTACACCGGCATGACCTGGTCCGGCTTCCGCCCCAGCGACGACGCCTGCACCTACCACTATCTGGTGCCCTCGAACATGTTCGCCGCCGTGGTGATGGGCTATCTGGAACGCATCTTCGGCGGTGAGATTCTGGATGACGCCGATATCGCCGCCCGTGCCGGCGAGCTGCGCCGCACCATCACCGAAGGCATCGAAGCCCACGCCAAAACGACGAACCGCAATGGCGAGACGATTTACGCGTTCGAGACCGACGGCCTGGGTCACGTCAATATCATGGACGACAGCAATGTGCCCTCCTTGATGGCGGCCCCTTACTTGGGGTACTGCGCACCGGACGATCCGACGTATCTGGCGACCCGACGCACGCTGCTCAGCGACGAAAACCCGTACTATTACGAGGGCGAGTATCTCAAGGGCATCGGCTCACCGCACACCCCGCCGCGCTATGTGTGGCCGATCGCGCTGTCTATCGAGGCGATGACCAGCGACAGCAAGGACTTCAAGGCGCATATCCTCGACCGTCTTGTAGCCACCGACGCCGGTACACATCTCATGCACGAAGGCGTCGACGTGGATGATCCGACCAAGTACACGCGCGAATGGTTCAGCTGGTCGAATATGATGTTCTGCGAACTGGTCATGGACTATTTCGGCATTCGCGTGAAACACTAAGACGTGCCCGCTGAATGCCCATTGCGCACCCACCGCATGTTCTCGTTAAGGAAAGGAACAATCATTATGACCAATAACCCACGGTATACGCTCGGCACCGAAGCCAACCGCATTTTCATGGCTTCCGAAACCTACGAGCTGCTGAAGTTCGGCAAGGGCTTCCCAGCGCCGGATGGCGGTTCCGGCTGGCTGAACGCCGACGGCACCCTCGACCCCTCCCACGGCGTCGAAACGTGGATCACCAGCCGTATGGCCCATGTGTATTCGATTGGTGCCATGCTCGGATACCCGGGTGCGGGCGAGCTGGCCGACGCGGCGCTCAAGGGATTGACCGGCATTCTGCATGACGACGAGCACGGCGGCTGGTATCCGCAGGTGTTCGCGGACGGCACCCATGCGCCGGGCAAGGTCTGCTATGCGCATGCCTTCGTGATTCTCGCCGCGTCCTCCGCCCTGCTGGCCGGACGTCCGGGTGCCAAGGAACTGCTTGACGAGGCGCTTGCCACGTATGACAAGCATTTCTGGGATGACGAAATCGGTTTGGCCGTCGATACCTGGAATACCGAATTCACCGAGCTCGACCCGTACCGTGGTCTCAACGCCAACATGCACACCACCGAGGCATTCCTGGCCGTGGCCGACGCCACCGGGAACAACACCTATCGCGTCCGCGCCGGACACATCATCGATCATGTGATCGGCTGGGCGAAGCACAACGAGTGGCGCATCCCCGAACATTTCAAGTCCGATTGGTCGCTGGACCTCGAATGCAACGTCGACAAGAAGGATGATCAGTTCAAGCCGTACGGCGCCACGCCGGGTCACGGCATCGAATGGGCCCGCTTGATCACGCAGTGGGCGTTAAGCTCCTTCGCCAACCTTGACGGCGCACAGCCGTACGTCGACGCCGCCGAGCATCTGTTCGCGCGTGCCGTGGCCGACGCATGGAACGCCGACGGCACCGTGGGACTCGCCTACACGACCGACTGGAGCGGCAAGCCCGTGGTCACCGATCGCATGCATTGGACGCTGGCCGAATCGTTGAACACTTCCGCCACGCTGTATGCGGCCACCGGCGAGGAGATGTACGCCAACTGGTACGCCACATTCGCCCAGTATGTCGATGAGCATGTCATCGACCACGAGGGCGGTTCCTGGTTCCATCAGCTTGACAAGAACAACCACGTGATCGGCACGGTCTGGCCGGGCAAGTCCGACCTGTACCACGCCTTCCAGTCCACGCTGATTCCGTTCTTGGACCCGGCCGTGTCCATTGCGACGGCCGTGAAGAACGCTGAATAATCGACAGCATCTAAGCCTCTATATCCTTTTTTCTTCCTCTTTCTCAACGGCGTTGGGCCCCGTGGAA
>NZ_JBCPAN010000003.1:0-63262 GCF_040916945.1 Bifidobacterium sp. RTP21102st3_E2_RTP21102_210122 | reverse complement strand
GGAATACGGGGGCCAACGCCGTACTGGTCGCATGTCATTGTCTGCAAGCCGATGCAATGACCGTTCTACGCCATGGTATCCATGGGCTTGGCGGTGCTGTCCCGAATCACCAGTTTCGGGGTGAGGATTCGCCGGTTGCCGCTCACCTGCTCTCCGGCAAGCACTTTGAGCAGCAGTTTGGCCACTTTGGCACCGTATTCGCTGGCATCACGATGCGCGGCGGTAATTGACGGATACGCCGCCTCACAAATGAAACTGTCTTCAAAACTGACAATGGCGGGCAGCCCATTCGGATAGACTTCCGCATGGCCCTCCCCCGCCTCCATCTGCCGAGCGGAATAATCTTCGGCCATGGCGTGAAGACTGGCCGCGGCGAGGATCTCCGTTTCATAGATGAACGCGGTAGGCGGCTTCGGTGAATGCAGCATCTCCAACGTGAGCATCGCGGCCTGTTCCGCAACAAAATCGGTGAATTCGATGTTGATGGATTCCAGCTTTCGCCGTTTGGCAAATGCGCGGAACGCCGCGACACGCCCCTGTGAATAATCCAGGTTCGGATCGCCGGAAAGATAGGCGATTCGGCGGTGTCCCAATGACGACAAATGTTCGAGCACGGTTCCCATCGTGCGTGAATCATCGATGGACAGTGACGGCACATAATTGTTCGGGTCGGGTCCTCCGGCAAGCACTGCGCGCACACCCAGATTCTTCAACAATTCCGGGCGTGGATCATCGGCTCGCAAATCGACGAGGATAACGCCATCCACGCGCTTGCGCGACGCCCAATCCTTGTATACGCTCATCTCCTCGTTCAGGAATCGGCATGGGCGGTACAGCAAACCATAGCCTTTGGGGCTGAGCGAGGCGTGCACACCCGCCATGAAGTGCAGCATGAAGCTTTCATCCGTGAGCCCCTGCGTGGATCGTGCGGGGGCAAAGCCTATGGTCATGGTCTTCGAGGATCCCAGTGCTTGTGCGGCGTAGACCGGCGTCCAGCCGAGCCTGGCTGCAGCCTCTTTGACCCGACGTTTGGTTTCCGCGGAAACGCCGGGCCGATCATTGATGGCGAAGGATACCGCGGTCTGCGAGATGCCTAATTCATCTGCGATGTCTTTCAGGCTCACACGCTGCGTGCCGTCAGACGATGACGATGCCTCGCGAGCAGATCTCATGAACACTCCTTTTTACGACCGCATTGCGACTATTGCGATACGGTTGACGGCACCCCCGCATTGGGCCATATGCATCAACCGTGCGCTAACTCTTATGATATCAATAATTTCAGTGAAATAACTAAAGCGTTTTAGTCACTGGTCTCGGCATATGTCTTGCGACAAAACAAACGGGATTTAGGGGGCACCCATTGGGCAACCCCTAAATCCCGCTTATGGCACGAGTATCAACACCCGTATTGCGACGAACCACTCCGTCTTGCTACGAGCGCGAAGTACCACCGCACCCGCGCCAAGCAGCACCACCATGGCCGCCACAATCGCAATGACCGACGAACCCGTGGCACTCGACGAAGCGCCATTCTTGTCATTGTTCTTGTTGTCGTTCTGGCTGGGCTTGTTCGGCTTGGTATCGCCAGGCTTGTTCTGGTCGCCGGGCTTGTTCGGCGTCACCGCGACCTTGGTGAATTCGACGGTGACGCCCTTGCCGATGGCATTGCCGTTCAGCACGGCCTTCACCGTGTACTTGCCGACCTTCGTGGACACGACGTTCAGCGAAGCCACGCCGGCGGCATCGGTCTTGACGGTGGTGTTTCCGCCAATGGCCGAGACGCCTTCGGGCAGTTCAAACGCCACCTCGGCATTGGCCAGCGGATTGCCGAACGAATCCTTGACCGTTGCCTGCACCGTGCGGATGGCCTTGCCGTCGGCCACGGCCGAACCGTCGACCGCGGTCAGCGTGGACTTCTTGGCATCCGGCTGGGTGGGGTCGGCGACCGTGCACTTGGCCAGTTCGTCGGCGGTCGGAATCTTCGCCGGATCGGTCTTGTTGCCGCTGTAATCCTCGACCTGCACCCGCAGTTCATGACTGGCGGGGGATGGACCTGGTGTATGAGGCAGGTGTGGTACGACCACGGATAATACCAGTGATTGGCGGAGTGTTCTGCGAGTAGGTGTAGCTAGCACCCAGCTGGTTCTTCTGCTGCTGCTTGCCATTCTCGCCGATCCACTTCTCGGTCATGTACAGGTAGCGCCAGTCTTGAGTCTCAGGACGGGCCAGCGTCACATTATCGCCATTCCAGATCACCGAGCAAGCCGGATACGGCTCAATGGCGGCATCGGCAAATGCACCTGTTGCCGTAGCGGTAGTGCCACCTGCATTATCGACGTTCACCACATAGCGGGAGCTGTCAACCGGCGCATTGGCAATCGTCACTTTGCTCTTGTCGGCGGCGACCTTGACGGTCTGGGAATACGGCTTCGCGGCGTAACGCCACGAACCGGTGTCGGATTTGACGGTCACGGTTTTCTCGCCGGATACCTGCGGATTGGTCCAAGAGACCTTGACGTTGCCGTCCTTGCCTGGTTCGACTTTCACGTCGGAGACGGCCGCCGCTTCGTTCAGCGGCGCTTCGGTGGCGAGCGAACGCGAGCCGTCCGCGCCCACGGCGTAGAGCTTGAGCGTGGCGATCTTCTTACCCGCGTACTGGGACAGGTCCACGCTCGCGGTCTTCCAGCCGTTGCCTGCCGAACCGTCCGTCACGTCCACCGGCACCACGGTCTCGGGGTCGTCGGCAAGGATGAGGCCAAGCTGCAACTTGGAATCATCGCTGTTGAGCTTGTTGTAGGTCAGGTCAATCTTGGAGCCGGCAGCGACATCCAGGTCGGTCTTGTACAGGCGAATGGTGTTGTCGTTGGAGAGCTTGCCGCTCAGCACCAGCGAATCGCCGCCTTCGTAACCACCGACCTTGGTGTACTTGAAGCGTGGTACCGCCTCGTAGTCCTTACCGTAGTCGAAGTCGGCCTGCAGCGGGTCGGAGTCGGCATCGATCCACCACTGCCATGTCGGCAGAATATCCTGCAGGTTGATGTTGCCCCACTGCTGGTCGCTGGTCCGTTCGCCGCCATCACGCCATTCGAGACCGTGACCGGTGTTGAACGACGTAGAGAACATGGAACCGCCAACCACGGAGCATTCGGCGATCTGGGAAGCGAAGCCCTTCCAACCGTCATTGCTCGTGCCGTCGTCGATGTAATTGTCGGCGATGTCGGTGGTGCCCTTCTCGCCGGTGGACGAGCGGTCCACAGTCGGCGTTCGCGGTCGAACACCTGGTTCTGGTATTTCGGATAGACCTTCTTGTCGTCGCCCAGTTCGCGGGAGACGAAGTCGGCGCCGAGCGCGGCGAGGCTCACATACGGCTTACCTGTATCGTCGAGATTGACGTTCATATAGCCCGCATTGCTGCCGATACTGTCGAACTTCTTCTGTCCGGACTCGATGCCAGCAAACACCGCATATTTCGGATCGATGCCGAAACTCTCGGCGTGAGCGGCCGAATCCTTAAGCATGTTGCCGCTGAACCAGTAGTTCAGGAAAATGGAATCAGAGATCTTGCCCTTGTCCGTATCCTGCACATACGGCGAATTGCTGCCGTTGAACATGTCTTGGTAGCCTACGCCGCCACCCGGGTATGTGGCTGAGTCGTACCACTGGATGTAAATGCCCTGATCGACGATCTGCTTCATGAAGTCCTGGTAGGCTGGAACATCGTCGGCGACATCGCCAACTTCAAAAGCGCGGCCCACCTGGCCGCCTACGCCGGCATCGCTCCGGCCACCGGCCAGTCCGGCACCAGCATCAAGGGCGAGAGACCCTCCAGACGGGGCAACAAACGCCTCAGGAACGCGCTGTGGCAGTCCTTGTTCGTCGCGTCCGCCAAACACCCGCCGTCCATCGCCTACTACAAGCGCAAACGCGAACAGGGCAAGCACCACAACGCCGCTGTCATCTGCCTCGCGCGCCGACGCTGCGACGTAATCTACAGCATGCTCAAAAACGGCGTCCTCTACCAGGAACCAGCCCTCGTAGCCTGAATCGGGCCACACGGGAAAGGACGCCGGACGCCACCGGCAGGGCGAAGCGCGCCCACGACAGCCAACCGGAATCCCGACACGTCAACTCCCCAAGGAGTTGACAAAAACATAGGAACACCCCCATGGCATTGTGTCGGTGGCGCTGGCCGGTGCGGCCAACGCCGCCAGCGTGGTCATCGACAATACCGCGGCCAGACCGCTGCACAGCCATTTCCTGTGTTGAGCCCGGGCAGAAGTACACCCAGCGGGATCGCCTAGTGACAATCTCATCTATAATCTCCTTTGACTTCTTCCGGCTTACGCCGGAGATCAACCGTCTGCGTACTACTTCGTCCCTACCGATGTGGGCCATGGGATACGGCGCTTCGCATATCGCGCCGTATCCCAAATACTGTTTTTCGGTTCATTCGAACCGGTGTTATCCGCGGCGGCGGACTGCGAATACGCTGATACCGGCGAGCGTCATAATCACGGCGACCGATAGCACGACGGTGCCATCGGAACCGGTGCTTGCCAGACGTCCGGTTGCAGACTGTGGCTTGTTGTGTGATGCGTCACCGGAACTAGGTTTGTCCGTTTCGCCTGTGCCTGGCTGTTGCGGCTTGGGCTTGCCGCCCGTTGCATCTGCGATTGCGGTGTTGAGCGATGCCGTCCAGGAGACAACGTCAGCTCCGGTATACAGCTTGCTGGTCAGGCCAGTGACCGCCGCGTTTCTGGCCGTGGTCAGCGTTGTCCGCACATCGGTATCGGTTGCGCCGTCAGCTAGCAATGCATCCGCCTTGGCTATGGCACCGGTAAGTGCCGTGGTGTCGATGGAGGTCAGGGAAAGTTCGAGCGTCGGATCATATGTGTTGCTGTATCCGTCGTTCCAATCCGCGCCGAGCACCGCCTTGTTCACCTCATACAGGTTGGTGGCCGCTGCCACGGTTTGGCGCGTTTCGGCTGGAACATCCTTGGTATAGGACATACGGTCAAGGAAGTGGTTGGCAGCCTGCTTGGCGTTTTCCAGACTCATGCCTTGGCTTTGTGCGATGGCTGTCTTCGTCCAAATCAGATTCGACGGTTTGATGTGTGCCAAATCATCGTCGGAATAGGTGCGTCCGTCACGGTCGAGCGCGTAGACGAACATGCCTCCGAGATTGTGGTCGTACGAGTATGAGGCCACATCATAGAAATGACTGTCCAGGTATGGTTCGGTCGCGTCGTTCCACCGGTTATTCATGTCACCCTCTTCGGGGAAGGTCAGGCCGGGAACGAACTTGGTCGAGTCGATAAACTGTTCGTAGGTGGCAGCGGCCTTGGCCGTCCGGTTCGAATCGGAACCGTACTGCTGGTAGGCAACATAGTCGAAGCAATCAGAAACGTTCTTAAACGGAGCAGTGTAGCTGCCATTGGTGTCGTAAAGGAACATCGTGCCTTCCGGATTATCCGACTTCGGCCCGATGCGCTTGGCGAGGGCTGTGATGACCTGATCGGAAATCGCCACCTGCGCGGCATCCGGGAAAGTTTCCATATCGATGTCAAGACCGTCGAGGCCAACCGAGGTCATGTACGTTTCGATGACATGATCGGCGTACGCGTCATAATCCGATTCGGTCGCGCTATCGACGTTTTTGCCCTGCTGAGCAATCCACGTCTTGAAACCGTCGACCATAACACCGCTGTAATCCAAACCTCGTACGAGTTTGATGCCTCGGGCATGCAGATACGGCGCGTAATCGCTCTTGAGCTTGTCATAGAACGGCTGGGCCGCCGCTTCCTGGCCACTGGGAACGTAGCTGAACACATTGACGACATCGATGCCGTATGGAATGTCGTACATGGAGATCCAATTGTCATCCGGTAAATCGGTGTTCACGCCTTTCATGGTCACGTCACGCCATGCGCGGTAATACACCATGAAATGCTTGTTGCCGTTACCCTCCTGCGACGCCGCAACGGGGGAATCCCCCTCCTGGGCGTTCGCAACCGTTCCCATGGCCAGCGAACATCCGAGCATCAGTGCTGTGGCGACTACGCCCGCCGCGACGGCGGCGAGTCTGCGTCCGATGGACGAGCGCCCTTCACTACCTTGTGAGCAACACATATATAATCTCCTTTGTTGTTTCCTCTATCGGGTGACAACCCGCAGACTTGCAGGTTGCGAGAATGGATGCCTTGCGGTTTCAGGCTCCATCCGGGGGTGTGATGCGGTTCCAGTGCTTCGCACCCCACATTCATACATGCCCCCTAATATTCCCCCGGCAGCGTCGCCGTGACCGTATGCGTCGAATCTCCATCCAGCGTGCAGGTCACCTGAACTTGCCCGTCACCGACATCCCGCAGACGATCACACGGCACGTGGAACGCGATATCGCGACGCTCTCCCGCGTTCAAGTCCATGTATACCGAATCGACAAGCATTGCCAAACGTGGGATGCGGCGGCCGCCGCTGACATGCGCGAACAGATTCACGGCACCCGCGGCCCCGTGATCGTCAGCATGTGCCGTCACCTGCACCAGCACTTCACCTGGATGCGATTGCGTATCAGCGTGCATCTCGCTGAACGTCACCGCCGCCAGCGAACCGGCTCCATAGCCGAAGCCGCGCAATATCGGTTCCGCCGCATCCTTGTAGACATGCGCGGCACTTTGGCGGTCATTGTATCGAACGGGAATGGCTGCGGGATATGCGGGTAAGGTCACAGGAAGGCGGCCAGACATGTCGGCTCCGTCAACCAATACGTCGGCTACGGCCTGCGGCCCATATTGGCCGGCATATCCGGCCCAGATCGTCACGGCGGAGCGTTCCAGCACATCGGTCAGTACATGCGCGCGACCGCACACCGCCACCGAAACAATTGGAGCGGTGGTCAATGCCGCGACTTCGCCTAGCATGTCATCCTGACGCCAGGGCAGGCGGATGTCAGACAAGTCCACGCCTTCGCCGCAGGTGGCACCGTATTCGGTTACGGCCTTCGCCGCGCCATTGTCGTCGAATTCACTGTCATAGCTGCGTTCGCTGGTGCTGCCGCATACGAATACCACGGTCGACGCACGCGCCCATTGATCGGCCGGCGCATCGCTCGGCTTGGCGGCCAAGAGAACTCGGTCCTCCCCGAGACGTGCCACCAATTGCCGGTAGACGCTTGACTGTTCATCGGCGGGCAGAGGGGCGGTGTAATCGCCCAGGAAGCAGTCGAAATCGTCGGAGAACGGGCCGGCGACAATCACAGGGCCGGCTTGAGCATCAGCTATGACGCTGCGGATATCGTCGAGCGTGGCGGCAGACTGGCCATCATTGATCAGCGTTATCGCCTCGCGGGCCATGCGCTTGGCCTGCTCACGCCCATCCGCAGTGGCCTGCGCGATGGCGTCGGCGCTCGGCATGGCAATTGCGGCGGTATCGGCACCGTCTTCGGGCAAGAGACCGAACATGGCTTTGAGTTCCAGCACCCGGCGCAAGGCCGTGTCGACAGCGGCCACTACCTGTTCGTCATCCGCATATTCTTCGAGGCGGGTGAATCCTTCATCCCACAGGGAGACGTCCACGCCGGCGAGCAGTGCGGCACGCCCTGCCGCGGGAATGGAGCCGGCCATATCTTCGAGCCGATCCACGGCCAGGCCATCGGCCATCACGATGCCGTCGAAACCGAGCTGGTCGCGCAGATAATCCTTGAGCAGCCACGGGTTGGCGCAGCAAGGTACAGAATCGATATCGTTGTAGGCTGCCATAAAGCCCAAGGCACCGGCGCGCACACCGGCGGCCACCGGCGGCAGATGAATTTCATGAAGATCGTGCGGGCCCAGTACGGCGGACTGTCCGTTGCGGCCGCCCACGGCCTCGCCTTGCGCCGCCAGATGCTTGAGCACCACGGCCACTCCCCCGTGGCCGACCTTGCTGCGATGCTCACCCTGCATGCCGGTAACGATGGCCTCGCACATGCGGGCAGCCATCAGCGGATCCTCGCCGAAGCATTCCTCGCAACGGCCCCAGCGTGGGTCACGGGCGATGTCCAAACCGGATACCAATGCGATATGGATGCCGCTGGCGGCCAGTTCTGCGGCAACCGCGGCTTCCGCTTCCTGCACCCCCTGCGGGTCAAACGTAGCGCCCAAACCCAGATTGGTGGGCAGCACCGTGCCGCCCAGCGCCTGATGCCCGTGAGACGCCTCTTCGCTAAGTAATACGCCGATGCCGTGCGCGCCACGTTCCAGCACAGTTTGCTGCACCACGGCAATCGCCTCAGTCCGCTCCTCAGGGCGTATGCCGTTACCCCAATGTTGACCAGACCATGGGTCGGCTCGCAATAGACCGTACAGGGTGCCGAGTCCACCCCATCGGTCAATCTCCTGCTTGAGCTCGTCCGAGGCCACCAGCCGTCCCGCAGCATTGCGTTCCACGGACTTCCAACCGAGCAGACGCTGGTTCAACTGGCCAACTTTCTGCGTGAAGCTCATCGAATCAATGAGTCGGTCCACTGCGGCGCAATTGATGCTCATTGAGCGCTCCCCCTTCTCGTATATTGTCTTCTCGTTCTTCTCGCTCTTCGGCGAGTACCGGGTCTTATGTTTTGCCCTGCGCACTGCAATTGTGCGCACTGCAATTGAAAATATCCGGCTGTGGAACAAGGAGTAGATGATTCCACAACCGGATATCGGTTTAATCAGCCGTTTCGAACGATGGGTCCGAAACCGCAGTGTAGTAACGGGCGGCATAGGGGTGTTCGTCAGCGTGCAATTCCAGAATGCCACGCTGCGCGAGCGCCTCTTGATTGGACGCCACCTGCGAGGTGATGATGGTCGGGCGCTGGCCCGCCACCTGCAGCTTCATCCACAGGTCGCACACCGAGCCTCCCGGGCCGAGCGCACTGCGGTTCACCGGGTTTCCGGCCTCATCCACATCAATCACCACGGCGACGGTCTTCGGCTGAGCCGGCAATGCGGAACGGTACTGTGCGGCGAGTTCCCCGAACGTACGGCCGATCGGCTTCAGCTGGCCTTGCTCGTCGAACAAGCCCAGAGAGTGCTCGAAGAACGGGAAGTCTTCCATGCTGGCGGGCACATCGTGCGAGCACCACCACGTCACACCCCACAGGTTCCGGCAATCCATGGCACGTTCAACGGTCTTGCGGCAGAATTCCGGCGTGTAGTCGGTTTCCAGCACATTCTCCGGCGCACCGACTTCCTGGAGCCACACCGGGCGCTCGGAATCCTTGCCGAACGCCTTGGCCAGCTCGGCCAGGTACAGTGCGTACGACGAGCACTCCTCACTGGTGGCGCCGTATCCTTGCGCGATGCCGTTGAACACCCAGGAGTGAATCACTGTCATATCACCCTTGGTGGCGGACTGCACCGGAGTGAACGGGTGCCCATCGATGAACCAAGTGCCATCGTTGACGCTGTACAGCGCGTTGCGCCCTTCACCGGCGGCGGTCGGAAGCAGCGCGTCCAGCCATGCGTCGATCTGCCGGTCCGTGGCGCTCATCTTCGTGGGATGCGGCCTGTCAGACAGCTGATTGACCTCGTTGCCCAAGGTCAGACCCTTGAACGCGGGTTCCTTGGACAGCTCATCGGTCATGGTCTTGACCAGTTCACGCTCGGCCGCAACGGCGTCCGCATCGGTGAACATGTTGCCCGCATGCCAGGTGACCAGCCATGAAGGCAGGAAGTCGAAGCTGGACAGATGCCCTTGGAACACGTCCACATAGGCATCCAAACCGTGCTCGCCGGCGATGTGCACCATGCGGCGCACATCCGCCACGCCCTTCTTGTTGATCCAGGTGCGATTAGGTTGCAGATACGGCCAGATCGGGAAGATGCGCACATGGTCCATACCCAGTTCGCTGATCTGCTTGAAATCGTTGTCGATGCCGTCCCAGTCCGGGTCGAGCCATGCGTGGAACCAGCCATGCGACGGCGTGTAGTTGACTCCGAATTTCATTGGAGTACCTCCTTTTTCCAGTCCGCTCAGCCCTTGAGTCCACCCTGTTCCAAGCCACGGAAGAAGTAGCGCTGGAAGCAGCAGAAGAAGACGATGATCGGGATAAGCGAGACGAGCGCACCGGCGGCGATCAGTCGCGGATCTTGGATGAACATGCCCTTGAGTCGGTTCATGCCGAGGGTCAAGGTGTACTTGCTTTCATCGGAGATCGCGATCAACGGCCACAGGAAGTCGTTCCAGGCACCGACGAATGCGAAGATGCCGACAACGGTCATCGTGCCTTTGACCTGCGGTACACAGATGTGGAAGAACCGCTGCCATAGGTTGGCACCGTCCACCATGGCCGCCTCTTCGAGTTCCATTGGAATGGATTTGAAGGCGTTGGTCATGAGCAGGATGTTGATGGCGCCGCACAGGCCAGGCAGTGCGACTGCCAGCAGTGTGTTCTGCAGGTGGATGGAGCGAATGATCAGGAACTGGGAGATCATCACGCCTTCGATCGGGATGACCATGGTGCCCATGAACATGGTGAACACCAGTCCGCGGCCACGCCACTTCAGGCGTCCCAGTGCGTAGCCGGCCATCGTGGAGAAGACCACGTTGCCGAAGATGGAGATCAGGCAGACCACCAGCGTGTTGAGCATGTAGTGGAATACCGGGACCTGCTTGAACACGGAAATGTAGTTGTCCAGCGTCGGGGTCTTCGGCATCAGGTAGGGAGGCACGGCGTAGACGTTGTCGCCCTTGCCCTTGAACGACAGGGACAGTTCCCAGACGAACGGGCCGACGAGCAGCAGGAACATCAGAATCAGAATCAGATACTGGACGACTTTGCCGACAGTGACCTTATGCGTGTTGGTATTCATCAGTCCTCACCTCGCTTTTGTACGATCTGCTGCACGATGAGCATGACGCCGACGATGACGAGCACGACGATGGAGATGGCGCTCGCGTAACCAGTGCGGGCCTGGATACCGGTGCCTTCGCGCTTGATAAGCATCGACATCGTCATATCCATGCCGCCGGGGCCTGCGGAGCCGTTGGTCAACACGTAGATTTCGTTGAAGACTCGGAATGCGGCGATGGTGGACAGCATCATGATGAGCATCATCGTGGAGCGCACGCCGGGCATTGTCACGTAGATGAACTGGCGGACAGGGCCAGCGCCGTCGAGGGAGGCGGCTTCGTAAAGGGATTCATCGATGTTGGCGAGGGCGGTCAGGTAGATGACCATGTAGTAGCCGAGGCCCAGCCAGATTGTCACGAACATCGAGCTGAAGAGCACGCCCCATCGATCGGTGAGGAATGGAACCGGCTTGGAGATGATCTTCAATGCCTTGAGCACGGAGTTGACCAGACCGGCGGAATCCAGCAGGTTGGTCCAGATCATACCCACCACAACGGCGGACATAACCACCGGCATGTAGAAGGCGGTGCGGAAGAAGCCCATGATGCGGGAGTTGCCCTTGACCAGATAGGCCAGGATCAACGGGAGGATCACCATGAACGGCACTACGCAGATCACGTAGAGTGTGGAGTTCAGCAGTGCCGTGAGGAAGTACTCGTCATGGAACAGTTTGATGAAGTTTTCGAGTCCGACGAAGGTTCCCGGACGGAGCAGCGTGGAGTTGGTGAAAGCAAGCCTGAAAGTGTTGAGTGCCGCAAGGACGATGAATACAAACACAATCACGAACGCTGGCAGAACAAACAGGTAGGGGGCAATGATGGTGCCGAAGCTACGATTCTGCTTCTTGCCGTGGTTGAGGTTCATCGGTTCAGGCCGGTCGGAGGCCGTGCGGGCCTCCGACCTGTCAGCGGCGAGTGCCGCGTTGCTCACTGTGCGAGCTTCTCGTTTGCGAACTCGACGGACTTGTCAAGGGCTTCCTTGGCGGTCTGCTTGCCCTGCATGGCGAGGGCGATCTGCTGCTGGAAGTTCTTGTAGCCGTTGTTGTCGGTGAACTCGGACGGACGAGAGCCGTAGCCGTCCTTGACCTGGTCGAGCGTGATCTTCAGAGCCTTGCCCTCAAGGGTGCTTTCGTCGATGCTCTTGTAGTAGTCGTCATCCAGACCCCCCTTGGCGGACGGGAACACGGAGGCCTTCTTGTCGAACTCGATCTGGTTCTTCTCGTTGGTCACGAATCGGGCGAAGTCGATGGCGACGTCGGGGTGCTTCGAGTTGGCGCTGATGCCGAGCATCTCGTAGGCCACGGAAGCGGACTTGCCGTCGTTACTGATACGCGGGCCGACTGCGAGGTTCTTGTAGAGGTCCGGAGCGTTCTGCTTGAAGCCGTCAGCGGAGTAGGCGGAGCCAGCCATGGAGACCAGGTTGCCGCGCTGGAAGAGATCGGCGGCCTGGCTCCAAGAGGAGTCGAGGGCCTCCGGCGGGATGCCGCCCTTCTTGTACAGCTCAACGAAGCGGCTGATCTGCTTGACGCCGGCCTCATCATTGAAGGTGTACTTGCTGTGATCCTCGCTCATGAAGGACTTGACGCCTGCGGTCATCAGATCTTCGGCGTTGTAGCCCATCGTGGTGCCCAAATAGACATCCTTGCAGTTCTGCACGATGGTGTCGCCGGCGGCGAAATACTCATCCCATGTGGTCGGGATCTTGTTCGGGTCAAGACCGCACTTCTGCATCAGCTCGGTATTCCAGTAGGTCGGGCCATCGTTGACGTACCACGGCAGGCCGTAGGCACCCTTCTCGACGCCGTTGCCCTGCATGGTCACGGACTTCCAAGCACCTTCGTAGTAGTCCTTTTCCGCATCCGGAGCCTGCTTGGAGACATCGAGCAGCGCACCGGCCTTGGCCAGACCGTACAGGATGGAGTTGCCGCCATCGACGATGTCCGGCAGTTCGCCGGCCGCAGCCTGGCTGGACAGCTTGTCTTCGTAACCGTCGGACGGGGCGTCAAGCCACTTGACGGTGACGTCCGGGTGGTCCTTCTCATAGGCCTTGATCAGCGCCTCGAAATACGGGGTGTACTTGTCGTTCTTGAGGTTCCAGGTCTGGAAGGAGATCTCCTTCTTGCCGCCGTCATCCCCCGCAGTTCCGCTACCACAGGCAGCCACCGATACGAGCATCGCACCGGCACCGGCGATGGCGAGGATCTTCTTCATAGAAAACATACGTTTTCCTTTCCTTTTGGTTCCTTTTTCGCCCCGCCCTGCTGTGGACGGAGAAAACCTAATCGTTGTGTTCCGGTACAGTCACCCGTCGCGGTGATTGACGTGGTATCACAACCTTTATTCAGTTCTCATCGCTGAGACTAAACCGTTTTAGTTTCCAGCCAGTTATGAACCTGTTAACTAAATCGGTTTAGTAAGAATATAACACAATCGAAACATGCACGCAACGAATTCATCCGCGCGTGTCGCATTGATATTTGTCCAACGGGATCGCTCTCCCTCTTCTCATACAATAATGGGCCGCGCCCAACCGTATGGCAGAGCCGGTCTGTTCCGGTTCCGTTACGGTTGGGCGCGACCCAAAATATCGAGTCTAGGCCCAATATCCCTTATCGGCGAATACGCAGCGTGGTGAGCTGGAATGGCGCCAACGAAACGACCGCACCGTCGGCAGGCATTGGTTCGTCACCGGCGAGCGCGCGCGGCAGTTCGGCGTCCAGTTCCGGCTCCTCCATGAGATTCACCTCCCGCACGCCGGCCTTGGCATCGGCGAGAGCGGCGTCAAGGCGCAGTGTGGCCGTGGCATTGCCGCCGGCGGCCTCGTACAGGCGCACGATCAGATCGTCGGAACCGTCATCGGCGAGCTTGATCCAGTCCAATACGATGGTGCCGGTGGCGTCGGTGAGCGAGACCAGCGGCGCCATATCAGGCAACTCCCCTATTACGGGGCTGTTGAGTCGCGCCGCTTCGTCCAGCACTGCGTTCATATCGGCGTCAGCGACCAGAGACCATGCGAAGGAGTGCGCGCCTTGGTCGGTGCGTGGGTCGGGGTACAGCGGTGCGGACAGCAGCGACAACCGCACCATGGTGCCGCGGCCGGTGCCATGTGCCGTATCGGCGTGGATGGGGCTGACGTCGGAGCCGTAGGTGGAGGCGTTGACCACAGCGGCGGCATAGTCGGCGTCGGCGATACGCACGAAGCGATGCGTGCAGCTTTCGAATTTGGCATCATCGCTGCGCGTGTTCTTATTGATCGGGCGTTCGACCAGGCCGTATTGGCATTCATATTGCGCGTTCACCGCTTGCACGGTGACCGGCATATCCACTTTGAGGAACTGTTCGACGGCATGCCAGTCCACATCGGCGGTGAAGTCCAGTGTGGCGGAGCCCGGCCTTAAGGCAATGCCCGTACGAATTTCAACGCCCTTCGCGCGAGTGACAGCATGCACGACGGCCCCACCGTTGGCGGTTTCATCCACGCTTGTAATCGATGCCTCGCTGAGCGCGTTGGCGGTGAGGAATGCATCGCGTTGAATATCCCAGGCGTCCCAGTGGAAGGGTTCGTCTTTGAGCATTTCGTAGCGGCCCAGTCGGGTGCCGGCTGGCACCAGTTCACGATTGGTTCGCTGATCGACGATTGACGAAACGGTGCCGTCGGCTTCAATGCGCACGTGCAGTTGGCCGTTGTCGAGCACAATCGTATCGCCGTCATGGGTAACGGCGACCCGAGCCATGGATGCGGTTCCCGCTTCGGCTCGGCTCGAAGCCGGGCGTACCACCCACGTCTCACAGGCTTGGCGGGAATATGGGGCGATTACGGCGTCGGTTATGGTTGCGTCATCGGGTTCCACGACTGCGATCGCGCGCCCGGCTTCAAGGGCGATCTCGTTCAGCCGAGCGATGTCACGCGCGTATTCGGTCCGCGCCTGACGGTGTACCCATGCGATGGCCGAACCGGGCAGAATGTCGTGGAACTGGTTCAGGAGCAGCGTTTTCCAAATACGGTCCAGCTCTTCGCGCGGATAGACATAGTCCGGGTTCTTGATGCGGGCCGCGGCGCACAGGTATTCGGTGACGCGCAGCATCGACTCCTCCTGGCGGCAGCCGCGCTTCATGTCCTGCTGGGCGGTGAGGGTAGCGCGGTGCAGTTCAAGGTACAGTTCGCCCTTGAACACCGGGGTCTCCCCTTGCGCATCGTCGACGATATCCTTGCGCACGCGATCGAACAGTTGGTCGGGAGTACCGAATTCGATTTTCGGCGCGCCGGCGAGATCATGGTCGCGGCGGATGCGCGCGGTCATCTCACGGGTGGGGCCGCCGCCGCCATCGCCGAAGCCGTACAGCAGGATCGCGTTACGGGAGAGGTCCTTGTCCAGGAAGTTGCGCTGCGAATACATGAGCTCGTGCATGCTCATCCACGAGCAGTAGGTATCCGAGGGCGGGAAGTGCGTGAGAATACGCGTGCCATCGATGCCCTCCCACATGAACGAGTGGTGCGGGAACTTGGTGGTGTCGTTCCACGAGATCTTCTGCGTGAGGAACCAGTCGAATCCTGCACGGCGGGCGATCTGCGGCCAAGAGCCGGTGTAGCCGAAACTGTCCGGTAGCCAGATGCCGCGCGGCGCGACGCCGAGATGCTCCTTGAAATATCGGCGGCCGAACGTGATCTGCCGCACCAATGATTCGCCGGAAGGAATCATGTTGTCGGATTCCACCCACATGCCGCCGACCGGGATGAAGCGGCCCTCTTCGATGCGCCGCTTCATTCGTGCGAACAGGTCGGGATGCTCCTCTTCCAGCCATGCGTACTGTTGGGCGGAACTCATCGCATACGTGAAGTCCGGGTCTTCGTCCATCAAAGCCAGCACGTTGGATACGGTACGGGCCACCTTGCGGCGGGTCTCGCGCACCGGCCACAGCCATGCGGAGTCGATATGCGCGTGGCCGATGGCGATGTGTTTGATTGCGCTGGAGGCGGCCGGTTCGGCGAGTACGCCGGCGAGCGCCGCACGGGCTGCCGACAAGGTTTCCAAGTCGCGTTCATCGTAGATGTTCAGGGAGCGTTGCAGTGCTTTGGCGAGCTGCCAGTAGCGTGGGTCGTCGTCCTTGAGCTCACGAATCAGCGAGGAGACGGTTTCCAGATCCATGTAGTAGGCGAACACGTCTTCGTTGAAGATGGTGACGTCCATACGACTCAGTGTGTATGGGAAGTCACAGGTGCCGGTGGCCTCTTCGCCGAGTTCAGTGGGTGAGAACGGGGTGGGGCCTTCGACGAATGGGTTGGCGGCGGCTTCGATATAGACGGTGAAGTCGCCATGCTCATCGAGTTCGACAGTGCTGCTGCCGTCCGCGTAGACGAGTGGAATCCAGTGGTTGCGTGGGTTCGCGGATTTGATGGCGGTGCCGTCGGCACGATAGACAAGTCCCTCGGATTGGAATCCGGGGCCGCGGTGATCGAGCCAGCCGAGGTCTACCATGAGTTCGACTTTTCGTCCTTTGACCGCCGCCATGTCGATGTGGCCGTTCACCTCGAACCATGTGGTGCCCCATGTGGTGCCCCAGACGCCGGGAACGCGGAAAGGTTCGAAGGGCACTTGGCCGTTGCGCACTTTGGCTAGAAATTCGCTGGAGGGCACCGGTTCGCCGGGATTGTGGAACGAACGCAAGGTGCATGCGGCAAGTGTGGTGTGGATATGCGGTTTGACGCGCTGCTGCATGACGCGGTCGCAGCGCTCCAACTGCTGATTGGGCAGAAGAAACATGGAGAGTTCTCCTTTGCTGTGTCTAATGGAAATGATGGGTGTGGTGGCAATTGGAAAAACCGTAATACGACATGCTTCTGCCGCCTCATGGTTCGAGGAGGCAGAAGCGTCAGACGGGAATTCAGCGCGTGATGCGCAGGGTGGCGAGCTGGAACGGGCCAAAGTGCAACGTGGCACCTTCGGCGTTCTGCCTACCGTCTTGCAGCGCGACTGGAAGGTCGGTGGCCAGATTGTCGCCTTCCAGCACATTGGTCTCATGCACCGAAGCGCCTGCGAGCGCCGGGCAGATGTGCAGCGTGGCATCGGCCTGGCCGCCGGCCGCCTCATAGGCACGTACGATCAGGTCGCCGGAACCATCATCGGCCAGCTTCATCCAGTCCAGCACCACGGTGCCGTTTGCTGACTCGATCGAGGCGAGCGGCGTGATATCGGGCACATCATGGAGTACCGGTGCGTTGAGCACACCGGCGGCGCCAAGCGCACGGTCCACCGTGGCGTCGGTCACCACGGACCAGTCGAACTCGTGCGAGCCGATATCGGTGCGCGGGTCGGGGAAGGTCGGCGCGGAGAGCAATGACAGTCGGAACATAGTGCCCGAGTCACAACCTTCGGCGGCATTCCCGGAGATCGGCGTGGCATCGGACCCGTACACCGATCCGTTGATGACGGCCGCCGCGTAACCGGCGTCGCCGATAAGGGCGAAGCGGTTCGTGCTGCTCTCATACTTGGCTTCGTCGGATGCGGTGTTTTTGACGATTGGGCGGCGGACCAGACCATACTGGCAGTCGTATGTTGCTTGGTCGGCCACGATACCCAGCGGCAGATCGACTTTGAGGAAGCGTTCACGTTCGTGCCAGTCAATGTCGGCGTGGAAATCGAGCGTGTGTGAACCGGGGCGCAGCGTGATGGTGGTGGTGATGACGGTGTCATCGTCGGCGGTACGCACGCGGACTCGTGCCGCACCGTTTTCGGTATCGACCGATTCGATTGATCCGGTCATGGCATTCGCCATGAGCAGGGATTCGCGTTCGATCTCCCAGGCATCCCAAACGGCGGGTTCGTCCCTCAACAGTTCGTATTGGCCCAATCGGGTGCCGGCCGGAACCAGTTCACGGCCATGCTCCTCGTCAAGCAGCGACGAGATTGTACCGTCGGCCTCGATGGTGACGGACAGTACGCCGTTGGCCAGCAGCACACGGCCGTTGTCCAATGTCTGGGTCAGTACGGAAAGCGCGTCGGTCGGTTCGTTGATGCGGTTGGCATGCCAAGACGCGCCGCCATTGCGGAACTGGCTGATGCGGGCCTCGGCGAGCAGGTCGGCCTGCGGGTTGGCCTTGCGCAGCACGGCGCACATGTCTTGGGCGATTTCGGCGAGACGCTTCAGGTCGCGGCGATAGTCCTCGCGGGCTTCGCGGTGCACCCATGCGATTGCCGAGCCGGGCAGGATGTCGTGGAACTGGTTCAGCAGCAGCGTCTTCCATATGCGGTCCAGCTCCTCGCGCGGGTAGACGTACTCCGGATCGGACAACACGGCGGCTGCGCCCAGGTATTCGACCGTGCGCAACAGCGATTCCTCTTGGCGGCAGCCGCGTTTCATGTCCTGTTGCGAGGTCAAGGTGCCACGGTGCAGTTCGAGATACAGCTCGCCCTTCCAGACGGGCATTTCTGGGCCGGCGTTCTCTGCAAGCTGCTGATGCGCCTTGTCGAAGAAGTCATTCGGCTCTTCGATGCTCACCTTGGAGACGCCTTCGAGGTTCTCGTAGCGGTGCAGGTGCTCCATCATGTTGCGCGTGGGGCCGCCACCGCCATCACCGAAACCGAAGAGCAGAAGCGAGCGGTCGGAGAGATCCTTGTCCTGGAAGTTCTTCTCGGCGTAGTCAAGTTCCTGAACCTTGCACCAAGCAGCATAGGTATCCGCCGGCGGGAAGTGGGTGAAGATGCGCGAGCCGTCGATGCCTTCCCACATGAACGAGTGGTGCGGGAACTTGGTGGTGTCGTTCCACGAGATCTTCTGCGTGAGGAACCATTCGTACCCGGCACGGCGGGCGATCTGTGGCCATGCGCCGGTGTAGCCGAAGCTGTCCGGCAGCCATACGCCCTTGGGTTCCACACCGAGATGTTCCTTGAAGTATTTGCGGCCATATGCAATCTGGCGGATCAGTGACTCACCGGCGGGCAACATGCCATCGGCTTCCACCCACATGCCGCCGACCGGGATGAACCGGCCTTCTTCAATGCGCCGCTTCATGCGCTTGAAGATGTCCGGATGATCCTCTTCCAGCCAGGCGTACTGCTGGGCGGAGCTCATCGCGTATTTGAAGTCGGGGTCGGCGTCCATCAGCGCCAATGCGTTGGATACGGTGCGGGCCACCTTGCGGCGGGTCTCGCGCACCGGCCACAGCCATGCGGAGTCGATATGCGCGTGGCCGATGGCGCTGACGTTCATGGCCGAGGCATTGGCCGGCTTGGCCAGTACGCCGGCGAGTGCTGCGCGCGCGGCTTCCACGGATTCGGGGTTGCGCTCGTCGTAGGCGTTCAGCGAACGCTGCAATGCTTTGGCGAGTTGCCAGTAGCGCGGCGACTGTTTGTCGGCGAATTCCATCAGGGAGCTCACCACGTCGAGATCGACGGAGTAGTTCTCGTAGCGTTCATCGAATTCGGCCAGATCGGCGGACTTGAATACGTACGGCTCGTCCGGCTTGCCGGTGGCATGGTCGCCCAGTTCGGTCTCAATGAACGGAGGCACGCCGAGCAGCAGCGGGTTGCTGGCGGCTTCGAGGTACAGGGTGAAGCTGCCGTCTTCGGCGACCGGCACTTGCGCGTTGCCCTCGGCATCCATGAACGGCACCCAATAGTTGAGCGGGTGTACGGCTTTGATGGCGGTGCCGTCGGCACGGTAGACGAGGCCCTCGATATGGCCGCCGCAGGAGTGCGGGTACCAGCCGAGGTCGAGGATGAGCTCCAGCGGCTTGCCTTTCGGGTAGCCGGCCGGCACGGTACCGGTCAGGCGGAACCAGACTGTGCCCCATGTGGTGCCCCATTCACCGCCGAGCGTAAACGGCTTGAAGTCGATGTCACCTCGATTGAGCTTCTCGAAGAACTCGTCAGTGGGCATCGGCTCTCCGGGAATGTCAAAGGACTCCACCACAAGCTGTGCGATCGATGGGTGGATATGAGGGTCCACGCGCTGGCGCACTATGCGCTTGCACCGCTCCAGTTGCTGTTCAGGTTTCAGGAACATCTGCTGTTCACTCCCCTTATCTCTGCCGCTTGTGCGGCCACATCATTGTGCTGCCCGTTCATGGGAAACATATCGACATGCGCCCTCGCCCGCAGAAGACTAAAGCGCTTTAGTAACATATTGGAGGGAACGGGATATGATGTCAAATTACTATCGCAATTCAGCGTGTTCCGTCAGGCATGTCATGCTCGGTGTCGATGACGATGGTCACCGGCCCGTCATTGACCAGTCCGACCCGCATATGCGCACCGAAACGACCTTCCTTCACCGGCACTCCCCCGGAGCGCAACGCCTCGTCGAACTTGATCCACATGAAATCGGCATGCTCGGGCCTGCCGGCCTTGATGAAGCTCGGGCGATTGCCCTTGTGCACGTCGGCGAACAGCGTGAACTGCGAGATGGAGAGAATCTCGCCGCCGATGTCCTGGATCGAACGGTTCATCTTGCCCTGCGCATCCTCGAACACCCTGAGATTCAGAATCTTATGGGCCAGCCAGGCGATCTGCTTGTCGCCGTCCTCATCGGTGACGCCCACCAGAATCATGAATCCCGGGCCAATCTGCTGCGGCTCGAACGTGGGATCCAGCGTGCCCAATTCATTGACCACGTCTACCGATGCTTCGGATACTCGTTGCACTACAACTCTCATGACTCCCTACAGTAGCAACTGCAGCAACAAAAAAGCGCCGTTCCCTTACGGAAACGACGCTTGTCTTGGTGGAGGCGCGGGGAATTGAACCCCGGTCCGATGACCGAGCCCACAGTCTTCTACGTGCGTAGTCTGCTGGCCAAGTTGGCGATTTTTCTGCCCCCATCGATGTCGCAGACAACTGATGGCGAGCATATCCGCAGTTAAAGTCCCGATGCAGCCCTGAGGCTCAACTGCATCAGCAAGTCTTCTAAACGACGCTCAACATCCTCCCAAAGACGAGGAGGAGTGAACGGAGCGGCTGCTCACTGGTTAATCCTGACTAAAAATCAGGCAGCGAGAGCGAACTCAGTGCGGTTAGATTTAGCACTTATTCTTTTGCCGGGGTCATCCACGAGCGGACCCGGCGTTCTCGGCACGCTTCCCTGCAGCGAACAGGTCACCGTCGAAACCGATCGCCCCCAATCTTGAGTTATCAAGCTTCCGGCTTTTCGGCCGGACTTTTCAGCATACACCCTATGGCGCTACTCGCGCAAATCGCCAGCAGCGAACATCGCCCCGGAACCAACGAAGCCAACGAAATCGCCGTCACTTGATGATGGGCTTCTGGGATGAGGAAACATCAATCTGATGTTTCCCGGCAAAGCCAGCCGTGCCAGCGGTGATGTTCTTGTCGATTTCCTCGACTTCCGCCAACTTCAGCTTCAGTTGCGAAGAGTCGCCCCAAATGATTACGCGGTCACCGTCGTTAAGCGTGGTAGTCACCGAATCCTGCGTCTCAGCGGTGACCTTGGTAATGGACTTACGCATCGATTCCGGCAACGCGCCCAGAATCGTCAGCGTCTCCTTCACCGAACGGTTCTTGAGACTGGCGTCTATATCCTTGACCTCGATCACCGGGATGCCATCCACGTTGGCGTTCTTCACCGAGTTCAACACACGCGCCTGGGAATCCACCGCGGTCAGGGTATCGCCTCTTTTCAGCATGGCCGCGGGCCGTTGCGCCTTGACTTCCACGCTCATCGACTTGGGGAACTGTTTGGAGACCTTGGCCTCGCTGACGCCGGGAATGGACTTGAGTTGCTCTGTGACCTCATGGGCGGAGACCAGGAACAACGACTTTCCAGCCTGCTTATCGGCGATGACATGGATGGTCTGCGCACTCACCCATTCGTTGGCACCGGATACGCCGATCTCGCTGGTTTCCAGACGAAACACCGACGAGAAAAGCAGCAGCCATGCCAGCCCCGCCACTACAGCCACACTGACGACCGCAATCAACACGCGTAACGCAACGACGCGCACGTTTGCACGCTTGCGTTCTTTGGCGCGTTCGGTGAAATTCACCACTTTCGGGCGTGATGCGACTCCTAGGGAGCCGGTGGTCTGATGCAGCGTTTCGGCAACGTAATCCTCGCTGTGCAACCGCCGTGCATCGACGAAGGCACCGGCCTGGCCCTTGGCTACCGTCACATCGTCGATGATCTCCGGCTCGTCGATCTCATGACCGGAAGACACGGACCGGGGAGCGCGAGACTTCGACGAGCGACCCGTGTTTCCGCGTGAACCGATGGTGCGCGGCTTGCGGGAGCTCCCAGACGAACGACGTGAGCCGTTGTCATTGCCCCCGGATCTGACCGTGCGCCCGGACATCACTCGCAGCTTTCCCGATGGGCCTCAAGTGCGGTGAGCAGCACCTGATCCATGTCGGTGATGTCGCCCGCGCCCACGGTGAAGATCACGTCGCCGTGGTGGGCGCGCATGGCCATCATCTTGGCGGCCAGGCACATATCCTCAACCGGCTGAATCCACGTGCCTGCGGAAGCATCCTTGAGTCCCGCAGCCGCGTCCACGATGGTGGAGGGGCTGATGTCCGGGAAATCGGCCTGCTTTTCACGGGCCGGGAAGATGCCGGTGATAATGACGTCATCGGCTTTGGCTAAGGATTTGGCGAACTGGTGCGCGAAGAACTTGGTGCGGGAGAACAGGTGTGGCTGGAAGATCACACGAATGGTCGAATCGGGGTACCGGCGTCGGGCCGCATCCAGCAGGGCCGCGATTTCGGTGGGATGATGGGCGTAATCGTCCACTACAGTGACCTGCTTGACCGTGCCGCGCACCTGGAAGCGGCGTGCCGCACCGAGGAATGTGCCGGCCGCCTTGGCCGCGTCTGCGGGGCTCACGCCCAGCAGCACGGCAGCGCTGATGGCGGCGGCCGCATTGCGCGCATTGTGCACGCCAGGAACCTTCAGGGCAACGCTCTGAGACACCGGCTCCCCCGCCGTCACCGCGGCCGGCAGATGCAGGGTGAGCTGTTCGACGCCGCTGCCAGCGGTCTCGCTTTCCGAAGCGATCCAGACATACGCGGCACCGCCCAAATCGGGCAGGGATTCACGCGCGGTAGTGCCGTAGGCAACGGTATGGGATTTCACGTCGGCGGGCAGGGCCTCCAGCACGGCAAGTCCGTCGGGGTCGTCGATACTGATGATCACGTGACCGGTGGCCCGGCCGGCGTGGGCAACGAACGCGGCACGGTAGTGGGCTTCGTCGCCGTAATGGTCGAGATGATCGGCTTCACAGTTGGTGATAATGGCGATGGTCGGATGGTATTTGGCGAAGCTGCCGTCCGATTCGTCGGCTTCGGCCACCAGGATGTCGCCTTTGCCCGCGTGTCCGCCGTCCAGCGTGGTTCCGTCCGGGCCTTGGATAAAGCCGCCGATGGCGTAGCTTGGATCGGCACCGGCGTTCACCAGAATGTGGGACAGCATGGAGCTGGTGGTGGTTTTGCCGTGCGCTCCGGCCACGGTGACGGCTCGTTTGCCGTTCATGAGCAGGGCGAGGATGTCACTGCGATGCACAATGCGCTTGCCCGCCGCGTGTGCTGCGACGATTTCCGGATTGTCCGGTTTGATGGCGCTGGAGTAGACCACGGTCTCGGCCTGGGCGACATTTTCGGCTCGCTGCCCGAATTCAACGGTGATGCCCAGCGTTTCAAGTCGGTCGGTTTTGGCGCTGTGTGCGCGATCGGAGCCGTCCACCGCGACTCCTTCGGCGTGCAGCATTTCGGCCAGAACGCTCATACCGGCACCGCCGATACCGATGAAATGGGTGGCGCCGAGATCCGCAGGGCGGGCCGCAGCATCGAATGAGGCATACGTAGGGTCAAGCACTATGGGCTGATCTTGAGACAATTCAAAACTCCTTTAGGGATTCCAGCACCCTATATTATGACCGTATCTCGTGCTGCGGAACGGAATTGGTCAGTATCGCGCACGGAATGATATCTGAATACTACTTGGATGGTTCGGCTAATTGCAGAACGTGCCGGGCCATGATTTCGGCAGCGTTTCTGATGCCGTATTCCCATGCCTTGCGGCCGAATTCGGCAAGTCGTTCGTGATCGGCGAGCAGATCGGGCACATGCTCATGCACCCACTGCGGGGTCAGGTCCTTGTCTGCGACCAGAAGGCCGCCGCCGGCGTTCACCACTGGCTCGGCGTTGAAACGCTGCTCGCCGTTGCCGATGGGCAGCGGCACGTAAATGGCCGGCAGGCCCAGTGCAGCCAGCTCGGATACCGATCCGGCTCCGGCACGGCAAATCACCAAGTCGGCACAGGCAAAGGCCAGATCGATTCGTTCCAGATATTCGGCGGTATGGTAGTCACCTTGTCCGGCCGATTCGGGGCCGATGCCGGTAAGCACGTCCGCGCCGGCCGAGGCCGTGACCAGTTCGCGTACTTCGCTGATTTTGCCTCGCCCGGTCAAGTGGATGATTTGTGCGTGGGCCAACAGGTCTGCGGCGGAGGAGGCGATGGCGCGGTTCAGGCTTTGCGCTCCCAGCGATCCGCCAGTGACCAGCACCAGCGGACGGTTCGGATCGACGCCAAGCTGCGCGGCCGATTCACGGCGTACGGCGGCACGGTCGTCACCGATGCGTTTGGTCAGGGAGGCGATGGCCGGGCGCAACGGCAGACCGACGCGCTCGACGTCGGCTCCGGCACGCGGTTTGAGACCGGTGCCCTCGTACACGGTACCGATGAAATCGGCCCAACGAGCGCCCAGTTTATTGGCCATGCCGGCACGCGCATTCTGCTCATGGATGGCAATCGGAATGCCCATCTTGTGTGCGGTGGCGTAGACGGGGGCGGAAGCATACCCGCCGAATCCGGCCACGACATCCGCATGCCGCGTTTCAAGAATGGAGCGCACCTTGGCGGTTTCTCGCTTCCATTTTGCCGGGAAGCGCAGCATGTACAGGTTAGGGCGACGCGGGAACGGCACTTTTTCGATGGTGTCGAGCTCGTAGCCGGCCTCCGGCACCAAATCCTTCTCCAAACCCACCGCAGTGCCGATGACGGTGACCTGTGCCGTGGGTTCGATGTCGCGAATCGCCCCGGCGACCGCGAGCAGCGGATTGACATGTCCGGCGGTACCGCCGCCAGCAAGAACGATATGTGGTGTGCCTTGATTCATGATTACCGAGTCTACTTACGCGCTCTGACGCGACTGTTTTATCTGCGGTTGAGAGCGCATAAGTCCCACAACCAGTCCGGCCGCCGTCAAGCACATAACCATGGATGAGCCGCCTGCGGAGACGAACGGCATAGGCACGCCCAATACCGGGAACACACCCACGACCACGCCGATGTTGACCATGGCCTGGCCCACGATCCAAATGGTGACGCACATCAGCACCATGGCAACATAACGATCGGTGACCTGCAATGCGATGACGATCATGCACCAGGCGAGAATCGCGAAGAACAGCAATACGATGGCGCAACCGACGAATCCGGTCTCCTCGCCGATGATCGCGAAAATGAAATCGTTATGGGCGGCCGGCAGGTAATTCCATTTCTCCCGCGAATTGCCGATGCCCAATCCCAGAAAACCTCCGGAGGCGATGGCGTACTTGGCGTGAATGGACTGGTAGCATACGCTCTGCGCGTCAGCGGCCGAGCAATCGCCATATGTGGCCAGAATACGACGCAAGCGGTTCGGGCTGGAAACCGCCAATGCACCGACCATAACCACCGCGCCCAATACGCCGACTCCCATCCATTTGCCGGGGAACCCGACGATCAGAAAGGCCACGCCTCCGATGAAGACCAGAATCATGGCCGTGCCGAGGTCCCTGCCGCCCATCACCAGTGCCACGCCTATCGCATACAGCGCCAACGGCGCGGCATATGCTTTGATTCCCTTCTTGTGGTACATCTTGCTGCAGGCATGCAACGACGAGGGAAGCCATATGCACATCGCGAACTTCATGAATTCGGCCGGCTGGATAGTGGTGAAGCCGAGGTCCAGCCAACCTCTGTTGCCGTAGACGTCGTGACCCAAAGGAGTAAAGGTCAGCGCCTGCAACAGGCAGGCACCCACCACAAAGAACACGCCGGTCCGTTTCCAGAACGTCACCGGCATCATCAATGCCACGAAGCCCAGCACCAAGCCGATCAGGCAAAACGCGCCCTGGTTCAGAAGCTGAAGGAACGGCGACTTGCCCAGTGCGGCCATGGTGACCGTGGAGCTGGAGAACACCATGATCAGGCCGAAGCATGTCAGCCCCACCACGGCCATGCGGAAGCCGTGGTAGCACCATAGCGGGTTGAGCAAGCTTCGCCAACCCGTGTAGTCGGCGATTTCGAGTGAGGGCTTGTCAGGGGCTCTGTATGCCTTACGCTTATGGGTATCAGTGGAGGCCATGCACCTCGCTCCACGTCTTGGCTGCGGCGGCGAATCGATTGCCTCGATCCGCATAGGACTTGAACTGGTCCATGGAGGCGCAGGCCGGAGCCATAAGCACGATGTCGCCGGCGGCGGCATACGTGCCGCAGGCTTCGACGGCACGGTCCATGACGGTATCGTTGTCTTCGGGATCGATGATGGTCACCGGGATGTCCGGAGCTTGGCTGGCAAACGCTTCGATCATCGGCTGCTGGTCTTTGCCGATGATGACGGCCGCTTTGATGGTGTGTGCCTGGTCCTTGACCAGGTCCTCGAATCGACTGCCTTTGGCCAGACCTCCGGCGATCCAGATCACAGACTTGGCCGGGAAGCTGGACAGCGAGGCGCGTGCCGCATGACCGTTGGTGGCTTTGGAATCGTCCACAAAACGAACAGAGCCGCCCTCGACTGCGGCCTCAGCCACGGTTTCGATGCGATGGCCGCCCGGCTTGAACGAGGTAAGCGCCTTCAGCGCGGTATCGCGATCAGCGCCAAGTCCCAGCACCAACGCCAATGCCGTCAATGCATCGGCCACCAGATGCGGGTACAGTGAGCCGTCCGGCTCTGCCAGATGCGTGAAATCGGTGATGGCGGCCAGTCTGACCGACTCTCCTACTGCGCCGCCGGCCACGCCGCTCCTGTCCACGATCCAGCCATCTTCAATGCCGATCTGGCCGGCCTGAGGGGCCTCGAGCGTGAATCCTACCTTGCGGCATCCTTCGGCAGTCTGAGCCTCGGCCGCCAGTTCGCTGACTTTGGCGTCCTGCGCATTGTAGACGATGGCGCGTTTGGCGTTGTGGAACACCTTGGATTTGTCGGCGGCGTAATTCTCGCGCCCGCCATGCCAGTCGAGGTGATCGTCGGCGATATTGGTGATCGCCGCGCAGTCAAGTGCCAGCGAATCGGTGAAGTGCAATTGGAAGGAGCTCAGTTCCACGCACAGTACGTCGTGCTGAGGATTGGTGGCGCAACGAGACAGGCTCATGCTCATGTCTCCGGAGGCGATATTGCCGGCGGTCGGCGCGTCGAGTCCGCAGGCGGTGAGCATTTCCGAGGTCATCTCGGTGGTGGAGGTTTTGCCGTTGGTGCCGGTGATGCCGATCCATGGAGCCGGAGTACCGGTGCGCTCGTTATTCACACGCAGCTGCCATGCGAATTCCACCTCGCTCATCACGGGGATGCCACGGCGTTGGGCTTCCAGCACGAACGGGGTGCGGGGGTTGAACACCGGGGACGACATGACGTAGTCCACATGGTCCCAGTCCACGTCATCAAAGGAGTGGAGATCGGCCTCGGGCTTCCTCTCGTCGACGCCAATCACGTGGGCACCGCGTTCCCTCAATACCTCCGCCAACGAGGTGCCGGACACCCCCAGTCCGGCGATCACCACTGTCTTATCCGCTACTTGCATTGTTCCTCCTGATATAGGAATTCCGTGGGTGAGCATAATCCACCCAGATTTCCGCTAGCTGAACAGCAGGCCGGAGCGGGTGACCCAGTCGCCGTAGAAAATCGTCAGGGCGAGCAGCACGAAGATGAGTTCGATCATCCAGAACCGCACCACCACCTTGGTTTCGGTCCAACCCTTCAGTTCGAAATGATGGTGAATCGGCGCCATTTTGAATACACGTTTGTGGGTCATCTTGAAGTACCCGACCTGGATGACGTCGCTCATGGCTTCCATGACGTACAGTCCGCCCAGAACCACCGCCAGGAATTCGGTGTGCGTGGCGATGGACAGGGCTGCGAACAGACCGCCCAAGGCCAGGGAACCGGTATCACCCATGAAAATCGATGCGGGGTTCGAGTTGTACCACAGGAAGCCGAAGCAGGCGACGGCCGCGCATACGGCGATGACGGTCAGATCGAGAGGATCGGACACGGCATAGGAATATCCGCCATGGCTGCCGCCCTTGATGTGGTAGCTTTCCCAGAATGCGATGACGCCAAAACCAGTGAAGGCGATCATCGACGAACCTGCCGCCAGACCGTCAAGTCCATCCGTCAGATTCACTGCGTTGGTCCATGCGGTCATCAGGAAGTTCACCCAGATGACGAACAGGATGATGGCTACGGCACGGCCGGCGAAGTCGAAGTTGAAGAACGGCTGTTCGATGAAGCTGATGCCTGCCTGCGCACTGGGGAATCCCGATTTGGTGGGAATCAGCAGCGCAAGTACCGCGTAGATGGTGGCGAAGATGAACTGGCCGATGAACTTGCCGCCCACCGATAGGCCTTCGTTCTGTTTCTTACGCACCTTGGCGAAGTCGTCGATAAAGCCCAGCAGACCCATCGACAGCATGGCGAACAGTACGAGCGCCGCGGACCAGGAGGGCACGTCGCCCGAACGCAGGTATCGGTACAGTGCGGAGGATGCCCAACCGAGCAGAATCGCGAAGTTGATGACCACGCCGCCCAACGTGGGGGTGCCGCGCTTGACCAGATGCGACTGCGGCCCATCCTGGCGGATGTACTGGCCATAGTGCAGCTTGTGGACCAGCCGAATCAGCAGCGGGGTGCCGACTAAGGTGACGATGAGCGACACCAGCATTCCAATGATCAGAGCAATCACGTGCAGCTTCTCTTTCTTGTCGGTTTCTTGGGGTGGTTATCAGGTCAGTTCTTTGCCCAGCGTTCAGCCAAAGCGCTCAGGCCTGACGCGTGCGATCCCTTGAGCAGTACCACAGCGTCGGGATGGTTGCGAGCCAAGTCGATGACCAGCTGTTCGGCCGCATCGATGTCGTGTACGCAATCCACCGACGCGGATTGGCTCTGACGGGCACCGTCCGCCAGAGCCTGTGCCAGTGCATCGAGATGTTGGTCTTGGGCGGAACCGACCGCGATGATCGCGTCGATGCCCAATTCGTCCGCATACGTGCCGATCGAGGTGTGCAATGCCGTTTCATCGGCGCCGAGTTCCAGCATGGCACCCAGCAGCGCCACGCGGAACGGCTCCTTGCCGTCATTTGAGTTCCAGGCCTTCAACCCGTTCAGGCCGGCTTTCATGGAGTCGGGATTGGCGTTGAAGGAATCATCGATCAGCGTGAAGGAAGTCCCCTCGCGATTCACCGTGGACAATGCCATGCGATGAGGGCTGATGGTGTGCTGCGAGGCCAGAATCCGTGCCACCGTTTCGGGTGCCATACCGTAACGCATCGCCACGGTTGCGGCGGCCAACGCGTTCATCACATTGTGACGTCCAGGAATGCCCAGATGCACCGGCGTATGGTTGCCGTCCGCATCGACCAACGTGAATTCAGCATGATCGGACCGGTCGGCAGTGACATCAATGGCCCGCACCTCGGGCTCCTGCGACGATCCCAAGCCGAACCACAGCACGTCGCCGTTGGCCAGGCCGGCCATGGGAACCACGTGTTCGTCATCGGCGTTCAGTACCGCGGTGCCTCCGGGAAGCAATCCCTGCACGATTTCGCTTTTCGCCTGTGCGATGCGTTCGCGGGAGCCGAATTCTCCAAGGTGAGCGACGCCGACCTTCAATACGATTGCCGTGTTCGGCGGTGCGATACGGGTCAGTCGCGCGATTTCGCCGATATGGCTGGCACCCATCTCAGCCACGAAGAACCGGGTGTGCTCATCGACCCGCAACGCAGTGAGCGGCAGGCCGATCTCATTGTTGAACGATCCCACCGGAGCCACGGTCGGACCTACGGTGGCAAGCAGGGAGGAGAGCAGATCCTTGGTGGTGGTCTTGCCCACCGAACCGGTCAATCCGATGATGTCGAAGTCGCCGTCCAGCTCGCGGCGGCGAACGATGTTGTATCGGGCGAGTTCGCCAAGGGCGTCGACCGTGTCTTTCACTACGATCTGCGGAAGGCCATCGGACTTCACCTCATGGTCGACGATGGCCACCGTGGCTCCCTGTCCAGCGGTTTTCGCCACAAAGTCATGCCCATCGACACGCTCGCCTCGGATGGCCACAAACACCGATCCGGGGCCGGCCTGCCGCGAGTCGCTGACCGTATTGGTGGCTCGAGACTCGGAACCGGCGTCTCCGATCAATCGACCATCGACGGCCTTGGCGATCTCCTCCACGCTCATCGGAACCATGGTGTTTCAAACTCCTTTACGATTACGCTTCGTCCCGTATCCACGGACTTAATTGAGATTATTGGCCACATGCAGGGCACTGCGTATGTTGTTTTTCCTCACGCCGGCGGCCAGCACCATGGCGATGGCCAAGGACATGTGCCCGAGTCGGACGCGGTCATACATTGCCGGTGAATCCGCAGCCATTTCATCCGATTCGGGTGTCGACGAGGTCATGGACATGTCATGTTCCGCAACGAATGCGTAGCGTGTCTTCAATTCGTTCAAGCTTGCGCTTGCGTTGACATCCTCCGTGCCCAGTACATCCACGTTCACCGATTCCAACGCATGCTCGGCCAACGTGCGGTCATCCATGGCGATGATCACGGCCGCCACACCGTCTTCGGCGCACACGGACAGCGCGCGCTGCATATCGAGGATGCCCAGAGGATAGTTCAGGTTCATGGTACGTGTCATCGACGTGGACCCGGATGCGGTGATTACCGCCACCGGATTGCCCAGCATGTGCAGGAATTCGGAGAGCTGGGACACGCCTGCGTCGACGGCCTGCTCATCCGCACCGGTCACCGCGAACACCGCCATGGCATTGGACGGTCCGCCGGCCAGACCGCTGGCCAGATCGCCGAGTACGCGATCGTCGAAATCGCCGTAGAGCAACGGTATATCGGCATTGGCGATCTGCCCTTTGGACGCGCGTGGCAGCAACGCCGCATAGGCACCGGCCTGTGCGGCATGCAGTACATCGGGTTCCTGCTCATGCGTGCAGATGAACAGCGAGCCGGGAATCACGGTGTCCACGGCATCGCTGAGTGAGGTAATGGTGACATTGGTGGCGAAGGGTGGATCGACTTCAAAACCGTACCGTTCGACCAGCATTCCCAGGGTCACCCGCTGGGCGATGGATTCGCTCACTGCACTCATGGGCTATCGCCTTTCTCCCCTGATCCTTACCACGTGACTGGAATAGCATTTTTGCGTGGACCGGAGACAGGCACCTCGTATTTCTGCATAAGGAACTCACAAATCTGTGCGGAAACAGGGCCGGCCGTCAGACCGCCGAACACACCATTCGGATCCTTCATCACCACGGTGACCGCATAGCGCGGGTTGTCCGCGGGAATCACCACGGAATAATCGGAGATAATGGACGAGAGCGTACCATCCGAGCCCTGCACCTCTGCGGTACCGGACTTGGCGGCCATGCGGTAACCATCGACCTTGACGAACTTGTTGTAGCCTTCCGCCACTGATTCCATCGCATTCATCATGTCCGATGCGACCTTTTCATCCACCACGCGGGCGGCTTCGCCCTTCTTGGTCTCAGTGGTCTTGCCATTGGCATCGGTGGTTGATTTGATGATCGACTGCTGCTGCTTGACACCCTTGTTCGCGATGGTGGCCACCACGTTGTTGAGCTGCAGGGCGTTGACGGTGTAGCCCTGACCAAACAGGATGGTGTTGCGCGTACGCAGATCCCACGCCGAAGGGTTGGTGAGCAGACCGCTCGATTCACCGGGCAGGTTCAGTCCGGTCGGTTGTCCGATGCCGAATTTGGTCAGGTACTCGTAGCGTTGCTCATCCGGATAGTTCTCCCCGGCCATAATCATGCCGACGTTCGATGAGTTCTGCAGAATGCCGGCGAGCGTCCAGCGCTCAGTGCCATGGTCGAATGAGTCCTTGTAGGTCTGGCCCTCCTGTGTGATGTGGTCCGGGACCGACAATTGATCGCTCATCTTATGCAGTCCCATCTGCAGATAGCCGGACATGGAGATGACCTTGCCCACCGAACCAGGCTCGAAGGTTTCGGACACGGCCCGAGACGGGCTCATCTTCGCCGCATCGGTACCAGCCTGTACTTCATCGCTATCGGCCAGTGCGAGAATCTCCCCGCTCTGGACATCCTGCACCACGGCGATCGCCCACGCTGCACCATACTTGGATTCGGCCTCCTTCAAGACCTTTTTGACATACCATTGCACATCACGGTCAATGGTCAGGGTGACATCGTCGCCATTTTTGGCCGCCACCGATTCGGTCATGGTGCCGGGAATCTCTTCGCCGCCATTACCACGCTGGTAGGTTTCATGGCCATCGGTTCCGGTAAGCGTCTTGTTCTCGACCTGCTCGATGCCGGCGACGCCATCGCCGTTGTCGTTCACGCCGCCAAGCAGCGCGCCCATGAGATCGCCATCCGCATACAGTCGTTCACTGCTCAGCTCACCCCAGACAATACCGCCCAGGTGCAACGACTCGATGCTGCGCTTGACCTGCGGAGTCACATCTTTCTTCAGAATCACATACTGCCCGGTACCGGACAGATCAGCGCCCAGTTCCATGGCGTTCATATCCAGGACTTTGGCCAGCAGTCGGCCCACGGCCGCCGCTCCGGTAGCGCCCACGGGTTTGCCGTCAATTTCGTGGCAGTAATCACGGGTGTTGTCATTGCAAGTAATCGGCTCGAACTCCTGTGCAGCCTCCGGATTGGCGACGATAGTATAACGCTCCACGCTTTGAGCGAGCACGGAGCCGTTGGCGTCGAGGATACGCCCACGCTTGGCGCTCAACGTCACGGTCAGGGTGCGGTTAGCCGTGGCCGCTTGTGCGGTTTGACGGCCGCCGATGAGCTGGGTGGAGGCCAGCTGAATCACGCATGCCGACGCCACCAACGCCAATGCGGCGCCGATGGCGATGCATTTGAACGCGAAGGTCTTGACCTTGGCGAACTCTACGATGCGACGAATGGTGTTCACTGGGTTCCGCCTTTGTTGGACTGGTATCCGCTTAAGTCGATGGACACTGACCCCTGCTGCGGGACCATGCCCATGTCGCTGGCCTTGTCGGGCAGGTTCGCGACCAATTGATCGAGTTTGGCCTGATCGTCTTCGACATCTTGGGTAAGTCTGTTGATGTTGGTTTCGATCTGTGCCGCCTCAAACGAGTTCTGCACCATCTGGGTACGCAGCATCAGCGCGCCGAACAAGGTGCCGACGAGGAAGATCACTGCGATGGCCACGTGCACCAGCGGTGCGCTTCTTGTTCTGGTCCATTCGATGACCCGTCCGACGACATTGCCCTGCTCGTTTCCACGCGGGTTGGAGACCACCCGCAGCTCAGGTCGGGAGGAGGACTGATGCTTGGTGTGCGGTCGGTTCGAGGCTGGAGCCGCGTTCGATCGAATGCTACGTGCAGTTGCCATATGCTGTTATCCCCTCCTTGTACGAATTCGTGCCGTGTTTTTGGCTCTGCCCGGAGACGCGGAGCCTTGTATCTTGACGTCATTCAGGCCCTGCGCGGTTTGCGTAAAGCGTTTCCTCCATCGTGACGGAATCTCACGGCTGACTTCCACCGCCCGCAACCGCACCGAAGCCGATCTCGGGTTGGCTGCGATTTCATGTTCGTCGGCCTTGATGGCACCTCGCGTGAGATCCGTGAAAAACGGTTGGGCATCCGGCGGTATGACAGGCAGGCCAGCCGGAACATCCACTCGCAGCCCTTGTGCCATGAACGATTTGACGGTTTTGTCTTCGAGCGAATGATAGGACTCCACCACCAGTCGTCCCCCGACATGCAGTCGGTTCGCGGCCTGCGGCAATGTGGAGGCGAGCTTGTCCAATTCGCCGTTGACTTCAATGCGCAACGCCTGGAAGACGCGTTTGGCGGGATTGCCCGCCGGGCGGTGGGCTTGCGGCACCACTTCATCGACCAGACGGTTGAGCTGTGCGGTGGTGGTAAACGGCTCCTTGTCTCGACGCGCCACGATGGCGCGGGCGATCTGACGCGAGAAACGCTCTTCACCGTATTCCTTGAATATGCGGACCAGTTCCGCCGCATCATAGGTGGCAAGAATCCGTTCGGCCGTCAACGGCTGGCTGACGTCCATGCGCATATCCAGCGGCGCATCATGCGAATAGGAGAAGCCACGATCGGTTTCGTCGATCTGCAGGCTGGATAATCCCAGATCCATGAATACGGCGTCCACGCGTTCGATGTCTTGGTCCGCCAACACCTGATCGAGCTGATCGAAGGCGGCATGCACCGGAATGAATCGATCGGCGAGCCCCTCCCGTTCCATACGTTCGGTGGCCAGCCCCAGCGCTTCACTGTCACGGTCAATGCCGATGAGCCGAGCCTGAGGCGCGGCCTTGAGGAAGGCGATGGAATGGCCGGCAAGGCCCAGGGTGCAATCCACTGCGATGGCGTTCTCATGTTCCAGGGCAGGTGCCATCAGGTTCACGCAATCGTCAAGCAATACCGGCAGATGAATATTCGCCACATCAACCATCAGAATTCCACCTCCGGCAACACATCGTCAGCAATATCGGAATATCCCTCTTCCTTCTCGGCGAGGTAGGACTCCCACGTGTCCTTATTCCACAGTTCGGCACGGGTGCCAACGCCGATCACCACGACGTCGGAACCCAGATTGGCGTAATCGCGCAGCATCTGCGGCACCAGCACGCGGCCCTGCTTGTCCGGCTGCTGGTCGACGGCACCGGAAAGGAACACACGCAGGTATTCGCGGGCGGCTTTGTTTCCCACCGACACACGCTGAATCTGCGAGGCGATACGTCGAAATTCGTCGAACGGCAGCAGGTACACGCACCGTTCCTGGCCTCGGGCCATGACCAGGCCCTGCCCCAGCTGGGAGCGGAATTTGGCCGGAAGCGCCATACGGCCCTTGGCATCGATCTTCGGCGTATATGTGCCGAGAAGCAATGGCGGCAGACCAGCCATGAGATCGGCCATAGTGGTGGAGCCTTGTGCGTTGGCATCAGCGTCGCGAATCGTCTGATCGGCAACCATGGCTCCACCTCCTTCATCGTTACGTGGGATACACTTCGGCCAACTGGCTCACCACTCTACCCCACGATTCCCCATTTCTCCCCACTCATGCACGATTTGCTCACCCTTTTAGGGCAATTACCGATGGATTGCGCGTGTCGGCCACGACTGTCGCACGAATGGACGCTCCGCACATCTAATCCACGTCGCGCACCCCACCGACCGAGCAGCATGGTGAATTCACGCTGAATTCACCTATTCCGGGTTGTCCGCATCACTGACGTAGGGGGTGTGCGGTAAATTTGAATGCCTTAAGTTTTTCTGCCCCACGGAAATGGAACGAAGAGAACAGCATGTCGAGTTACGCCTCCCAGCTGCATGAAGAGCAGCAGGCCGTCGATCGCGCCTATGGACGATTGGATGATCTGCGAGCCGAAATGTGGCAACGCCTGGACACCGTACGCGCCGCCGGCTCCCACGGATCCCCCACGCAACGCAGCGAACGAGACTCCTTTGCCGCAATGTACGAAAACCGCCTCACGCAATTGCGCAGCGTTGAGGATCGGCTGGTGTTTGGCCGCCTCGATGCCAAGAACGGCGACCGTCATTACATCGGCCGCATCGGCCTGTCGAGCCCGGACCATGAGCCGATTCTGACCGACTGGCGTGCCGAAGCCGCACGTCCTTTCTATGAGGCGACCCCTTCCAATCACGGCGACATCGTGATGCGCAGGCATATCACCTTGAGTTTCCGCGAAGTCGTGGGCGTTGAGGATGAGGTGCTCGACGTGCATTCAGACCAGGTCGGCCAAGCGTCTTCCGCCGGCACATTGACCGGCGAGGGTGCGCTGCTGGCTTCGTTGAGCTCACGCCGCACCGGCAAGATGACCGATATCGTGGCCACCATTCAGGCCGAGCAGGACCGCATCATCCGCTCCGACATGAATCGCGCCGTGGTGGTGCAGGGCGGCCCCGGCACCGGCAAGACGGCCGTGGCGCTCCATCGCGCCGCCTACCTGCTGTACACGCACCGGCGCACGCTGGAACGTTCCGGCGTGCTGGTTGTTGGCCCCAGCTCGGCGTTCCTGCACTACATCGATCAGGTGCTACCCTCCTTGGGCGAGACCGGCGTGGTCTCACGCACCATCAGCGATCTGATTCCCGGCATCACCGCCACGGCGGTCGACTCCCCTTATGCAGCCAAGCTCAAGGGCGATCGACGCATGACCTCCGTAGTGGCCAATGCCATCGCCGCACGCGTGCGTGTTCCCGCTGCTCTGCCGACAGTAACCATTAGCGGCATTCAGGTACCAATGCTGGCCACTGATATCGAGCAGGCGCAGGCGGACGCGAAGCGCACCCGACAACCTCATAACAAGGCCCGCGAGACCTTTATCCGTTCGATGCTGACCAGCATGCAGAACCGTTATGCCGAACAGCTTGATTACACGCCGGATCAGGCGGAGCTGAACCGCGCGATGTCGCTGCTACGTATGAACGAGCAGGTTCGCAAGACCCTGAACCTGTGCTGGCTGCCGATGACCGCCCCATGGCTCATCGATCAGCTGTTCGCCCATCCCGAACGTCTGAAGTCTCTGGCTGGTTGGCTGACCGACAACGACATCGCGGCACTTGCCCGCCCCAAAGGCTCCCCGTTGACCCGCTCCGATATTCCGCTGCTCGACGAAGCAATGGATATGCTGGGCCCCGATCCCAAGGCGGTGGCCCGCCAGTCCGCCGCCGACGCACGTCGTGCCGCCGAAGAGCAGTATGCCAAAGACACTCTGGCCGCGACCGGTCTGGGTGGAGGCATCGTCTCCAGTCAGATGCTGCTCGACCAGATGAACGGGGACGACGCTGAGCTGACCGCGCAGCGGGCCGCGGCCGACCGTGAATGGACCTACGGGCACATCGTGGTCGATGAAGCGCAGGAATTGACCGCCATGGACTGGCGTATGTTGATCCGCCGTTGCCCCTCCCGCTCGTTCACCATCGTGGGCGATGTGGCGCAGACTTCGGCGCTGGGTGGCACCCGACGCTGGAGCAAATCGATGAACCGCCTGTTCGGCGAAAGCCACTGGGATTTGAACGAGTTGACCATCAACTACCGTAATCCGCAGGAAGTTTCCGAACTTGCCTCACGATTTGCTGAGGAGGAAGGCCTCTACATCTCCACGGTCAATGCGGTGCGCACCATCCCCGATTCGGTGTCCCGCAATGTGGTGCCCGACATGTCGTCCTTGCTGGAAACGACGGCCGAACAGGCGGCGCAGCTTGCCGAACAATTCGTTTCGGCAGACGGCACCGGCCGCATCGCCGTCATCTGTCCGGATAATCTCATCGCCCCGGTGCGCGATGCCGTGCGCCGCAAACTGGCTGTCATTCTTGACCCGGCCGAATACGCAAGGCTCATCGAGCAGCCCGAATGGGATGAGCAAATCAGCGTCTGCGGCACTGAAACGGTCAAGGGTCTGGAGTTCGATGCCGTCGTGGTGGTCGAGCCCGGTCTCATCGAGGATGACGCGCCGAGCCGCCTGGTCGCCGCCTCGGACCTGTACGTGGCAATGACCAGGCCGACCCAGAAACTGGTTATAGTTCGGACAAAAGCGGACGAAAAGTCCCCGAACATCTAAGGTATGAAGCATGCCCAAAGCACTGTTATTGGAAAACATTCACCCCGATGCGGCCAAATCGCTGCGTGATCACGGTTTCGAAGTCGAGACCATGAAGGGAGCCCTGAGCGAGGACGAACTCATCGATGCGCTGGATGGCGTGGACTTGGTGGGCGTACGCTCCAAGACCAACGTCACAGCCCGCGTGCTGGATGCGCGTCCTACGCTAAGCGCCATCGGCTGCTTCTGCATCGGCACCAATCAGGTCGATCTGGCACATGCCGGCAAGCGTGGCATCGCCGTGTTCAACGCTCCCTACTCCAACACCCGTTCCGTGGTGGAATTGGTGATCTGCGACATCATCTGCTTGATGCGCCGCATTCCCGCACACACACATCACATCAAGCATGGCCTTTGGGACAAGTCCGCTTCCGGCTCGCATGAAGTGCGCGGCAAGACCCTCGGCATCATCGGCTACGGCAACATCGGCTCCCAGCTGTCGGTACTGGCCGAGGCCCTCGGCATGCGCGTGGTGTTCTACGACATTGAGGAGAAACTGGCCCTGGGCAACGCCCGCCGTTGCGACACCCTCAACGAACTGCTGGAACAGTCCGATGCCGTGACCCTGCACGTGGATGGCCGCAAGTCGAACACCGGCTTCTTCGGCGAAGACCAATTCGCCCACATGAAGCAGGACGCGATTTTCATTAACCTTTCGCGCGGTTTCGTCGCCGATCTGGGAGCTCTGAAGCAGCACCTCGATTCCGGCCATCTGTCTGGCGCGGCGGTCGACGTGTTCCCCGTTGAGCCGAAGAAGAGCGGAGATCCGTTCGAGACCTCACTGGCCAATGAAGACAATATGATTCTGACTCCTCATATTGGCGGCTCCACCTTGGAAGCTCAGGAATCCATCGGCCATTTCGTCTCTCAGCGTCTTGAGGATTACTGGTTCAAGGGTTCTACCTCCTTGTCCGTGAACCTACCGCAGATCAACCTCGGTGAGTGCAAGGGTGTGTGCCGTATCGCCCATCTGCACGACAATCTTCCTGGTGTGCTGGCTCATGTCAATCATGTGCTCGGCGAGGAGAACATCAACGTTTCCTTCCAGTCGCTGGCAACCGAAGGCGAACTTGGCTATGTGGTCACCGACGTGGCTCAGAAGCCCAGCGCCGCCACGCTTGAAGCACTGCGCAACATCGAAGGCACCATTCGCATGCGTGTCATCAGCTGACGCAGCTCATCCTCGATTGATATGAAAGAGACCCGTCATCATGACGGGTCTCTTTCATAAGTGCTGGGCTTCATGATTGGCTCGCACCATGGTTTGCGAATCACTCGCATATCACGGTGCATGGCATTCGCATATTATTCACGCAAACCATCAATGGCGCTTTGGAAATCCTCCAGACCTGCAAAGTTCTGGTACACACTCGCGAATCGAAGGTACGCCACCACATCCAAGTCACGCAACGGTTTCAGGATGGCTTTGCCCACTTCATCTGAGGTGACTTCAGCAAGGCCTCGGGAGCGAAGATCCTCTTCGACTTTCTGTCCCAGCAGCTTCAGATCCTCTTCTCTGACCGGCCGCCCCTGACAAGCTTTGCGTACGCCGGAAATCACTTTGTCTCTACTGAATGGCTCCACGCCACCCGAACGTTTAGTGACCAGCAGCATACTGGTTTCCACCGTGGTAAAACGCTTACTGCATTTCGGGCATACGCGACGCCGACGGATGGAATGACCGTCATCGCTAATGCGCGTATCAATGACTTTGGTGTCGGGGTTCTGGCAAAAAGGACAATGCATGCTCCCCAGAATAACGTGTACGGGCGGAAAAACCATGCCGCTCGGGTTTCATTTACTCAACCGGAACAATAATGCGCTGCCCGGCCTGCAATGATCCGGACTCAAGATTGTTCAACGCAATCAGCTCATCCACCGTTTCCGATACATCATGACCAGCAGGCGTGATAGCCGAAGCATATGACCAAAGCGTATCCCCCGGCCGCACGATATAACTGGTCACCTGCGTGGCCCCCGTATCCGATTGGGCCCGCTGAGCGGTAAGCGCGCCGAAACCACACCAGGCCAGCGCCAAGGCGACCATCACTGCGATAATCTTCCCACGCACATTCCGGCGGGACGTTCCAGCATGCTGCATAGCTACACGTGCGCTACGGGCCGGGGCCATCACCATTGAACCAGTCATCACGACCACCTCTCTCGAACAGATGTTCTATCGAACAACTGTTCTTATAATGGCACAAACGTTCGACACGGTCAAGTCGAAACTCGAACAGATGTTTGATTTCACACGAACAACACGTTATGCTGGTGACATAACGAAAGGAGCCCTGACGTGAGCACCATTCCCTTCTCCCCCAAGCAGAAGCCGGACGAGTCCACCCTGACCGACCGCCAGCGCAAAGTGTTGGACGCCATTCGCACGCATATCGACGAACAAGGCTTCGCTCCCTCTTTCCGGGAAATCGGAAATGCCGCCGGGCTCAAAAGTCCGTCTTCGGTCAAGCATCAGCTACAAGTTTTGGAAGACAAGGGCTTCATCCGCATGAACGCGAACAAGGGTCGCGCCATCGAGGTGGTGGCAGGATCCGCCCCGAATGCCGAAAAGCCCTCCCAAGCCAGCGAAGAGGCAACCAGCACCAGTAATGTGGCGGAGATATACCAATTCCCCGCCGAAGCCATTGCCGAATCACACGATGTGCCGCTCGTTGGCCGTATTGCCGCCGGTGTGCCAATTACCGCCGAACAGCATGTGGACGACGTCATGCGTCTGCCGGAACGGCTGACCGGCTCCGGCACCCTGTTCATGCTGGAAGTCCACGGCGATTCCATGGTGGATGCCGCTATCTGCGATGGCGACTATGTGGTGGTGCGCGAACAGAATTCCGCCGTCAACGGAGATATCGTCGCCGCTCTGCTGGACGACGAGGCCACGGTGAAGACCTTCCGCAAGGAAAACGGCCATGTCTGGCTGATGCCGCACAACCCCGCATACTCGCCCATCGACGGCACACATGCCACGATTATGGGCAAGGTGGTCACCGTGCTGCGCAAATTGTAGCCTGTTCGCCACCAGCTGATCAGCGTGCACCGAATCGCGCTGGTCGTGCTATAGTCACGCACAGCTTACGAAACCCCGGCCTCGCGCCGGGGTTTCGTCGTATTCAGACCATATCGCAAATGGTATTGAGAAGCGGTTTCAACTCGATAGAGCGAAGGAGTACATATGGCTCATACCCATGCACCCGCATCATCCACATCCGTAAACCCTGCCGCGCACCAGCGTAGGCTGATTGCCACGTTGACCGTAACCGGTTCGGTCTTCCTCATCGAAGTGGTGTCGGCTGTCTTAACCGGCTCATTGGCCCTGCTGGTGGATGCCGGTCATATGCTCACCGACATGTCCGTGCTGGCGGCATCCACAATCACCGCCATACTGATGCGCCGCAAGCCCAACAACACTCGTACTTGGGGCTGGGCCAGGCTTGAGGTGCTCACCGCTGCCGCAGGTGCCGTGGTGCTGCTCATCGTTGGCATCTATGCGTTGGTGGAGGCCGGCATGCGTCTGTTCGGCGGTTCCAAAGCGGAAATCGACGATATCGGCTTGCTGCTGTTCGCGGGCATTCTGGGTCTTGCCGCAAATATCATCTCGATTTTCATCCTTGCCTCGCAGCGCGAAGACAACATGAATATGAAGGCCGCGTTCCTCGAGGTGATGAATGACGCACTTGGCTCGGTGGCCGTGGTGGCCTCTGCCCTGGTAATGATCCCCACCGGATGGAATGGCTTCGACGCCGTGGCCGGTGCCGTCATCGCACTGATGATGATTCCGCGCGCCATCAAGTTGCTGCACAACGCGGTCAAGGTGCTGCTGGAGGAAACACCGGATGGACTTGACCTCGATAAGGTACGCGAACATCTGGAAGACGTGCCGCATGTGCTTGCCGTGCATGACCTCCACGCCAGCACGGTGTCCACCGGCATGCCGATTCTGATGGCCCACGTGGTAGTCGACAAAGACCTCACCATGGAAGATGCCGCCACAATCCTCACCCAACTGCAGGATTGCCTGCGCGAGCACTTCCCGGTCTCGGTCCCCCACACCACCTTCCAGCTCGAGCCCGAGGGCTATAGCTCCCCCTCCTCCAACGAACTCCACGAATAAAAAATGCTCCCAACGGGAGCATTCAGCAGGGTATAAAAAATCGCTGTACGTGTGCGATTTTCGTGCCGCACAAGGTGAAGGCCTACAAAGGTAGGTCGAGTCTTGTGCGGTGCGAAAGGCGCTCCGTACAGCGATTTTTTATCAGAAGCCGAACTGGGCGGCGGTTTCCTTCAGCGTCTCGGCAGAGCGCTTCAGAGCGGCGAGCTCCTTGTCGGAGACCGGGGTGTTGATGGTGTTGTTGACGCCCTGACGGTTGAGGAGGGTCGGCACGGACATGCAGATGTCGGAGATGCCGTGGAAGTCCTTGAGCATGGAGCTCACGGGCAGAATGCGGTTGGTGTCGTGCAGGACGGCTTCGATGATGTCGACGCCGGACATGCCGATGGCGTAGTTGGTGGCACCCTTACCGTTGATGATCTTGTAAGCGGCGTTCTTGACTTCCTGGTGGATCTCCTCGCGCTTGTCGGCGTCGAGCGGATCGTGGCCGGGCAGCGGGGTCCAGTCGCACATGGGGACGCCACCGATGGTGGCGGACTCCCACAGCGGGACTTCGGAGTCGCCGTGCTCGCCGGCGATGTAGGCGTGCACGTTCTTGACGTTGACGCCGGTCTGCTGGGCAATCAGGAAGCGCAGGCGAGCGGAGTCCAGGTTGGTGCCGGAACCGAAGATCTGGTTCTCGGGCAGACCGGTGAGCTTCTGAGCCACGTGGGTAGCGATGTCGACCGGGTTGGTGATGAGCATGTAGATGGCGTTCGGAGCCACCTTGACCAGGTTCGGCATGATGGCCTTGAGGATGTTGACGGTAGCGCCAACGAGCTCAAGACGAGACTGACCCGGCTTCTGACGCGGACCAGCGGTGATGACGACCATGTCGGCGTCGCGGCAGATCTCAGGATCGTCGGAACCGTCGATGGACACGGTCGGGTAGAAGCTGGAGCCATGCTGCATGTCGAGCACTTCGGCTTCCACGCGCTCCTTGGCGATGTCTTCAAGCACGATCTCGCGAGCGATGCCACGCTGGGCAGCGGCGAAGGCGAGGGTGGAGCCAACGGCACCGGCACCAATAACAGCAAGCTTCGTGGGCTTAACGGTAGTTTCCGCCATGATGGATGAACCTCTCTTCAAAGGCGGTCTGCTGATGAATGGCAGGCCTTGTAACTAACGTCTTCACTCTATAAACCCGCTAAGACGTTTTGCTACCGGCACACCACCCTGTTTGACAACCGTATGGTAATGTTTTCAACGGTTGTTAGCGCTCACGAATATACTGTGATGTTTATCACGTTAGTCAATGGACTGTTCGACCACCTGAGCGGCAAGATGGGCATCAACGTCCGCTTCAAGCTGTATGCCATCATCGCGGTACTCCACCTTGTCTACCTTGCCGTATTCGCGTACACGAGAGATCAGGGAGCCAGCGGTATACGGCAGCAGAGCGTTGACATGCACATGCGGGACCGGCAGCAGACTTTCGACCGCGGTACGCAGCTCGTCCAATCCCTCACCGGTATAGGCGGAGACGATGAACGCATCTGGCTGCAGCGCGGCGAGTCGTTCACGAGTCGCCTCGTCCGCCTGATCGGCCTTGTTGAATACGAGAATACGCGGAATCGAGGCCGTGCCTTCGATGTCCGCCAACACGTCATTGACCGCGTCGACCTGAGAGAACGGGTCAGGGTGGGAGCCATCGACCACATGCAGGATCACGTCGGCCTCGGCCACCTCTTCCAGGGTGGATTTGAACGCCTCGACCAGCTGGGTGGGCAGGCGGCGCACGAAGCCGACCGTGTCCACGTAGGCGTAAGCGCGTCCGTCGCGGGTTTTGGCGCGGCGCACGGCCGTGTCCAATGTGGCGAACAGCGCGTTTTCCACCAGTTCGGCCGAACCGGTCAGACGGTTGGTCAACGAGGATTTGCCGGCGTTCGTGTAGCCGACCACGGCCACTGTGGGCAGGCCGAAGCGACGGCGTGAACCGCGCTTGACCTCACGTGCCGGGGCCATCTCACGAATCTGACGGCGCAGTCTGGCGATACGCGTGCGAATTACACGACGGTCCATTTCGATTTTGGTCTCGCCCGGGCCTCGCGATCCGATGCCCGCATCCGCGCCGGCCGCGCGACCGCCGGCCTGACGGGACAGCGAACCACCCCAACCACGCAGTCGGGGCAGCATGTATTCGAGCTGCGCCAACTCCACCTGCGCCTTACCTTCACGCGAGGTGGCGTGCTGGGCGAAGATGTCCAGAATCACCGCGGTGCGATCCACCACCTTGACTTTGGCGGCGTCCTCCAATGCACGGCGCTGTGACGGCGGCAGGTCGTCGTCCACGATAATCGTATCGGCTTCCTCACGCGCCACGATGCCGGCAATCTCCTTGGCTTTGCCGGAACCAACGTACGTGGCTGCATCCGGCTTGGAGCGATGCTGCAGCAAACCATCGCATACCACCGCACCGGCGGTTTCGGCGAGCGCCGCCAACTCTCTCAATGATTCCTCGGCCTTGGCTTGCGTGGTGACGGCGGACGACCAGACGCCGACGAGCACCACACGTTCCAGACGCACCTTGCGGTATTCGACTTCGGTGACGTCCTGCAGCTCGCCGAGACCGGCGACATGCTTGAGCTCGTTGCGGGCCTCGCGCTCCTCCCATTCCTGGTTGGCGTCCTCATGCCAGCCGGTCGCGCGCTGGCTGTCGTCGAGCAACACTTCGGACTGCTCGGCCAGCACACCTTCAGGGGTAACGTCGTTGTTGCCGCGGTTGATGTCGGTGTACTGGGTGTTGTCGGTCAAGTGCGCCTCGTTTGGTTGGAATGGTTCACGATTCTTCTATGGTCCTTTATTATCATCACATGAGGTGACATGCTGGCATAGATCGGCACGTACCGGCATAGGCCGGCTGATACAGGTCGGCATACGAGAGCGGCGAATCCCGCAGAAATGGAGCGACCATGGCAGAACAGTATTTCTCTGCGGAACCCGCATCGAAGGATGTGCGCCGCACATTGAACGTAACGTTGCGCGGCCATGAGGCGACCGCTCAGGTGTCGAACGGCGTGTTCTCCGGCTCGCGCGTGGACCTCGGTACGTCGGTATTGCTGAAGCATGCGCCCGAGCCGCCGCTTACCGGCGATTTTCTGGATTTGGGCTGCGGCTGGGGCCCTATCGCCCTGACATTGGCGTTTGAGTCGCCCGAAGCGAACGTGTGGGCGGTGGATGTCAACGAGCGCGCGGTGGACCTGACCCATGCCAACGCACAGGCGAACGGCCACACGAACATTCATACGGCTCAGGTGGACGAGTCCAGCACTCCCCTGCCTGCCGAGAACCAGCCGGCGTTCTGCGAGACGGTGCCGAGCGACCTCACGTTTGATGTGATTTGGTCGAACCCACCGATCCGAGTCGGCAAGGAAGCGCTGCATACATTGCTTATGGCTTGGCTGCCGAAGCTCAAGGTGGGCGGTGCCGCCTATCTCGTAGTGCAGAAGAATCTCGGTTCCGATTCGCTGATCCCCTGGCTGGACGATGCGCTCGGCGAGGGGTTCACTGCGAGCAAATACGCGAGCTCCAAGGGCTTCCGTATCATTGAAGTTCGTCATGAAATATGAGTATCCCGCAGAACTTCCCGTATCTGCCGCGCGTGATGAGATAGCCAGCGCGGTCAAACGTTCCCAAGTCGTTATTGTGTCCGGCCAGACCGGTTCGGGCAAAACCACACAGCTGCCGAAAATCCTGCTTGAGCTTGGCCGTGGCACGCACGGCAAGCAGATCGTGCACACCCAGCCTCGCCGTATCGCCGCACGCACGGTGGCCGAACGTATCGCCTCGGAGATGGGCGTGAAGCTCGGTGACGAGGTCGGCTATCAGGTGCGTTTCACCGACGAAAGCTCGCCCGGCACACGATTGAGGGTCGTGACCGACGGTATTCTGCTCGCCCAGATCCAGCGCGATCCGAAACTCACCCGATACGATACGATCATCATCGACGAGGCGCATGAGCGCAGTCTTAACATCGACTTTCTGCTCGGCTATCTGACGGCACTGCTGCCTCAGCGCCGCGATCTGAAGCTCATCATTACCTCCGCGACCATCGATTCGGTCAAGTTCCAGGAGCATTTCGAGCACGCCTTGCATGAGAAGGTGCCGGTAATCGAGGTTTCCGGCCGCACCTTCCCCGTGCAGGTGGTCTACGAGCCGCTTGGCACCGCGCCCGCGTTGATGCGCGAAGTGCCGGGATTCGCGGTGGGCGCCCGCCCCGGCGACGCCGATTACGACGAGCTGGCCAGCGCCATCGCGGAATCCGATTCCGACCGGCCCCGCGGCCGGTCCGGTGCCTCCTATGCCGATGACGGCATCACCGATATGCCTACCGCCGTGGCTCGAGCCTGCGCCGAGCTGGTGATTCACTCCTCCCACGAGCGCGGTCCCCGCGATATTCTGGTCTTCGCCTCCGGCGAGCGCGACATCCACGAGTTCGAGGCCGCACTGCGGCATCATTACGGCCCGCGCGCCGACGACATGCGCCGGCCGGATGCCATCGAGATCATGCCGCTGTTCGCGCGACTGTCCGCCGCCGACCAGCATAAGGTGTTTGAATCGCACCTTCACCAGCGCATCGTCATTGCCACCAATGTGGCTGAGACCTCGCTGACCGTGCCCGGTATCCGGTATGTGGTGGACCCCGGTTCCGCCCGTATCTCCCGGTATTCGAAGACCGCAAAGGTTCAGCGTCTGCCGATCGAGCCGATCAGCCAGGCCAGTGCCGACCAGAGGTCCGGCCGATGCGGCCGTGTGGCCGACGGCATCGCGATCCGCCTGTATTCGCGTGAGGATTACGAGACCCGTCCGCGCTTCACCGAGCCGGAAATCCTGCGTACCTCGCTGGGTGCCGTGGTACTCCACATGCTGTCGGTGGGCGTGGCCCGCACGGCCGAGGACGTCACGAACTTCGGGTTCATCGATCCGCCGGATATGAAGGCCGTGTCGGACGGTTTCAATGAGCTCACCGAGCTCAAGGCCATCGGCCGCAAGCGCGGCGAGGTGACGCTCACCCATACCGGTCGTCAGCTGGCGCGCATCCCCATCGACGTGCGTCTGGGACGTATGGTTATCGAGGCCGCGAAAACCGGTTCGCCGAATCTTCTGGCCCAGGTGCTCGTGGTCGTGGCGTTCCTGAGCTTGCAGGACCCACGTGAACGCCCGGACGACAAGCGTGAGGATGCCGACCGCATCCACAACCGGTATGCGGATGAGACCTCCGACTTCCTGACGGCCCTGAATATCTGGGACCGCGTGTTCCAAGCAGACGGCGACCCGAGCAACAACGCGCTGCGCCGTATCTGCAAAACCGAGTATTTCAGCTGGCTGAGGATGCGCCAGTGGAAAGATCTCGTCTCCCAGCTACGCCAGATGTGCAAGGAGCTGAAGTTCAAGGTCGGCGACCCGCTGCCCGCCTCCCGCCCAGGCTTGGAGATCCGCCAGCTGCCGTTGAATCAGCAGGCCGCGCATTCGCTGTGCTGCGCGTGGGATGCGGACGGCATCCACAAGTCGATGCTCGCCGGATTGCTGTCGATGATGGGCATGCAGGTGGTGCGCGAGCCCAAGGCCTCCGATTTCGCGGGGCTGACCGGTTCGGCGCGCGCCCGTGCGATGAAACGCGCCCAGAAGCAGTCGAAGAACGATTATCAGGGCGCACGCGGCACCCGTTTCGCCCTGTTCCCCGCTTCCGCCGTGGCCAAGAAGACCCCGTCATGGGTGATGAGCACCGAACTGGTGGAAACCTCTCGCCTGTGGGCCCGCTATTCGGCGGCCATCGACCCCGCGTGGGCCGAACCGTTGGCCGGCCAATTGACCCGCACCACGTATGCGGAGCCGCACTGGTCGGGTTCGCGTGGCTCGGCTGTGGCCACCGCGCGCGTGCTGCTGTATGGTCTGCCGATCGTACAGGACCGTGCCGTGCAGTGGGGACGCATCAATCCACTTGAGGCGCGCGACTTCCTGATTCGCCAGGGTCTGGTCGAGGGCGATATTCAGCAGCGTTTCAGTTACGACGACTTCGTGGGCAAAAACCGCGACATTCTCGAGGATGCCGCCGATGATGCGAGCCGCACCCGCCAGCTGGCGGATACCGTGTCCGACGAGGATCTGTTCGACTTCTACAACGCGGTCATTCCCAACGATGTGACCAGCGTGGCCGATCTGGCGAAATGGTGGAAGTCCGAGCATGACCGTCAGCCGAATCTGCTTGATTTCGACCCGGCCAAGGTGGAGCGTCTGGCATCCAGCGATTCGGTGAGTCTGGACGATTACCCCGACCATTGGCATACGACCGGATCGGACGGCCAACCCATCGACCTGCGTCTGAGCTACGTGTACGATCCGGCCGACCCGGCCGACGGCGTCACCGTGCATGTGCCGTTGAAGGCGCTCTCGCGTATCACGCCCGACCAGTTCACATGGAATGTGCCGGGTCTGTTGGATGAGCTGATCCTGTCGATGATCAAGGCGCTGCCCAAGCAGCTGCGCGTCCAGTTCGTGCCGGCCCCGGATGCCGCGCGTGCGATTCGTGACTGGATCGACGAGCATTACCCGGATCTGCCGGGCTCGGGCTCGCAGCAGAAGCCGAATCTGCCGCCGGTGGATGAGGATGGCACGACCGTTGGCTGGCCCGATCTGGCACATGTGTTCACCAAGGCGGCCATCGCCACCAAGGGTGCGCAGATTCATCCCGAAGTGTTGGGGCCGGAACTGGTCGAGCGTCTTTCCCCGTATCTCAGAGTCACGTTCTCGGTGGAGCAGCAACTGCCGGCCGGCAAGCACCCTCGTGGACGCCGGCATGCGCGCGGCCCCATCAAGGTGCTGGGTGTGTCCAAGGATCTGAAGGCGCTGCAACGCAAGTTCGCCGCGCAGGCGGAGGCGTCGGCCCGTCAAATGGTCAAGAAGCAGGCCGATCAGGCTGGAGAACAGGGCAAGCTGGTCAGTCAGGCGAACCTGTTGCATAAGGCGGGTGCCACCACCGAGTCCCGGGCCACGATGCTCTGGCGTGGCGCATTGGATGCGTTGCGATTGCCGGCCGAACGCATTTCGTCGCGCTGGCTGGGTACCGAGGCGTTGATGCTGGCTTCTGCTCCGTACAAGTCCACCAAGGATCTGGTCGAAGACCTGCAGCTGGCCACGGTCAAACGGCTGATGCCGAATGTCGACAGGCTCTCGGACGATGAGGCGTTAGCCAATGCGGTGCTCGATGTGCGCGAAGTGTACGAGGACACCGTCTATCAGGTGGCGCATGACGTGATCGCCGTGCTCAAGGCTTATGCCGAGGTCGACAAGGCCACTGGCGGCAAGGCTGATCTGCCGATGCTTTCGGTGTTGCAGTCGATTCGCGACCATATCGCCACGCTCGTCTACCCCGGATTCATCGGGCGCACTCCCCCGGATGCGCTGAAGTCGTTGAGCCGATATTTGAGAGCCGATCTGAGCCGACTCAATAAGGCGAAAACCGATAAGAACCGTGATGTCAAGTGGGCTTGGCAGGCCGACGAGGCCCGTCAGGTGGTTGATAAGGCGTTGGCCCGTGCCAAGGCGGAGCCGGCCGGCCCGAAGCATGAGGCATTGATGAAGCAGGCCGAACAGGCCCGTTGGATGCTTGAAGAGTTCTACGTGTCCCTATGGGCGCAGGAGCTTGGCACCAAGGGGCCGGCTTCGCTCAACCGTATCAAGAAAGCGCTGGCGTGACCGGACGGCAAACAAGTCGCCAGGCCACGCGCCAGCGCACGCACAAGCCGTCATCACAGCGTGGGCCAGTGCGCGGACACCTCGGCAATCGGAACAGGAAACGCAATCGTAGGCACGGTCCGATCAATGCTCTGAAGCGTTCCTGGCGTAAGGCGAACTGGCCGACCCGCATCAAGATGGTGCTGATTCCCACGGTGGCGGTGGTCGTTGTCGTAGCGCTGGTGGCCGGGCTGGTTCGTTTCACAAACTGGCGGGCACAGGTTCGCGCAGCCGAGGCGGCACAGCTGGAACTGACGCAAACATACGATTTCAATCCGGGCAATATTATTTCGGATGGTCAGTTCTTCAACGGTTCGGCGATGAGTCAGGCCGAAGTCCAATCGTTTTTGGACACACAAGGTGGCTCGCTGGCCGCGATGACCTTCGACACATCGAACGAGTCAGGCGAAGGCCTGTGCGCGGACTATACAGGCACCAAAGGCGAGTCGGCGGCGGCAATCATCGACCAGTCGGCCCGCGCCTGCAAGGTGAGCCAGAAAGTGCTGCTCACCGTGATGCAGAAGGAGCAGCATCTGGTCACTGCCGTCGATCCCAGCGACTATCAGCTTATGGCGGCGATGGGGTTGAACTGTCCGGATACCGCCGACTGCGATCCCGCCTATGCCGGATTCTTTCGGCAGGTGTATGGCGCGGCCAAGCGGTACCGTTACTATCTCGAGCACGAGGAACAGTACGGGTATACGGCGCACAATCTCAACTACATCCAATATCATCCGAACGCGGCATGCGGCGGCGCACAAGTGTATATCGAGAACAAGGCGACCGCCCTGCTCTACATCTATACGCCCTACCAGCCGAACATCGCCGCACTGGCCGCTGGCAACGGTACCGGCGATTCCTGCTCCAGTTATGGCAACCGCAACTTCGCGCTTATCTACACCAGCTGGTTCGGTTCGCCGCGAAGCTGATAACGGCAGCTGACCGGTCTTGTCCGATTGGACTCGGCCAACACTGTCAGCGTTCGACGTATGGACGCAGCAGGGTCGTGGCGCCAACCGCCAGCAGCGAGGCGAAAGCCAGCAGACACAGGCAGACGGCCTGCACGCAGTAGATCGGTCGAATGTGGGTCAATGGTTCCACGCCATGACCTTTGTCGGCCAGCTTGCCGCCGTACAGGTTGCTCCACAGGCAGGCGCAGCCGTAAATCACCAAGCCGATGCTGATATAGCGTTCGGGCACGCCGATTTCGTCGCGCATGATCGGCGAAAGATACGTGTAGAAGACATAGGAGGCGGCTGCGCCGAAGACCACATCCGCCACGCCGAGCTGGATGCGGCGGTCGAAGAACAGGCGGAATTGCCTCAGGAAACCGATCTTCGCCGGATGCGAGTTGCGTGGCAGAGACACTGCCATCGATGCCATCAGCACGGCGGTGAGCACCGAGACCAAGGCAAAGGTGACACGCCAACCAAAGGTATCGGCCACCCAAGTGCCGGCCGGTACGCGCGGTGTTCGCAGGTGCGTTCGTCATGGGTGCTCTCTTGAGTGCTCTCGCTCGTACTACAAGCTGATTCGTCGGTTATGTCAATCGTTTTTTCGTATCAACTCAGCGACAACACTTTTCCCGCCTCTGCCCGCTACCCACCACAACGACACGCCATAGAAAACCCCGCCGATGACCAATCATCGACGGGGTTCGGCACATGTGCAACGCTTGCGATTACAGCTTCGGCAGATACTTCTTCAGCTCGTAAGGCGTGACCTGCTGGTTGTACTCCTCCCATTCCTGGTGCTTGTTGTCCAGGAAGTAGCCGAAGGCGTGTTCGCCGAGCACGTCGGCCACGAAATCGGATTTCTCCATGATCTTCAGCGCCTCGTCCAGCGAGCGCGGCAGCGGCTGAATACCCATAGCCTGACGTTCGCCGTCGGTGAGCTCCCACACGTCATCACTGGTGGGTTCGCCCAGCTGCATCTGCTTATCGATGCCATCGAGACCGGCGGCCAGCAGCACCGAGTAGGCAAGGTATGGGTTGGCCACCGGGTCGAGCGCACGGAACTCCATGCGCGCGGAGTTGCCCTTGCCCGGCTTGTACTGCGGGATACGCAGCAGCGCGGAACGGTTGTTGTGGCCCCAGCAGATGTAGCTTGGTGCCTCGTTACCGCCCCACAGGCGCTTGTACGAGTTGACGTACTGGTCGGTGACCGCGCAGATTTCGGCCGCATGGTACAGGATGCCGGCGGCGAACTGGCGGGCGGTCAGGGACATGTTGAACTCCTGACCGGCCTCGTAGAAGGCGTTGGAATCGCCTTCGAACAGGCTCAGGTGCGTGTGCATGCCGGAACCGGGCGCGTCGGCCAGGGGCTTGGGCATGAAGCTGGCGTGAATGCCACGCTCCAAGGAAATCTCCTTGACCACCGTACGGAATGTCATGATGTTGTCGGCCATGGTGAGCGCGTCCGCGTATCGCAGATCGATCTCGTTCTGGCCTGGCCCCGCCTCATGGTGCGAGTATTCCACCGAGATGCCCATTTGCTCGAGCATGTTCACGGTGGCGCGGCGGAAGTCCATGCCTGGGCTGCGCGGCACGTGGTCGAAGTAGCCGCCCTCGTCGATCGGGGTCGGGGCCTTGGACCAGTCGTCCTGGCTTTCGAACAGGTAGAACTCGATTTCCGGATGCACGTAGAACGTGAAGCCCTTGTCCTTGGCTTTGGCGAGCGTGCGCTTCAACACGTGACGTGGATCGCCGAGCGAAGGCTCGCCGTCCGGGGTCAGAATGTCGCAGAACATGCGGGCGGTACCTTGCGGGCCACCGCGCCACGGCAGGATCTGGAACGTCGAGGGATCGGGTTGAACGATCATATCGTCTTCGGACACGCGGGTCATGCCCTCGATGGCGGAACCGTCGAAGCCGAGCCCCTCCTCAAACGCGGCTTCCAGTTCGGCCGGAGCAATCGCCACGGACTTCAGTGTTCCCAACACGTCCGTGAACCACAGACGAATAAAGCGCACGTCGCGTTCTTCGACCGTGCGCAGCGCAAACTCCTGCTGTTTATCCATAGTCGCCTATCGTTCCATAACCGTGTTACGAAGGGCGTTAACATCTCACTGTTCGTCACCTGCGAGTCGCGAGATTTCATCAACATGCCCCGGTCCGCATGTCAGGCATGGTTCAGGCCCATGCCGGCACGGCACTATGGTAGTGACTATGAGCGAAGATCATCTCACCCCATCCGCCAATCCGCCCGTCGACGTGACCAGCTGGACGCAGGCCACCGACCCGCGCGACCGTTCGCGCGCCGGCATCGCCACTCGTACCAAGGCGCCGCTGGACGCACATGCCATCTGGAAGGTCAAGGAGGGCCGGCGTGAGGCGATCAGCCTTTTGGAGGAGCAGTCCGCGATTCGCGTACCGGATCTGATTCCGCTGCGTTACAAGCGTATGAGCGCCAGCCCCTTCACCTTCTACCGGGGCACCGTGCTCATCATGACCAATGACCTGGCTTCCACGCCAGTCACTGGCATTCCGGTGCAGTGCGTGGGCGACGCGCATATCGGCAATTTCGGCATTTTCCGCTCCCCTTCCGCCCGTCTGGTGTTCGATATCAATGATTTCGACGAAACCGCTATCGGCCCGTGGGAATGGGATCTGAAACGTCTCGCCGCCTCGGTGGAGATCTGCGGACGCGCCAACAAAATCAAGGAGAAGGACCGTCGCGCCGCCGTGGTCCAGTGCGTACACACGTACCGCACACGCATGAAGTGGTTCTCCGAAATGGATTACCTTGACGCGTGGTATGAGCACCTGGACGTGGAGGAGACGCTCGACCGCTTCGAGACCACCGGTTCCAAACGCAGCCGTGTGCTGCGTGAGGCGGCCATGAAGGCGCTGCTGAAGGATAACGACGCGGCGGCGGCCAAACTGTGCCGTTATGAGAGCGGCAAGCTCAGGTTCAAATCCAATCCGCCCGAGCTGGTGCCGATCAATCAGCTGGATGATTACGCCGACTTGGATGCGTTGCAGGCACGTATAGACACGCTGTTCGAGAGCTACCGGCATTCCCTGTACGACGATCGCCGTTGGGTGTTCGATCATTTGCGCTATCAGGACGCGGCCCGCAAGGTGGTGGGCGTGGGCTCGGTGGGCCAGCGCGCGTGGACGTCGGTGTGGATCGCGCGTGATATCGACGATCCGATGATGATTCAGATGAAGGAGGCCACGTATTCCGTGCTCGAGCATTACTGCGGCGCGTCGCCGTACGCCACGCACGGTGAGCGCGTGGTTCAGGGGCAGAAGCTGATTCAGAATACGGCCGATGTGCTGTTGGGTTGGTCGAGCTTTATGGCCGAGGATGGCCGACCGCGCGACTATTACGTGCGCCAGTTGTGGAATGGCAAGGGGTCGATTGATATCGACAATCTCAACGCTTCGGGATTGAGCGATCTGTCACGCATGTGCGCATGGTCGTTGGCGCACGCCCACGCCCGCACCGGCGATTCGATTGCGATCGCCAATTACATGGGTGGCACCGACGAATTCGATCAGGCCATCGCCTCATTCGCCGTCAGCTACGCCGAACAGAATGATGAAGACTACGCCGTCTTCAAAAAGCTCCTCAAATCCGGCGACCTCCCTTGCTGAGCCGTTAAGCGGACAGCCCATTGGGCTGTCCGTAGGAGGGGTCTGAGTGAAGCGATAGCTGAGCGAAGGTAGATTAACAGTCTCGCTAAGGCGAGTCCTTTGCCTACTTCGCTACTTCAAGCGCTTCCTGGAGCGTGAACGCACGTGCATAGAGGGACTTGCCGAGGATGGCAGAATCAACACCAATTTCAGCCAGTTCCTTGATGGCGCGCAAATCGTCCAGCTTGGAGATACCACCGGAAGCCGTGACCTTGGCGTCGGTGCGTTCAGCGACTTCACTCAGCAATTGAATGTTCGGGCCGGACATCATGCCGTCCTTAGCCACGTCGGTTACCACGTAACGCGAGCAGCCCACGGAGTCAAGGAACTTCATGGTCTCAAACAGGTCGCCGCCTTCGCGCGTCCAGCCGCGCGCCGCCAGTGTGTGACCGCGCACATCCAGACCAACAGCCACGCGGTCGCCGTACTTCTTGATGACCGAGGCGGTCCAATCCGGATTCTCCAAAGCGGCGGTGCCGATGTTCACTCGGGCGGCACCGGCCTCAAGGGCCGCGTCCAACGAAGCGTCATCGCGCACGCCGCCGGACAGTTCGATGTTCACGCGGTCGCCGAGCTCATGAACGATTTCTCGCAGCTGATCGCGATTGTTGCCCGTACCGAAAGCGGCATCAAGGTCGACCAGGTGAATCCATTCGGCACCGGCCTCAACCCAAGTACGGGCGGCCTCGAACGGCGAACCGTAATCGGTTTCGGAACCGGATTCGCCTTGGCGCAGGCGCACGGCCTTGCCATCGCGTACATCGACGGCGGGCATCAGAGTCAACGACATAAGAAGAGCCTTTCTTCAGTTACTTATACACAATTTGAGCTCCCTCGTCAGAGGGAGCTTCATGCTTTTTTACAGCGTGGCGATCCAGTTCTTGAGGAGCTGGGAGCCAGCGTCCCCGGACTTTTCCGGGTGGAATTGCGTGACGGACAGCGGGCCGTGTTCGTAGGCGGCCACAAAGCGCGATCGGCCGTACGAGCACCAGCTCACGCGTTCGGGCGAATCGCTCAGATCGATGTCGAAGCGGGACGTATCCGCCGGCTTCACTTCCATCGCGGCGTAGGAGTGCACGAAGTAGAACCGTTCGTTCTCCACGCCGTTGAGCAGCACCGAATCGGGGGCGGCCTCGATCGTGTCCCATCCCATGTGAGGCACCACGTCGGCGTCCAGCAGGTTCACCGAACCGCCGATCAGTCCGATGCCTGCGGCATGGGCACCGTGCTCCAGACCGTGTTCGAACATGATCTGCTCGCCCACGCACACGCCGAGCACCGGGCGGCCAGCGCGGATGCGATCATAGATCACACGGTCGCCGTCGACCTTCTTCAGTCCTTCCATACATGCGGCGAACGCACCCACGCCCGGCACGACTAGGCCGTCGGCCTCCAACGACTGCCGGTAGTCGGAGGTGAGGGTGGTGTCGACGCCAAGATTGGCGAGCGCACGCACCATGGAACGTACATTGCCGAAACCGTAATCGAAAACAACCGCTGTGGTCATCTGCTCTCCTATCCCCTACTGGTTTGGTTGGCGTCTATTCGATGCGGGAGCCGCGCCCGCCACGTCCGCGCCTAGTGTGGTTGGCGAGAATCTGCATCGCCTGATCATGGTCGAGTCCAGCGGAATCCACCACTTCGAACCCTTGGGTCTTGAGTTGATTCAGGGTTACGATGCCGAGCATCAGGTCCTCGACGAAGCGCGGCGTGGAGGTGAACAGCACGGGCGGCGCGAAACTCTGGCCGGCCTCTCCCTGCACGTACATGGCCACTTCAAGCTTGTCGGCACGGTTGACTGCAAGAATCACGGCCATGCCGGATACCACGGTGGTCAGGTCCTTGGCTGCGGCTTCCGGGCCGTCGCCGTCCAGATTCTTCAGCACCGCGACGGCCCCCTGATTGGCACCGATGCATGCGGCGGAGATGTCCGACAGCTGGCAGAACGCGGCCAACAGTTCGGCGGAGGCAAGACGGGTAACGATCAGCGCCACCTTCGCCTTGTTACCCAACAGTCCAGCGAGTTCGTTGTCGAAGCCGAGCGAGGGGTCGACCACGTCGGCCATGGCCTCGTTCACCGCATCCGCAACGGACCCGGTGACGTCGTCGGTCATAGGCCGGCCGGAATCAGCGGAAGCCTTATCAGCCGTATCATCATTCGCGTCGGAATCGGACTTCGCTGAAGCAGCGTCCGCTGTTTTATCGGCATCACTGGTATCACTGGCATCGCCGGATACCGAATCGTCCGCGAATTCTTTCTCGAATCCGGCGAGCGCAGCCTCAAGCTCCTCGTCGGAGAAGTGCGATTCGTCCGGATCGAACTTGTCGTCGGTCATCACAGGGCTCCCTTGGTGCTGGGCACGCCGTCTACACGCGGGTCGATTTCCACGGCGAAGCGCAGCGCACGGGCCAGCGCCTTGAATTCGGCTTCAGCGATGTGGTGCGGGTCGCGGCCGGCGAGCACCTGCATGTGCAGGCAGATGCCGGCGTGGAAGGCGATGGATTCCATGACGTGGCGGACCAGCGAGCCGGTGAAATGGCCGCCGATCATGCAGAATTCGTAGCCTTCGGGCTCGCCGCTGCACACGCAGTACGGGCGGCCGGAAATGTCGACCACGGCCTTGGCCAGCGCCTCGTCGAGCGGCACGGTGGCGTCGGCGAAGCGGCGGATGCCTTTCTTGTCGCCGAGAGCCTGCTTCAGAGCTTCGCCGAACACGATGGCCGTATCTTCCACAGTGTGGTGCACGTCGATGTCGGTGTCACCGTGGGCGTGGATGGTCAGGTCGATCAGCGAATGCTTGCCGAGCGCGGTCATCATATGGTTGTAGAACGGCACGGATGTATCGATATCGGTTTTGCCGGTGCCGTCGAGGTTCAGTTCGAGGTCGATGTGTGATTCGCTGGTTTCGCGGACGATGTGCGCGGTTCTTGCCATCATGTCTCCTGTGTGATTCGTCATATTGGATTGCGGCGGGACTCGAATCGCTTCGGGTCTCGCCGCAATCGGAAAGAAACGTCCCTTATGCTGCTTCCACTATACGAAGCACTTCAACAAGGGCGTTACGGAAGGTTTCCATCTCCTCGTCGGTGCCCATGCACACGCGCAGCCAACCGTCCGGTCCGACCACACGGATGAGTACGCCGCGCTTCAGGAGCTCGTCGAAGATGGCTTCACGCTTGTCGAAGTGCCCGCCGAACAGCAGGAAGTTCGAGCCGGATTCGGCCACTTCAAGCGGCTGGTCCTTGTAGGTCTGTTCCTTGAGCCATGCGGCGGTGGCCTCGCGGGTTTCGCGCAGGTGCTCGACACGGCTCAGCTGCTCGTCGGTGTGTTCGAAGGCGGCCAGTGCGGCGGCCTGAGTCACGGCGGACAGGTGGTACGGCATACGTACGATACGCACGCAGTCGATGATGCCCTTGGACGCGGCCAGGTAGCCGACTCGCGCACCGGCGAAGGCGAAGGCCTTGCTCATGGTGCGGCTGACGGCCAAGTTCGGGTGGTCCTTGATCAGGCTCACGGCGCTCGGGGTGCCGGGCTTGCGGAATTCCACGTACGCTTCGTCGATGACGAGAATCGGATGCACGCCCTCGCCCGCGCCGACCACTTCAGCGGTTTCGCAGGCGGCGAGAATACGTTCGATATCCTCCATCGGCAACGGAGTGCCGGTCGGGTTGTTTGGGCTAGTGAGCAGCACCATCGAGGGCTTGACCTCGGCGATGGCCTCAAGCACCTTGTCGACGTTCAGCGTGAAGTCGGCGTTGCGGTGGGCGAGCTTCCAACCGGTGAAGGTGTCGCGGGCGTACTCCGGGTACATGGAGTACGTCGGGTCGGCACCGAGTGCGGTGCGGCCCGGGCCACCGAAAGCCTGGAACAGCTGGAGCATGATCTCGTTGGAGCCGTTGGCACCCCACAGCTCGTCCACGTCCAGACGGGTACCGGATTCGCGGGCCAGGTAATCGGAGAATGCCTGACGCAATTCGATGTGCTCACGGTCCGGGTATCGGTTGAGTGTGGGGGCGATTTCACGCACACGCTTGGCGATGGTGTCGCATACGGCCGGGTCCGGCGCATACGGGTTCTCGTTGACGTTCAGGCACACCGGCACGTCCAGCTGGGGAGCGCCGTACGGCTCCTCACCGATCAGGTCGTTGCGCAGCGGCAGGTTTGCAGGAATCGAGCTCATCGCAGACCGGCTTCCTTCTCCTGCTCGCGCAGGGTGGCCTTGTCATACGGATCCTTGACGAAGCGGGAGAGCACGCACTCGCCGTGGGCGGGCAGGTCCTCGGATACCGCGAAGGCGTTGATGCGGGCGGCGAGGGCCTTGAGGCCTTCCTCGTCGTATTCGATGACTTCGACCGGCTTCATGAAGGTGTGCACGCCGAGGCCTGCGGCGAAGCGGGCGGTGCCGCCGGTGGGCAGCACGTGGTTGGAGCCGGACATGTAGTCGCCCAGCGGCACCGGGGAGTACGGACCGCGGAAGATGGCACCGGCGTTCTTGATGCGCTTGACGACCGCATCGGCATCCTTGGTCTGAATCTCAAGGTGTTCGGCGGCGTAGGCGTTGGCCGCGTCGATGGACTGGTCGAGACCGTCGGTCAGCACGATGGCAGACTGGGTGCCGGACAGCGACGTGTGGACACGCTCGGCGTGCTCGGTACGCGGCACGCGGTACTTGAGGCTCTCCTGCACCTTGTCGGCAATCTCGGTGGAGTCGGTGAACAGCACGGAACCGGCGAGCTCATCGTGCTCGGCCTGGCCGATGAGGTCGGCGGCCAGCAGGCTCGGGTTGGCGGTTTCGTCTGCGATGATGCCGATTTCGGTGGGGCCGGCAACCGCGTCAATGCCCACGAATGCGGAGACCAGCGACTTGGCGGTGGCCACGAAGATGTTGCCCGGGCCGGTGATCTTGTCAACCGGATCGCACAGGATGTCGCCGTCCTGCGGCTCGCTGCCCTTGGCGCCGTATGCGAACATGGCAATGGCCTGAGCGCCGCCGACCGCGTATACCTCGTCAACACCGAGGATGGCGCAGGTGGCGAGGATGGTCTTGTTCGGCAGGCCTTCCTCATTGTCGCGGGCGGGCGGGGTGGCGATGGCCAGCGATTCGACGCCGGCGGCCTGGGCCGGCACAGCGTTCATGATGACGGAGCTCGGGTAGACGGCCTTGCCGCCGGGCACATACAGGCCGACGCGCTGAATCGGAATCCAGCGTTCGGCCACGCGGGCGCCTTCGGCGAGGTCGGTGTAGAAGTCCTTCGGCACCTGGTTGGCGGCCACGGCGCGGGCGCGGCGCACCGATTCCTCGATGGCGGCGCGCACTTCGGGGTCGAGCGTGGTCAGGGCGTCCTTGATCGCCTCGACCGGCACGCGCAGGTTCTTGGGACGCACGTGATCGAACTTCTCCTCGAAGTCGCGCAGGGCAGCGGCGCCGCGTTCTTTGACATCGTCCAGAATCGGACGCACCAAATCGGTGGCTTCGGAAGTACCCATTGCAGCACGCGGCATCGCGGCAAGCAGTTCGGCACGGGACAGGTTCTGACCACGCAGGTCAATGATTCGCATGATGTTCTCACTCATAACGCCCCATCGTAGCAATGTGCGAGGCCTAAGCGGCGAGGAACGCCCATGTTCACCCGTATCGTGAGATTATCGTGCGTGATGTGGGTTCGTGATACAGGTTATTGACGCACGCCAAATGCCCGAGCGGTCTCATCGATAATCGGCATGTCATGCACGGCGACGTGACTCACTTCGGACCATCGCGGGCCAATGGCTAATTGCTCAACCAAGGCTTGCACTGCGTCGCTGCTGCCTTGTGCTTCCAGCTCAACCGAGCCATCGCGACAATTACGCACCCAACCCCGTACACCAAGCCGACGTGCCTGAGTCACCGTAAAATAACGGAATCCCACGCCTTGCACCAGTCCGTTGACCACTATATGTTTGCGGACCAAATTCGCCGATTGCCTCATGATGCTCAGTTCCTAATCCATCGTTCGCAGCATTGGGTAGAGGCTCAGGAATCGCCGGTATGCGTCGGCATATGTGCGTGCGGTGTCAGGATTCGGCTGGTATACAGTGCATTCGCATACTGATTGCAGCAGGTCTGGTACATTGAATACCAACGAGGCCATTGCCACTGCTGGCAGAATATCGGCATTGGCGAACACTTCGATGGGATGCTCCAACACATCGGCCAGAATCTGGCACCACGCATTTTCTCTGGCTCCGCCGCCAATCAGGGAAATCTCGGTGGGTTTGGCGTCAAAACTTTCCATACCTTGACGAATGGAGAAGGCCACACCCTCAAGCGCGGCACGCATCATGTCTGCCTTGGCGGTGTCTGGATCGAGGCCCACATAGGCACCGCGAATATTCGGATTCATAACAGGGAATCGCTCCCCCACCAGATATGGCAGGCATAGCACACCGTTGGAGCCGGGTTTGGATGTTTCGATAAGCTGATGCGCCTCTGCGTAATCGCCATCGGAGAATACGCCGGTAACCCATTTATGCACGTCGCCGGCGTTGAGGAATGGCACGGCATTCACGAAGCCTTCTTCCACGCCAAATGCCAGATTCGCAGCACCTGGCTTGTCGGTGAACGGCTCGGGCGAAACGGTGGCGATCCAGCCTGAGGCGCCGATATTGATGTTGTATTGACCAGGGTGGCTGACACCGCTGGCAAGTGTGGTGGCACCCGCGTCTCCAATGCCCGCGTATACCGCAGTTCCGGCGGAAAAACCGGTGCGTTGTGCAGCGGATTCCGTCACTGTGCCAATGTTGTCTTGCGGATTGTGCAGGTGTGGCAATATGGTCATGTCGATTTCTGCGACCTCGCATAATTCGGCATCCCACTGGCCATTACGGATATTCATGGCCCCAGCTGTGGAACACGCCGCCACATCGCCCACGCATTCGCCAGTTAATTGGGCGATCAAGTAGTCCTTGGAACTGATCAATACATGACGAATGCGCGCGTACGTTTCCGGCTCGTGTTCACGCAGCCACATCAACTTGGGCAACGACAAGCAGCCTTCGAGCCGGTTACCAACGGTGTTCAGGAAACGTTCTGCACCGCCCTGATATGTCTCGGCGAGTTGCTTGGCCTGTTCCTCGGCTCGGCCATCCGAATACAGAATGGCATTGCGGACGGGATTGAGCTCGCCGTTCAAAACAATAACATCCTGCATCTGACCGCTGAAAATGATGCCACGAATGCGAGTCACATTGAATTCTGACTCGGATTGCCGCGCCTGCTCAATCATGTGCCTGGAGGCCGAGCAGAAAGCTTGCCACCATTGATCGGGGCTCTGCTCCCGATAGTCGCCGTTGATAATAAGGTCAAGTTCGCTACTCGCACTAGCTACAATGCAACCCTGCCCATTAACTAAGGCACCCTTCAACGCCGTGGTCCCCGCATCAAATGCAGCCACATATTCCGTAGTCATATCGTTCATCGTAGCGCTGAAAAAAGAATCATTCTTTGCCAGCAAAACGCGGCTTATTGCATCGTCTTGTTTCTAGAATGGGAAATTGAACGAATACTACGACTAGTGAGGCATTATGGCAATTCAATCGACAATCATGCTGAACAACGGCACTGTCATCCCGCAGGTGGGCTTGGGCGTATTCCAGACACCGGATGGTGATACTACAGTGAACGCGGTGCAGACGGCTCTGGAGAATGGCTACCGCCATATCGATACCGCAATGATTTACCACAACGAGGCTTCAGTGGGTGAAGGTATTCGCCGTGCTGGTGTGCCGCGCAGCGATTTCTTCTTGACCACCAAGCTGTGGAATGACGATATTCGCGCACGCCGCGGCAAGGATGCATTCCAAGAAAGCCTCGACCGCTTGGGCGTGGATTATGTGGATCTGTATCTGATTCACTGGCCAGCAGACGGCTGGCAGCAGGCATGGGACGACTTGCAGGAGATTTATGCCTCTGGCCGCGCCAAGGCCATTGGCGTCAGCAACTTCCAAAAGCATCATATCGATGAGCTACTGACCCATAGCGATGTGGTGCCTGCTGTAGACCAAGTTGAGTCTTCCCCACAATTCACCAATCAAGAGCTTATTGACCAGCTGCGTGCCAAGGGCATTCACACTGAAGCTTGGAGTCCGCTCGGCGGCACCGGCGGTAACCTACTCAGCAACCCAGTACTGGCCGGAATCGGTGCCAAGTACGGCAAGTCTGCTGCACAGGTAGTGATTCGTTGGCACATCCAGCGCGGCATCGTCGTGCTTCCCAAGTCCACTCATGCCGAGCGCATCAAGCAGAACTTCGAGGTCTTCGACTTCAACCTATCGGTCGATGATATGACCGCCATCTCCGCCATCAACACCGGCAAGCGCAACGGTGCTGATCCGGACAATTTCAATTTCTAGACCTTTATCGGTCCAGATACGCAAAGAGGGAACTCTCCGTCATTGGAGGGTTCCCTCTTCTATATGCTTTCGATTCGGCCACACCCTAGGTGCGAGAGCCTATGTCTTGTCGGTGTCTTGTCTTGTTGGTTTCGGATATAGAGAAAGCCCCTTGGGGCGTGTGCTCCGAGGGGCTTCCTGTACGTGTGATGCGGCGGCGTGCTACTCTCCCACACCCTGTCGGGTGCAGTACCATCGCCGTGCCAGGCCTTAGCTTCCGGGTTCGGAATGGGACCGGGCGTCTCACCTGGGCCATGGCCGCCGCAAATCTTCTCTTATACGGTCAGACGCTGGGGTCTGCCGGCCTGTGGCGGCCTGGGAACCGGACAGCGGACGCGGATATGTCGATGTTTCGTCTTGTGGCCAGACAATGCTCATTGCCGTCTGGTGCCGTTTGCAGGAGGAAGATGCGGTCCAACCGCCAGGGGTTGGAATGTTGGTGTTGCCTTTCGTCCGTTAGTACCGGTCGGCTCCACCCCTCGCGGGGCTTCCACGTCCGGCCTATCGACCACGTGT